>DATDZZ010000001.1:0-4633 GCA_035288565.1 archaeon
AATTCAAAGAAATCAATTTTAAAGAATTTTTCTAAAATGAATAAAAGTTTTTTGATTTACGCTTACTTAATTGGCTTCTCAATAAGCTTATTGCTTGATTATGTTTTCGGGCAGCTAATTGGAGCCAACTGGTTTTACAGGCATGGTTCTGATTTTTTAAATTTTGTTTTTCCAGCAATGATTTACTATCCAATCGGTGCATTATCAGTTTATGCATTCTATAACTTCATTGCTTTTTTTATTGAAAAAAAATTTAAGGGGAGTTTCTGGAAACTAAATTTAAGTCTTAAAGCAAAAAACAAAATCAATAATTTTTTATTGGGAATTCTTTTTCTCTCAATAATTTTTCCGTTAATGAATTTTTTATTCAACAATAACCTGAATGCAAACTACTTTACTGCAGTGTTAATGATTGCAAACATTTTCACTTTCGATCCAGTGTATTTTCATTTAACCAAAAAATCTTTGTTTTTCTTTAAATTAATTGAAGGAAGCAAAAAAACAATTATTTCTTTGCTTGCTTCACTGCCTTTGCTTGTTTTAATGCATGAGTATCCAAATGTTTTTGCAGGGGAATGGGTTTACCAGAACGTGGCTTTTCTTGGAGAAAAAATTTTTGGAATTCCTTTAATTGTTGCGGGCTTTGGCTGGATTTTTATTATCACTTTTTCGGTTTCATTTATTGAAACTATGCTGTTCTATCACTCTAAAAAGAAAAAATAAAAACATTAAATTCCGTTTTTAAGGCAAAATTTCAATGAAAAACCCTGTTTTGATGGTTTCATTAACTGCTATATATGGTTTCAGCACCTATTTCTTCAGAATTTGGGGGTATTTTCAATGAAACAAGACAACATTGTTTTAGTGCTTGCCTTTGCATTAATTGTATTGTTTGGATTCAATTCCTATTCAATAATGAATTTAGGCGGCCAACTTAAAAACAACGAAAACAAATTGAATGCATTAGCTGTACTGCCTTCAGTGAATGCAGGGCAGGCATCACTGCAGAATTCAGGAAATTCAGGCAATGCTTTAGCTGAACAGGAATTAATTGCTCAATTGATTCCGAAAGGCGTGCCGGAAGTTTACGGAGAAGCTTTAGGTGTTTCATTTGATGATGCAGTGAATTCAATGAATGTTTTAGCTGCATTGGACGGAGACTTATATGACACTGGAGCTTTAAAGTTAAAGGATTTAAGCGCAGAGCAAAAAAAGAGATACACTGAAATTGGGTCAATGATTGCATGCGAGTATTGCTGCGGAGCAACTTCACTTGTCTTTGCATCAGGAGAACCTGCATGCGGCTGCGCCCACTCAGCTGCAATGAGAGGACTGGCAAAGTACTTGCTGATTAACTCTGATTTAAGCAACGAGCAAATTTTAGAGGAATTAACTAAATGGAAGATAATGTTCTTTCCAAAGCAGATGATTGAAAAAGCGTTAAGTTTACAGGCTTCAGGTTCAGGAGTTGACAGCAGTTCACTGAATCAGCTGCCTGACATGGTAGGAGGTTGTTAAAATGCATGATTGCTGTAAAGAAAAAAAACACGAAAAGAGTGAAGAAAAAAATGAAATCCATAAAGCAGGCGGAGGCATTGAATTAAATGCAACTTACATTGTTCTGGGCTTGCTTTTATTGTTTTCAGTTTTTCAGTCTTTTCAAATAAATTCATTGAATGCAATGGCTGCAGAGCAGTCAGTTAAATTAAATCAACTGAATTCAGCTCCTTCAAGCCAAAGCTTTTCAGCAGGAAATTCAGCGCAGGGAAGCCAGAGCGCGCTTCCAAGCAATTTGCAGAATCTTCCAGACATGGTCGGAGGATGTTAAATGAAACAAAAGGCTTTAATGACTGGAGTGCTTGCAGGCACTTCACTTTTATTATTTTACTTAATTATATTAACTTTGTTTAATGGCTTGGACCATGCATTACAGCAGTTAAATCAATTCCTTCCATTAATTTCATTGCTTGTAATAGGTTTTGGAGTTCAAGTCGGCTTGTACAGTTACACAAGAGATTACTTTAAATTAATTAAAATGCAGTCAGAGTCAAAGACATTGGCTGCTTCAGGAGGAGTTTCAGGAGGCTCAATGATTTTATGCTGCGTTCATCATTTAGCGGATGTAATTCCAATTCTTGGTTTTTCAGCTTTCGCTTTATTTTTAAGCGAATTACAGTTTGCATTCCTTGCAATGGGAGTAATCTCAAATGCAGTCGGAATAATAATGATTTTAGAAGTAATGCAGAGAAATGAATTGGTTTCATTTAAATCAATTGATTTTGCTTATTTAAAGAATCCGGCAATTTATGCATCAATTTTTCTTATAGCAGGAATATTCATGGCAGGCATTCTTGGAATGAATTCAAATGCATTTGCTGCAAGCAGTGAAGCAATTAATTCAAATCAGTTAACTGGCTTGAATTCAGGCTCTTCATCTGTGAGTCTTCAAACAATTTCAAAGGAAGCTAACGGCCTCACAATTGCCGCCACTCCAGTATTGAAGGGCAGTTCAATTGAATTCCAGTTAAAGATTGACACTCATGAAGGAACAAATGACTTTGATGTAAGCAAAGCAGCTGTGTTAATGATTAACGGAAAAGAATTGAAGGCTGATGCCTCTGAAGGGTTTGCAGCAAGCCACCACAGAAGCGGAAAACTTTTTTTCAATAACATTTCAAAGAATGGAAAAATGTCTTTGATTGTAAGGAATGCCTACAATGTAAGTGAAAGAATTTTTGAATGGAATTAAAAATGAATTTAAAGAAAAAAAGGAAAAGGAGATGAAATGAAATGAATTTGAATAAATACCATTTAGGCGGAGCAGCTTTGCTGGTTATTTTAGCAATTGGCTTTATTTTTTTCATGCCAAGCGCGGCTTCAAGCAATGAAGTTTTTGAAGGAAAGCAGATTACAGTGCATTATTCTTTGAGCTGCGGCTGCTGTGTTAACTTTATTGGCTATTTAAGGGACTTGGGATTAAAGCCAGAGGCGCATCAAGAGCCTGACCCAAACACAATAAAAGAAAAGCTCAACATTCCTCAGGATATGCGAAGCTGCCACACAACAGTTATAGGCGATTACTTCATTGAAGGGCACATGCCGATTGAAGCAGTAGAAAAACTTCTAAAAGAAAAGCCTGAAATAGACGGAATAGCCCTTCCAGGAATGCCTTCAGGCTCTCCAGGAATGCCTGGCTTAAAGTCAGAGCCTTTCAAGGTTTATGCAATTAAAGACGGCAAAGCAATAGGAATTTTTACTGAAATAAAGTGATTTGAAATGAAAAAAATCCACTTGTTTTCAGTTTTTTTATTTGTTTTGCTGGGAGCAGCTTCAGTGCATGCTCACTGCCCTTTATGCACTATTGCAATTGGAGGCATGGCAATGTCAGCAAAATTTTTTGGCATTGATTACAGCATTGTAGGCTTATTCATTGGAGCATTCGGAATTTCAACTGGCTTATGGATTGGAAGAAAATTAAAAAATTACTTTCAGTTCCAGCTTCCATTAGTTGTTTTAGCTTCATTTGCTTTAACAGTAATTCCTTTAATGTACATTTCAGATGAAAATGTTTTCTTTCCAATGCTTTTATTTGGAGAAGTCGGAACAATTTTCAATAAATTTTACTGGCTGAACAAAATCCTTTTCGGAAGCCTGCTCGGAGGCTTTTTTTCTCTTGGTTCTTTCTGGCTCCACAACCACATAAAAAGAGTTAACGGCAAGGTTTTGTTTCCTTATCAAGGCATTGCATTAACTGTTCTTGTCTTAGCAGCAGCTGCAGCTGCAATGTTTTTTTTGATTGGGTGAATTAATGGAAAACGAAAAAGAAATTAAGAAATGGCTCAAAAAAATTGAGGAAGTAAAAAAAGGAGAAGTTGACCTTTCAAGAGATGAGGATTTAAGCATTGGGTTAATGAACTTAATTTCCCTGGAAGAGCATTTTTATTTCACTGCAATGAAAACAGAAAACAAAAAGTATTTGGAAATGCTTAATTCAGTGAGAGAGCTTAGAAAAAAATTGCTTAAAAAAATTGTTACAAAACCTGAAGGAGAGGAATGGTGCATAAGCAAGCATTTGCTTGCAGGAAGCATGCGCTTGTATGAAGTGGGGACAAAAGAATTGTCAAAGAAAAACGAAAAAGAAGCGCAGGAATTTTTCAATTCAGCTTTTGATTTGTATTCCTTGTTTTTTTCAATTAACTTAAAATTAATTGATTCAGAAAAAATTGAAAAAACAATTGAAGCAGGCAAGAGCAGTGGATTAATGGGAAAGTTTTCAGCCATAATTAAAAAAGTGGTTGACTGCTGCAAAGAATGAAAGCCAAAAAGTCAGAGAATGGGTGATTGAATGAATTTAAAAATAAAAATTGAAGGCATGAGCTGTGAAGGCTGTGCGCAATCCGTTGAAAACTTGCTTAAAGCAAGAAAACTTGTTAATGCAGTTAAAGTGAATTTTACTGAAAAAAAAGCGTTAATTGAATTCAATGAAGCAAGCAATTCAAAAAAAGAAATAATTGAAGCAATAAAAGAAAAAGGATTCAAGGTTATTGAAGCAGAATAATCAGAATAAACAAAATAATAAAAATAATAAAGATAAACAGATAAATTTCTATTATAATAATTTCTTTCAATAAAT
>DATDZZ010000002.1:0-3803 GCA_035288565.1 archaeon
TTCTTCTTTTAAATAAATGCATAAATAGAATTCTTTTTCTTAATTTAAATATTTAATGATTCCATTATTTGTATGGCTTTCGTTGCATTAGAGGAAGTGGTTAAAGAAAAAACATTGAATGTAAGGAATTGCGAGAGATGCGGCAATGAAAGAGCTGTAACACTGCCTTACGGGCCGCATAATTTCTGCAAAAACCATTTCATTCACTTTTTTGAGAAAAGAGTGAAAAAAACAATCAGGGCATTTAATTTAATTGAAAAAAATGAATTGGTTGTTGCCGGACTTTCAGGGGGAAAAGATTCAGCTGCGCTTGTAAGCATTTTAGCTGAAGTAATTCCCAGAAAAGAGAACTTGATTGCTGTATCAATCGATGAAGGAATTGAAGGCTACAGGGACCTTGCAGTGGATGAAGCGAAAAAATTATGCAAAAGCCTTGGCATTAGGCACGAAATTCTTTCATACAAGGAAAGGTTTGGAACAACGATGGTTGAAGTAGTGCAGGAAATTGAAAAACAGAAATTAAAAAACAAGAGCTGCAGTTTCTGCGGGGTATTCAGAAGAAGATTATTGAATGACGCTGCACAGGAATTGAATGCAGATAAATTAGCTACGGGGCATAACTTGGATGATGAACTGCAGAGCATTTTAATGAATTTTTTTTCAAACAACTTAAGCAGGCTTTCAAGGCTCGGCCCAATAACTGGAACTAAAAAAGTGAAAGGATTAATTCCAAGAATAAAGCCTCTTTACACTACTCCGGAAAAAGATGTTTTAACTTACTGCTTCCTGAAGGAAATTCCTCATTACAGCGAGCAGTGCTGCCCTTTCTCTTATCAGGCAAAAAGAAACATTTTCAGGGAAACAATCAACAAAATGGAGGACGAGCTTCCAGGAAGCAAGTACTCTGCATTAAACTCTTTCCTTGAATTAAAGCAGGCATTGAAGGGATTTGAACAGAAAGGAGAAATGCTTGAATGCATTAAATGCGGAGCAATCACTTCAAATGAGGTATGCAAAAGCTGCTTGTTTTTAGAGCAATTAAAAGTGAAACCAGAGAATAAAAAAATTGAATTTAGTGGGCCCGACCGGATTCGAACCGGTGATCCTCGCCACGTCAAAGCGATGCCATAGCCGCTAGGCCACGAGCCCAAAAAAAAAGAAATTTATTTTTGTGTTTTATTAGTGACTTTTTTTTCCAGGTCATCAACTTTGTCTTCAAGGTTCTCTAAAATAACGTCAATGTGCTGAGCGAAATCTTTTTCCACGTTATTCAAGTCTTCCACTTTCCTGTTAATTGTTAAAATTGCCTTGTCAATTGAGTCTTCTTTTGCTTTTAATTTGGAGGCAACTTCAGCTATCTTTGCATCAACTGTTTTGTCGAACCTTTTCTTGAAATCCTCTAATGACTCAAACTGGGTAATTAATTTGTCTACGTCTAATTCAGACAAAGTTTTTTGCTTGAATTTCTCTAAATCTTCTGCAGTGACATGAAGAACTGACTCTAACTGGTTTTCTACAGCTGCTTCAATGTGGTTGTCTAATTCTCCTGTAAGCGAAAGCATTTTTCTGCTAATTGAATTGTCAATTAATTTGTCAATGTTTTCAGCTGAAACAGCGGCTTCAAGCTTCTCTAAAACATAGACTCTTTCCTGAATTTTTCTGTCAAGCAAATTTAATCTGTCAGTAATTATTCTGTTGATTTCTGATTCAATTGCAGTCGGATTCAATACTGACTGGACTTCAATTAATTCACTAATCTTTTTGTCTGCTCTTTCGCTTATAATGTCAAGCCTTTCATGCATTTTTTGCTCTAACTCAATATTTTTTCTTGAAATGATGTCTGACATGTCTTCTTCTATTTTCGCGGGCTCTACTGCGGCTTTAATTGTCCTGAACTCCCTTACTTTTGAATCCAGTTCAGAAGCCAGATGCCCTAAAGCCCCTGAAATTCTTGCATCAATTTTCTTGTCAACTGCTTCCGCGCTAAGATTTCTGTCTAATGCTTTCAATTCATTCAACCGCTGATCTGTCCGCTTAATCAGGTCGCCGGTCCTGCTGATAATTGCTTCCTCAATATTCTTGTTGACTTCATCTGGCTGCAAATGCGTTTCGATTTTCTCCAATTCATCCATTTTCTTTGCAACAAGCTCATCCAGTTTCTCGGTTTTTTCTGAAATTATTCTGTCAATTCTCTGCCCAACCTTTTCAGGAGAAACTTTTGATTCCAATAATTCCAGGTCTTCAATTTCTTTTTTAACTCTGTCCTCTAACTTAGTTATTCTTTCATCTATTACAGTATCAACTTTATTTTTTGCCTCATTAATCAACCCTTGAGTTATTTTTGACTCCAATTCAAGGGTTCTGGAAATCCTTTCATCCAGTTCAGCCATTTTTTCCTTTAAAGCTGTAGTTGACTCTGTTACTGTCTCTGTTAACTCTGCCTTCAATTGATCTAAATCAGATAAAGCGGCATTCACGTTATCATACAAGTTTTTTATTATCTGAATTTTTGCCTCGGTTTTCTTTAAATCCTCTTGAGTGGCGAAATTCAGTTTCTTTATTTCTTCAATTCTGTTCTGAATTGTTTCAGAAACTTCTCCTGCTTTTTCTTCCAAGTATTCATTAATTTTTGAAGTCAAAAGCGCTTTCCTTGAATCAAATAAAATCTGTACTTTCTTCATTTCTTTTTCCATTGACTTATCTATTTTCTCGTCAAGGATTTTCTCTAAATCAATTTTAAGCCTCTGCATTTCCCCAAGCTTTTGATCCACTGCAGTAATTATTCCTTTTTCCCACAACTCAGCAACATCTGTTTCTCTTTCAAACCTTGGCTTGAATAAAGGCATTTCTTCTTTCTCGAATAACGATTTTTCAGGAGCTTTTTCCCTGAAAGTTTCTTTTTTCATTTCTCCTTTAGGCGAAATTTCTTCAAGCGAAATGTCCTTGGAAAAAGGCTTCTCTTTCTCCTTTTTTTCTTCTTCCTTTACTTTTCTTTTTTCTGCTTTAGTTTCAGCAAGCAAAGCAACAGCCTGCTCTTCAGGAATCCCTACATCCTTTAAATTAGAAACAATGTCTTTATCTGAAATCCCCAGCTCTAAAAGCCTTTTCACTGAATCCATTAAAACAGACTTTTTATCCATAGAATCTAAATCTAAAAGGAATAAATGTAATATAAATATTATGTCACAGCCTTTTCCCAAAAGGCTGGCGAAAACACGCCAACTTCAAAGCCAAAGCTTTCCCCAAAAGGTTAATCCAAACGCGCGGCTTAAAAGCCCAATATTTATTCAATAAAAAAAGATTTAACTTCATTCCAATAATTTTACTTGAGATCCAGGGCCTGTAGTGTAATGGTAACATGCACCCTTGGCGTGGGTGAGACTCCGGGTTCAATTCCCGGCGGGTCCATTCAGCGAACAGATTCGCTGGCAATCTGAGCCATCTTCGGCTTTCAGCCTCGATGCCTCGAAAAGATTCGGTCGCGGAAAAGATTCCGCGGTGATCTGTGCTGTCTTCGCCTTTCAGGCTCGACACCACTTCAATATTCTTGGCCACGTATTGAGCGAAAGCAAAATACGTGCACTCCAGCGAACAGATTCGCTGGCAATCAACCTTTTAAGAAAAGGTTGACGAAAACCCGTGTATTCGAAGAATACGCGTATCCAGACTCGCCGGCTGAACGGCGCTGGAAGGATCCAGCGGAAATCCGCACGGCTTTAAGCCGTGCACTCAGCCTCGCCGGCTGAACGGCGACCGAAGGGATTCGGCTGAGATCCGTGCCATGCTCTGCATGGCACTTTCGC
>DATDZZ010000003.1:0-24706 GCA_035288565.1 archaeon
CCGCCGTCCAGCCGGCGCAACCTTTAATAAAGGTTGGCGAAAAGCACTGCATTAAGCAGTGCAAGCCCAGCTTTACGCTGGGCAGATTGCCAACTGATCTTTCAGTTGAGCGAGGCTGAAAGTGCAATGCAAAGCATTGCACGGATCTCAGCCGAATCCTTTCGGCTAGCGAATCTTTTCGCTGTGCGGTAGCTTTAAATACTTTTCACAATAAATTTGATTATATATTATTAGTTTAATGAGGTCGTAGACTGCTCGTTTAAAGCATTTTAAGCGGGTAAATGCGATTTGCGGCTTTTTTAAGCAATAATCACGCAAGCCTGAGCCGCTTTCGTGATTCGAACCATAATACTAAGGGTAATGGTTTTTGCATGAGTAAACATAAACCTAGAAGCGGAAGTATTTCATTTTATCCCAGAGTCAGGGCTAGAAAAGAAACTCCTAGTTTTGCGACTTTTGCTGATTCACTGGAAAAAGATGCAAAGCCCTTGAACTTTTTAGGCTATAAAGCTGGAATGATTCATTTGCTTGCAAAAAATGAAGCAAAAAAGTCTGCTTCTTTTGGGCAGAAAATTGTTGTGCCTGCAACAGTAATTGAATGCCCTCCAATAACTGTGTATGGAGTCAGGGCATACAAGAAAACTGTTGATGGAATGAAATCTTTGACTGATGTTTTAACTGAAAAGCATTCAAAGTTCCTGGAAAGAAAAATTAATAATTTCATGACTCCTTCAGATAAAAAAAAGGAAAGCAGGCCTGAAGCAGCTGAAGAAGAAGTCAGGAAGCCGAAAACATTTGATGATTTGAATAACTTGAAGGCAGAAATTGCTCAAATAAAATTATTGGTTCACACTAATCCAAGCAAGACGGGAATTGGAAAAAAGAAGCCTGAAATAAATGAATTAACTTTGTCTGGATCAATTGACCAGCAGCTTGGTTTCGCTAAAGAAAAATTGGGAAAAGAAATTTCTTTAACTGAAGTGTTCAAGGAAAAGCAGTTTCTTGATGTGAAGGCAGTGAATAAAGGAAAAGGATATGAAGGAGTAATTAAGAGGTTTAATGTTTCAATTCAGAGAAGGAAAGCAAAGTATCAGAGAAAAGTTGGTTCAATCAGCCCTTGGCATCCTCCGACAATTATGTGGACTGTTCCTAGGCCTGGGCAGATGGGTTACCATAACAGGACTGAATACAATAAAAGAGTTTTAAAGATTTCAAATGATTTTAATGAAGTGAATCCTTTAGGGGGGTTCAAGAATTACGGGTTAATTAAAAATGATTATTTGGTGCTTGCAGGCTCTGTTCCAGGCCCTGCAAAGAGATGCATTGCTTTAAGGCAGCCAATGAGAAATTCTCAAGAGAAAAGATTCAATGTAAGCGACATAGAGTTCCTTGAATCAAGCAGTAAAAAAATTGAGGAAGGACAATGAAATCAAAAGTTTTTTCAGTTGAAGGAAAAGAGCTGAGGGAAGTAGAGCTTCCAAAGGTTTTCAGCGAAGAAATTGATCCTGCTTTGATTAAGAGAGCAGTTCTTTCAATTGAGTCAGCAAACTTTCAGCCGAAAGGAACATTCAGGAGAGCTGGAAGAGAAAACACTGCAGTGTACAGGGGAAGAAGAAGCCTGCCTGCAATGGAGAGATCAATTAATGTAGAGCATGCAAGGCTTCCAAGACTGAAGAACAGAAGAGGGTTGCTTCAGGGAAATGTTGCAAGCATTCCAAGAGCAGTTGGGGGGCCGAAAGCCCATCCAGCTAAAAAAGAAAAAATTTTAATTGAAAGAATTAATAAAAAAGAGAAAAGGAAAGCAACCAGAAGCGCTATTGCTGCAACTGCAGTGAAAGCATTGGTTGAGGATAGAGGGCATTTAGTGAAAGACCTGCAGATTCCTTTAATTGTTGAAAACAAATTAGAGGAAATTGAAAAAACAAAGGAATTGATTTCAGTTTTAAAGAAATTAAAAGTTTTTGCTGATGTCGAGAAAGCTTCTGCAAAAAAACAGATGAGGGCAGGGAAAGGAAAAACAAGGGGAAGAAAATACAAAGTAAGGAAATCATTGCTTTTAGTTACGGGCCAGGCAAATGAAAAAATTTTCAGGGCTGCAAGAAACCTTGAAGGCGTGGACATTGTCAGGGCAAAGGATTTGAATGCAAAGCTTTTGGCTCCCGGAACCAAGGCAGGAAGATTAACTCTCTACACTGAGAATGCTTTGAAATTGTTGTGATTTGTGATGTTTATGAAAAGAGAATTAAAGAATTATGAAGTGGTTGCTTTTCCTTTGATTTCAGAGAAAACAGTTGGAATGATTGAAACCCAGAACAAAGTAAGCTTCATTGTTCACAGGAATGCAGGCAAAACTGAAATAAAGAAAGCAGTTGAAGAGCTTTACAATGTGAAAGTTATTGGAGTCAATACTGTTCTTGACAGAAAGGGAAGAAAGAAAGCAGTATGCAGACTGGATAAGAAGTTTAAGGCACAGGATGTAGCAACTAAGTTAGGTGTAATTTAATGGGTAAGCGAATAATTCCGCAGAAGAGAGGAAAGGGAGGCCCTGTCTGGACAGCTACCGGCAGAGCTAAAACAAAAGTGTCTTACTTTAATTACAGTGAAACTGAAATGAAGGACAAAGTTGTTGTTCAGGTCCTGAATCTTGACACTGATCCAGTGAGAAGCGGAGTTATTGCTGAATTAAGGAATGAGAAAGGAGAAAAAACTCACATTATTGCCTCTGAAGGACTGAAGGTTAATTCACTTCTTCATGCAGGATTAAATGCTGAAATTGAATTAGGGAACATTCTTCCTCTGCAGAGCGTGCCGGAAGGATGCCCTGTGTTTGCAGTTGAATTGACTGCTGGAGACGGAGGAAAGCTTTTGAGAGGCAATGGAGCTTACGGCTTGGTTATAACAAAGGACTCAAAGTTTGCTTACATTAAGCTCCCTTCAGGAAAAACAAAACCAGTTCCTTTGCAGTGCAGAGCCACTATTGGAATGGCGGCTGGATCAGGAAAAATGGAGAAGCCTTTAGTGAAGGCAGGAAACGCTTACTTTAAATTCAAAGTAAAAGGAAAATTGGGAAGCTGGCCGAAAGTCAGAGGAGTAAAGATGAATGCTGTGGATCATCCATTTGGTGGATCAAGCCACAATGCAGGAAAATCAAAGTCAACTTCAAGACATGCTCCTCCTGGAAGAAAGGTTGGTTCAATTGCGTCAAGTAGAACAGGAAGACTAAAGAAGTGATGTTTATGGCAGATGTATTTTTCAGAGGAAAAAAAATCGAGGAGCTTGCTTCAATTGATGAAAGAGATTTCATGAAATTAATTACGTCAAGAGCAAGAAGAACGTTGAGCAGGTCAAAGAATCTTCAGATGAAAAAGAAAATAAAAAAAGCAAGCGAAGCAAAGAAAGCAGGAAAGTATCCAAAGCCAATCAAAACCCATAGAAGGGACACTATTGTTACTCCTGACATGCTTGGATTGAATTTCGCTGTGCACAGAGGAAATACATTTGAATCAATTGAAGTGAAGCCTGAAATGCTTGGCCATTATTTCGGGGAATTTGTGTTTACAAGAAAAAGAATTGTTCACGGAAAGGCAGGAATCGGGGCAACAAAGAGCTCTACTGCTATTGCAACAAAGAAGTGATTGAATGGTTAAAAAAAATTATAATTTTGTGCCGGGAAATGAAGAAAAAATTGCCAAGGCATTTGTTTCAAATGCAAGGGCAAGCTTAAAGTACTGCACTGAATATGCAAGGGAATTGAAGGGAATGAGAGTTGAAAAAGCCCAGCGGTTCCTGCAGAATGTAATTGACAAAAAAGAGCATCTTCCATTAAAGAAATACAACAAGAATGTAGGGCACAGGAAAGGGCTTGCAAGATCGGGAGCGAAGCAGGGAAGATATCCGATTAATACATCAAAAATTGTTTTGAATTTAGTTAATTCAGTGAAGGCAAATGCAGACTACAAAGGACTGGATTCAGATAACTTAGTTATTGCGCACATGTTTGCATGCTGCGGTTTCAGGAGAAGAGGGCATCAGAATCAGGGAAGAATTTCAGGAAAAGTTCATTTAAGGAAATCAACTCATTTAGAGATTGCGGTTGCAGAGGCGAAATAATGATTGAAAGATTTTTCATTGAAAAAGGGTTAAGGAAAGTAGAATTAGAGAGTTACTTAAAGTCTGAATTAATCAGGGCAGGATTCACTAAAGCGGAAATAGTAAAGACTCCAATGGTTACAAGAATTGTTTTGAATGTAACTCATCCAGGACTGGCAATTGGGAAAGGCGGCCAGAACATTAAAGCTCTTACAAATACAATTGAAAAAAGATTCAAAATAGATAATCCTCAAATTGAAATAAAGGAAATAAAGATTCCGGAACTGAATGCTCAGGCGCAGGCAGATAAAATGAAGCTACTGCTTGAAAGAGGTTTCTCTTGGAGATCAGTTGCATACAAAGTAGTGAAAGATATTTCAGCTGCTGGAGCTCAAGGAGTGGAATTGTTTTTAGCAGGAAAATTATCTGGAAAAGGAGAAAGAAAAAGAAGGCAGAGAATATTTGAAGGGTACATGAAAAAGGTTGGAGAGCAGGCAAAATTAGTTGATTTCGGGCAGGCTTCAGCTTACCCTAAAGCAGGAGCAATAGGAATCAAGATAAGAATTGTTCTCCCTGAAACAAAGTTCCCGGACAAGCTTGACTTAAAGAGCCATTTCGAGCAGCATGTTCCGTTCTGGGTAGAGAAAGCAGAGAAAGCTGAAGAGGAATCAAAAGCAGAAGCAAAGCAAGAGAAAGAAGAAGCAATAGAAAAAGAAACAAAAGAGGAAAAGGAAGCAAAGCATGAAAAAGCTGGAAAAGCTGAAAAAAAAGAAAAACCTGAAAAGCCTGAAACTAAAGCCCGCAAAGAATTAAAAGAAGAAAAGAAAACAGAGAAAGCAAAGGAAGAAAAACCAGAAAAAAAGGAAAAGCAGAAACAAAAAGGCAAAGAAGAAAAGAAAAACAAGGAAGCAGAAGAAGAAAAAAAAGAACACAAAAATGAAAAAGAGAAATCAAAAGAGAAATCAAAAGAGAATAAAGAGAAGGAAAAAGAAGTGCAGTGATTAAATGACTAAATTAATGCATCAATTAAGGGAAATGAGCAGCGAGGCATTGGAGAAAAAAATTCATGAACTGAAGGCGGCAATCGCCAAAGACAAGTCTTTGATTGCTTCAGGAACAAAGCTTGAAAAGCCAGGAATTTTAAAGAAAAACAAAAAAGAAATTGCGAGGTCTTTTACTCTTTTAAGGGAAAGAGAATTATTTTCAGCAAAAAAAGAAAGCAAAGAAAAAAAAGAAAGCAAAGAAAAAAAGGAAAGCAAAGAAAAGAAGGGAAAGAAATGATTAAAGGAAACGGTTACACAATAACAAAGCAGAATCTTGCTTCGCATGAATTGATTGGATTAAATATTGAAGTAAAAAATTCATTTGACAGGAACAAGATAGGCTTGAAGGGAAGAATTGTTGATGAATCAAAAAACACTTTTACAATTGAATCAGTTAAGGGGGAAAAAAAAATTCCCAAAAAAGAAGTTTTCATTTCATTTAATTTAGGGAATGAATTAATTGAAATGCAGGGAAAAAAACTGCAGGCCAGGCCGGAAGACAGAGTGAAGGCTTTTGGGAGGAAGAGTTATGGAAAAAGGAAATAATTTCAGTGTAAGGGGAGCTCTTTTTACTGGAATAGTGAAGTCAACCAAGCCGGCAAAAACAGCAGTTGTTGCAAGAGAATTAATCCAGAAAGTAAGAAAGTATGAAAGATACAAGAAAACAAGGTCAAAAATTTATGCTCATATTCCTGACGGGATTTCAGTAAATGAAGGAGACAGGGTTTCAGTTGGAGAGACAAGAAAGATTTCAAAAACAAAATCTTTTGTTGTACTGAAAGTGCTTGAAAGGGAAAAGAAAAAAGTGAAGAGTGAAGAGAAATGAAGGCAATCAATGCAAGGGCAACAAGAGGACTGCAGCAAAATTCTTACTGCACGTGCGCAGACAATTCAGGCGCAAAGGAAGTGAAAATAATTTCAGTTTACAATTATCATGGAAAAAAAGGAAAAAGCCCTAAAGCAGGAATTGCAATGATGGTTAATGTTGCAGTAAAGAAAGGAAAGCCTGAAATGAGAAAAAAAGTCGAGAAAGCAGTTATAATCAGAACAAAAATGGCTTACAAGAGGCCGGATGGAACAAGAATAAAGTTTGAAGACAACGCAGTTGTTTTAGTTGACGAAAAAGGCCTTCCAAAAGGAAGCGAAGTAAAAGGAGTAGTTGCAAAAGAAGTAGGGGAAAGGTTTCCAAAAATTGCGGGAATCAGTTCAGGAGTGGTTTAAATGCAGTTGCAGAGTTTCAAGCCACAAAAGCAGAGAAAATTCAGGTTTCAAGCACCAATGCATGTGCTTAGAAAAAATGTTTCAGCTCACTTAGCGAAAGACTTAAGGCAGAAATACAAGAAAAGAGCAATTGAATTGAGAACCGGGGACATAGTTAAAGTGATGACTGGAAACCATAAAGGAAAAACAGGAAAAGTTACTGAACTGGATTACTTGAGGGGCCTTGCTTTCATTGAAAAAGTCACATTGAAGAAAAGCGACGGCTCCGATGCACAAGTGCCGCTGCATGCATCAAATTTAATGATTACTGCGCTGGAGACAAAGGATAAAAGAAGAATTCAAAAGCCTGCAAAGGAAAAAAAAGAGTTCATTAAAAGAGAGGCACAGAAAACAGGAAAAGTGAAAAGAAAGACTCCTAAAAAGAAAACCCCGAAGAAAGTAAGGGAAGCGGGAAAGCCTCACCCAGCGAAAATTAAGCTGCCTTCAAGATTAAAGAAGTCAACAAAAAAATTCAAGCTAAAAAAAGGAAAAAATGATTCAAGAATTGCTTCAGCAACAAGAAAACATAAAGTGAAGAAAAAAACTGCAAGAAAAACAGGGAAAAAAACACAGAAAAGCACTCACAGAAAAAAAAGAAGGGAAGCAAGAAAAGTTAAAGTCAGAAAGGTGAAAAAGTAATGGCAACAAAAGGAGAAAACAAGACATTGAAGAGGCTTAATGCTCCGCCTGTAAGAAAAATTTTAAGGAAAACAGCGGTTTTCACAGTCAAAGGAAAGCCTGGAGCCCACAAAAAATCTTTGTCAGTTCCTTTAGGGTTCGCTGTAAGAGATTTAATGGGAATTGTAAGCTCAATGAGGGAAGCAAGATTTGTTTTAAGCAGCGGTTACATTAAAGTCAACGGAAAAATAGTTAAGGAGTCGAAGCTTCCGATTGGATTATTTGATGTAATTGAATTCATTAAAAGAAACCAGAAATTCAGGGCAATGTTTGACAGAAAAGGAAGAATTGAATTCACTGAAATCAATCCAAAAAAAGAGTTAACTAAGTACGTGAAAATTACTGGAAAGAAAATGAATAAGAAAGGCGCAGTGCAGTTAAGCACAAATGACGGAAGAGTTTTCATTGAAAAAAAAACAGATTTAAATGTAGGGGATTCAATGCAGATAAAGCTTCCCGAGCAGAAAGTAATGGAAAAAGTGCAGTTAAAGGAAGGAGCTAAAGCCTATTTGATTTCCGGAAGGCATGTTGGAAGAAAAGCAGTAGTGAAAAAAGTTCTTCCTGGAACGCAGAGAAGGCAGGCTTTAATTGAACTCCAGGAAGGAGATTCAACTTTCCAGACTGCAGCCAGAAACATAATTATTGTAGGAGCTGAAAAAGAAGCAGCTTAAAAGTGATTAAATGAATAAAATGAAGCAGATAAAAGTTGAGAAAGTAACTCTGAACATGGGGGTAGGAGAGCCAGGAGAACCATTAAAGAAAGCTGCAGAAGTAGTAAAGCAGATTGCTTTTGGAGCAAAATCAGTGCAGACTCTTGGAAAGGTTAGGGCTCCGACATGGGGTGTAAGGGAAGGCCTTCCAATTGGAGTGAAAACAACGCTTAGAGGAAAAAAAGCAATAGATTTTTTGATTAAAGCATTCAAGGCAAGGGAAAATAAACTGAAAGAAAAAAGCTTTGATTCTTTAGGAAACTTTGGATTCGGAATAGAGGAATACATTGACATTCCTGGAGTAAAATACGATCCAAGGCTTGGGATAATGGGGCTGGATGTCCTTGTAACCCTGGAAAGGCCAGGCTACAGAATAAAGAGAAGAAAAAACAGTTCAAGAATTTCAAAAAAACATTTAATTACGAAACAAGAAGCAGTTGAATTTGTAAAGCAAAGCTACGGAGTTGAAATAATTTGAATCAGGAAACAGTTGAAAAAAATCTTCACACTGAAAAGCAGGCAAAGCTTGGAGCAAAGCATGCGCCTAGATGCAAGATGTGCAGAAACCACAGAGCAGTAATAAAAAAATACAACATCAACCTGTGCAGGAGATGCTTTAAAGACAACGCAGAAAGAATTGGTTTCACGAAATTTAATTAGGAGGCATGAAAAATGAGTTTAGTTGACCCGGTTGCAGACGCATTAATCAGCATAAAAAATAAAGAAGAAGCCTCTCATAGGAACGCAAAAATCAGGCCCGCTTCAAAAGTATTGAAAGAAATTTTAAGAGTAATGTCGGATCACGGCTACTTAAATAAATTTGAAAGAACAGACGACGGAAGGGAAGGAATTTTTTCAATTGAATTAAGCGGAAAAATAAATGACTGCAAAGCAATCAAGCCCCGATATGCAGTGAAGAAAAATGAATTTGAAAGATTCGAGAAAAGGTATCTTCCTTCAAAAGACATAGGAATATTGATTGTGTCAACTTCAAAAGGAATAATGAGCCACAGAGACGCAAAAAAAGAATTAATCGGAGGAAGGCTTTTAGCTTACGTTTACTAGGTGAAAAAAATGGAAGAAATAAAATCACTGAATTTCCCTAAAGAAGTTAAAGTAGAGGCAGGGAAATCAAATGTTAAAGTCACAGGGCCAAAAGGCACAATTGCAAAAGAATTCAAGACAAAAACAATTGAATTTGAGTTAAAAGGAAACACTTTAACAGTGAAAACAAAGGAAAAAAACAGAAGAAAAAAATCAGTTGCATACTCAGTTTCATCAATAATCAGAAACATGATTGACGGAGTAACAAAAGGATTTGAAAGCGAAATGGCAGTAGTCTACTCGCACTTCCCAATGAATATTTCAGTAAGCAAGCAGAACAAGAAATTAATTGAAATAGTGAATTACTTGGGCGGAAAAAAAATACTGAAAGCAAAAATCATTGGAGAAAAAACTGAAGTAAAAATTGAAGGAAAAAACATTAAAATAACCGGCATAGACAAAGAAGAAGTCGGGCAGACAGCAGCAAACATTGAGAAAGCAGTAAAAGTTTTAAACAAAGACAGAAGAGTATTCCAGGACGGAATTTACATTACAGGCAAAGCAAGAGTGGTTGCATGAGCGAAAAACTTGACAGAAACACTGAAATAATAAGAGGCAGGAAGCCCCAGCCAGAGAAAGCTAAAATATTAAATCCATTGGAAGAAGACAGGAAAAGAGCTGAAAGAAACACAGAAATAATTAAGCCAAGAAGCAGGGAAGAAGGATTAAAAGAATTAGCGGAAGAAGTTGAAGAGCTTCCAGGAAAAAAGCTTCAGGAAATAGGCGAAAAAGAAGCAAAAAAAGAATTGAAGCAGGAAGCAAAAAAGCCGCAGGCAACAGAAGCAGTTCCCGCAATAAAAGAAAAACAAAAAGAAGCTAAACAGGAAAAAGAAGCAAAGCATGAAAAACCTGAAAAAGCTGAAAAAAAAGAAAAACCTGAAAAGCCTGAAATGAAAACCCACAAAGAAGTAAAAGAAGAAAAAAAAGGAAAGGAAGCAAAAAAGAAAAAAGAAGAAAAAGAAAACAGGCTTTTGAAAGGATTAACCAAAAAGCAGAGAAGGCTTTTGAACAAGGCTTTCAAGCCCGCAAACAAAATTACAGTTAAAAGAAGCACTGAATCAATTAAAAGAAAAAAATTAATTGAAAAAAAAGTAAGCATGCCGAAGCAGATCGGAAGGTTCGGAAAAAGAACCGTGAGAAGGCAGTCAATAGAGAAATGGAGCAAATGGAGAGTTCCAAGAGGAATAAACATTGACAGAACAAAAGACCATCCAAGAGGCCCAAGAAAAGGATACGGAACTTTAAGAGAAATCAAAGGAATCCATCCATCAGGATATGAAAGCGTAATTGTGTTCAACGCAAAAGACTTAAGTTCATTGAATAAAGAACTGCAGGCAGCAATGATTTCAGGAAAAACCGGATTAAAGAAAAGAAAAGAAATTGCAAGGAAAGCAAAAGAAATGCAGATAAGGGTATTAAACAGGTGAATTCATGGCAAATATCGGAAAAGCAATAAGAATGGCGGCACAGATTTTTGATGTTGGAGAAAACAAGATCTGGATTGATCCCGAAAAAGTAAAGCAGGCATCAGAAGCCATGACAAAAGAAGACATAAGGGCCCTCATCAAAGAAAGAGTCATTAAAAAAATTCCTGAAACATCTCAGTCAAGGGGAAGAATAAATAAAATGAAGGAAAAAAGAAAAAAAGGAAGAAAAAAAGGAAAAGGAAAAAGAAAAGGAACAAAAAAATCCAGAATTTCAAAGAAAGGAAGGCACATGATCATTGTGAGGGCTCAGAGAAAAAAATTAAGTGAATTAAGGAAAAGCAATCCAGAGCTGTTCAAGAAAGTGAATTATCAAAATGTTTACAAAAGAGTAAAGCAGGGATTTTTCAAAGGAAAAAAATACCTTGAAGCCTATTTAAAGGAGGCAAGCTGATGGCAAGAACTGCAGTTTATGAAGTAAAATTCAGAAGAAGAAGAGAAAAGAAAACAAATTTCCTGAAAAGGCTGGCTTTGCTTAAATCAAAAGCTCCAAGGCTTGTAGTAAGATGCTCAAACAAATTAATTTCAGCTCAAGTGATTGAATTCAATGAAAAAGGAGACAATACAGTTGCTTCAGCTGTTTCAAGTGAATTAAAGAAATTTGCATGGAACGGCTCAGGAAAAAATATTCCGGCAGCTTACCTTACAGGCTACCTGCTTGCAAAGAAAGCATTAAAAAAAGGAATAAAGAAATGCGTTCTCGACATCGGATTAAAGACTCCAGTAAAAGGATCAAATGTATTTGCAGTATTGAAAGGAGCAGTTGACGCGCAGCTAGAACTTCCAGCAGGAGAAGAAGCTTTCCCTAAAGAAAATAAAGTTAACGGCAAAGCAGTGGAAGACTTTGCAAAAAAGTTAAGCGAAGACCAGTTCAATAAAAAGTTTTCAGGCTTAACGAAAAAAAACTTTGATGCAAGAAAAAGCGCTCAAATGTTTGAAGAAGCAAAAAAGAAAATTGACTTGGAGGGAAGCAAATGAAGATGACTGCACCTCAAAGAAAAGAAGGTTTCAGCGAAAAAAGAAAAGAAAGAGAAGAAAGAAGAGAATTAAGGGAAAAGACAAGAAAAGAAAAAGAATTATCTGACTGGATTCCTAAAACAGAAACAGGAAAGCTTGTAAAAGAAGGAAAAATTGAAAACTACAACCAACTGCTTTCAAGAAACCTTCCAGTTTTAGAGCCGGAAATAATTGATTTCCTTATTCCAAATCTTCAGGAAAAAGTAATTGAAATAAGAAAAACAACTAAAGTAAGAAGAAGCGGAAGGCAGTTCAGCTTCAGAGCAGCAGTGCTTATCGGCGACGGGCAGGAATTTATCGGGCTGGGAATTGCCAAGGACAAGGAAAGATGGCCTGCAGCAAGAAAGGCAACAAATGCAGCTAAATTAAATTTAATTAAAGTAAGAAAAGGATCAGGTTCATGGGAAAGCACTTCAAATATCAAGCACTCCCTTCCATTCAAAGTTGAAGGAAAATGCGCTTCAGTTATAGTAAAATTGCTTCCAGCTCCAAGAGGAATAGGATTAGTTGCAGGAGAAAACATTAAAGATGTTTTAAGGTTTGCAGGATTAGAAGATGTTTGGTGCAACACTTTCGGTGCAACCGGAACAAAATTAAACTTTGTTTTAGCAGCAATTGATGCTTTAAGCAAGACAACCAAAATGAAAATTTCAGAGGACATTAAAACAGTTATCGGAGAAAAGTGATTGAAATGCACGCAGAAGCCGTTTTCGTCCGGCTGCACCGAAATACCATCTTCGCAGCAAAGCTGCTCGATGCTATTTTCAGTCAATGTAGGAGTAGTGATTTTCATGCACGCAGCAATTAGAGTCAGAGGTGTCTGGGGAGTGCAGACAAGAATTGAGAAAGCAATGGAAATGCTCAGCCTCACCAGAGTAAATCACTGCGTTCTAGTGCAGAGCAATCCTGAATCTTTAGGGCAATTAAAGAAAGCAAAAGACTACATTACTTTTGGAAAAATTAATGAAAAAACTCTTGCAAAGCTTTTAATGAAAAGAGGAAAGCTTTCAGGAGACAAAAAAATTTCACTCGATTTCCTGAAAAAAAATAATTTAAAGTCATTCGAGGAATTAGCAGAAGCATTGATTGAAGGAAAAAATTCATTGAAGAAGCTTGAAATAAAGCCGGTTTTCAGGCTTCACCCCCCAAGGAAAGGCCATCAAAGAAAAGGAATAAAAAAATCTTTTTCAGTCGGCGGAGCACTCGGAGAAAGAAAAGAAAAAATTAATGATTTATTGAATAAAATGATGTGATTTTATGGTTCAAAGAAGAAGAAAAAAGAAAAACAGATTAAGAGGACACAGAACGCATGGAGCTGGAGGCACAAAGAACAGAAGAGGAAAAGGGTCAAGAGGCGGAAAAGGAAGAGCGGGCTCCAAAAAGCATAAATTCACTAAATACTACATGGAGTTCGTTAAAGGACACAAGAAAAGACTTAAGCCTAAAACAAATCCTAAAACAATTAATTTAGATGACTTGAGCAAATTAATTACAAATCTTCTTGCATTGAATAAAATCGAAAAAGAAAAAGATTTAGTTGTTGTTGACGGAACAAAAATAAATTACGACAAAATTTTAAGCAGAGGAAAGCTTTCATTCAAAATCCTTGTAAGAAATATTGGTGCAAGCAGGAATGCAATTGAAAAAATAAAGGAATCAAAAGGATTAATTGAAGGATTCGAAGAATCTGCAGCAGAAACAATTGAAGAGTGATTAATTGGGAATACTAGAAATTTTTGAGCCATTATACAGGTTTTTGCCGGAAGTAGCTGCGCCGGCAAAAAAAAACCTAATTCAAAAGAGACTCATTTGGACATCGCTTGTTCTAGTAATTTATTTTATTTTAGGAAACATTCAGGTAATCGGTTTAACTGAAGCAGCTGCAGGAAGGCTTGCACAGTTCGAAACTCTTTTAGCAAGCAATTTAGGGACATTAACCACAGTAGGAATAGGGCCGATTGTATTGGCTTCAATTATTTTACAGCTGCTTGTAGGAGGAAAATTAATTAACATTGATTTAAGCAATCCAGAGCAAAGAAAAAAATTCGCTTCAATGCAGAAATTGTTTGCGATTTTTTTATGCTTCTTTGAATCACTTGCTTACACCGGCTTCGGAGTATTTCCAAGCCTGATTCAGCCCGCTCCAGGAATGCTTATTCCAGTAGTGCTGCAGGTTGCATTAGGAGCAATAATACTGCTTTACTTGGATGAAGTTGTTTCAAAGCACGGAATTGGTTCAGGAATTTCTTTATTCATTGCAGCAGGAGTAGCAGGGACATTTTTCTGGCAGTTGTTTCAGCCAGTGTTTTTCGGAACAGCTCTCCTGAATCCAGAATTTGTTTTAAATCTTCAAGGAAGATTTTTCTTAATGCTTTCGTCATTCATTGAAGGAAACCTTTCAATTGCCTTGCCAATACTGGTTGCAATAATTTTTTCAATAATAATTTTTTTCACAGTTGTTTTCGCGGAAGGAATGCACATAAACATTCCAATCACTACAGGAAGGCACGGCATGGGAGGAAGATTTCCAGTAAAGTTTTTGTATGTAAGCAACATGCCTGTAATTCTTGCAGCTGCATTGTTTGCAAACATTCAGATATGGTCAAGCCTTGCCCAAGGAATTCCTTACCTGAGCACTTTCCTGAATGGGTTGAGCTGGGTTACAAGTGTTCCAAGAGTCGGAGCGCAGCAGGAATTTTCCTTAATTGAAGGATTAATTATTTCATTCTTCAACCCTCAAGGATTGTCTCTTGGATTGGTTGCATTTGAAGTAGTTCATGCAGTGATTTACATTATTTTACTGACAATTTTATGCGTTGTATTCGGAAGGTTCTGGGTGGAAATGGGCAATCAAGGCCCTGAAGCAGTTGCAAAGCAGTTAATTAACTCGGGAATGAGCATTCCGGGATTCAGAAACGATCCAAGAATAATCAGAAGCATTTTAGACAGATACATTCCTCCAATAAGCATTCTAGGAGGAGCATTCGTTGGAATTCTTGCAGGAGTTGCAGACATCACTACAGGCTCTTTAGTTTCAGGAACCGGAATTCTTTTAACAGTGGGAATTGTTTACAGGTTTTACGAGGAATTAGCAAAAGAAGCAGTGTTTGAATCAAATATGCTTTTAAAGAAAATAATGGGATGAAGATGAGAAAGGAAAAGCTTTTTTATACTATTGCAGGGCATAATACATATATTAATGGAAATGTGTTGAACAAGACTTCAAGTAAATTTTCATTGAATGCTGCTTTGGAGGGATTCAAATAATTCAGTTGTTTGACCCAGTAATTGACATTGCATTAATTTCAATTGCATTGTCAACCGCAATCCAGCTGCTTTCAAGAAAACTTGTTGACAGAAAGCAATTAAAGATTCACCAAGAGGAGATAAAGAAAAAACAGAAAAGAATGCAGCACTTAATGAAAGAAAAACCGCACAATTACGAACAAGAGCTTGACAAGCTTCAAAAAGAATCAATGGAGCTCATGTCAACAATGATGAGCGGAAGTACAAAGCAGATGATGGTTTCATTTGCAGTGTACATTCCATTCCTGTGGTTTTTCAACTGGAATTACGTTAATGCAATAGTTAATCTTCCGGTTCCAGTTCCATTCTGGACGGCATTCGACTGGGGCAACGCAAATACATGGTTTGCATTCAAGTTATGGACAGAGAGTTCATGGGTTGGATGGTATGTGTTAGTGTCATTGATTTATTCACTGCTCTTCAACGGAGCATTCAATTTATATGAAACTTACATAAAAAATAAAAAAATGATTTGAAATGAATCCAGAAAAAAGAAGAAAGAAAAGAAAATTCACGAGAACAATTAAAGGAAAAGTTGCCATAAGGACCAGCAGCGGAAAAACTTCAAAGCATAAATGCAGTTTCTGCGGAAAAGCAATGCATGGAATGCCTCATGGATTGAATTCAAGCGAAGTAAGAAAATTAAGCAAAACTCAGAGAAGGCCTGAAGTATTGCTTGCAGGAAAGCTCTGCAATAAATGCAGGGACATGGTAGTGGAAGAAGCAATTAAAGTAAATTCAGGGGTAAAGCAAATTACTTCAGTGCAGTTAAATTACAGGCCTTATATTTTAGAAATTCAGAATAAAATTCAGTGATTGAAATGATTGATGTCGGAAGAGTATGCATTAAAAAAAAAGGAAGAGAAGCCGGAATGAAAGCAGTAATAGTTGAATTAAAGGAAGGCTTTGCAGTAGTAGACGGGCCAAGCATTAAAAGAAAGAAATGCAATGTAAGGCATTTGTTTCCAACACCGGAAAAATTCAGCATTAAATCAGGAGCTTCGCACGAAGAAGTATTAAAGCATTTCAAGTGATTTTATGACAGAAATGAGGTACATTGTAAGAATTGCTTCCCAGGACTTAAATGGAAGCCTTTCAATTGAAAGAGCCTTAAGAGGAATTAAAGGAATAGGGCAGAGAATGGCTGGAATTATTGCAAATGAATTTGAAAAGCAGTCAAAAGTTTCAAAACAGATGCTTCTCGGAGACCTTCCAGAAGAAATGGATTCAAAGCTTGAAGAAATAGTTCTTAACCCAGTAAAGTTTGGTTTGCCTGCATGGACTTTTAACAGGAAAATGGACTGGGAAACAGGAAAAAATCTGCACTTAGTAATGAATGAACTGGATTTCAGCTACAGAAAAGACTTTCAAAGACTAACTTCAGTTAAGGCTTACAGAGGATTAAGAAAAAGCTGGGGGTTAACTGTAAGGGGACAGAGAACAAAGTCAAGCTTCAGGAAAAGAGGAGCAACAGTCGGAGTGCAGAAAAAGGAAATAATTAAACCCGGAGCAGCAGCAAAAAAGTAAAAGGTGAATTGATTGGGCGATCCAAAGAAAAGAAGAAAGCAGTTTGAAGGGCCAAGAAAGCCATGGGACAAGGCAAGAATTGAAGAAGAAAGCAAGCTTGAAGAAACCTACGGATTAAAGAACAGAAAAGAAATCTGGAGAGCCAAAACAGCTTTTAGAAAAAAAAGACATAACGCAAGGCAGCTGCTTGGAAAAAAGCCTGAAGAAAGAGAAAGAGATGAAAAAGATTTAGTGAATTCATTAGTTTCTTTGGGAGTATTAAATTCAGGAGCAGTTCTTGACGACATCCTTGGATTGGAATCAAAAGATTTATTTGAAAGAAGGCTTCAGACAATTGTTTTCAGAAAAAATTTAGCCAACACAATTAAGCAGTCAAGGCAGTTTATCACTCACGGCCATGTAGCAGTCAACGGAAAAAAAGTTTCAATTCCAGGCTACTTAGTAAAAAAAGCAGAGGAAGCCTCAATAAATTATTACGGAAAACCAATGATTATTGAAGCAAAGAAAGCAACACTTAAATCAGAAGAAAAAGATGAAGGAAAAAAAGACTTAAAGAAAGAATTTGAAGAAGTAAAAGAAGCAGCTGAAACAAAAGAGGCTGAAGAAACTGAAAAAGAAACCAGAAAAAAAGTGAAGGTGAATGAATGAGCAAAGAAGGAATAATTCACATTTTTGCTTCCCATAATAACACTCAGATTCTGCTTTCAGATGCAACTGGAGCAGAAACAATTGCAAAATCTTCAGGGGGCCAGGTAGTGAAGCAGCAGCACAAGGAAGGAAGCCCTTACGCTGCAATGAAGATGGCGGAAATTGTTGCAGACAAAGCAAGAGAAAAAGGCTTTGACAAAGTTCATGTAAAAGTAAGAGCAATCGGAGGAATAAGAAGCAGAACTCCGGGAGCAGGAGCTGAAGCAGCAATAAGAATCCTTACAAGGCAGGGATTAAGAATTCTTTCAATTGAAAATGTGACTCCCACGCCTCACGACGGGTGCAGGAAAAAGAAAAAACATAGAGGAAAAAGAGGTTGATTGAATGGTTGAAGTAAAGCAAATAGAATCAGGAAACAGAAAAGCTTCATTCCTGATTAAAGGAATTGATTCAGCTTTAATTAATTCAGTCAGAAGAACAATAATGGTTGACGTAAACAAGCTCGCAGTAGACACCTTAACCATTTACGAAAATTCAAGCGTAATGTTTGATGAAATGCTTGCCCACAGACTGGGAATGGTTCCATTTAAGACAGATCTTAAATCATACAGGAAAGGAGACAAAATAAAACTGTTACTTGAAAAAGACGGGCCGTGCACAGTGTACTCAAAAGACATTATAAGCACTGACCCAAAAATAGAGGCAGCAGACAAAAAAATTCCATTAGTGAAGCTTGAAGAAAACCAAAGAATCAAATTAGAGTTAGAGGCATTAATGGATTCAGGAAGCAGGCACTCAAAGTACCAGCCCGCAATAGTTTCATTCAGGCAGCTTCCAGTAATTTCAACAGAAAAAGATCCAACAGGAGCCAACGAAATAATTAAGTCAAGCTCGCCAGGATTGCTTGAAATAAAAGCAAAAAAAGTAATAGTTGCAGATGCAACAGCAAAGAACAGGTTCGGAGACATTGAAAAAGCAGGAAAAAAATTAGGATTAAAACTAGAATACGAAAAAAACTCCTATGTCCTTGACTTGGAATCAGATGGGTCATTGACAAACGAAGAAATATTATTAGAATCACTGAAAATGCTAAATGAAAAAACAGATGAATTCAGGCAGGCAGTAAAGGATTTATAGGCTTTCCCTGCAAACTTAATATAACTGCAGGGGTGCCCGAGTCCGGCCAAAGGGGCAGGACTTAAGATCCTGTGGCTTAGTGCCTTCGAGGGTTCAAATCCCTTCCCCTGCACCTTCTCGCGAGGTGGGCGCGAACACACGTATTTCGCTTTCGCTCAATACGCGGGAAGAAAAAATGAAAAAAACAGAAAGGAAGAAAAAATGAGTCAAAAAATTAAAGCAAACAAGCAAAGCACTAAAGAAACAATTATTGCTTTAGAGAAGCATTCAAAGAAAACAAAAAAAAATTTATTCAATGCATTAGCTTCACAGCTGAGAAGCCCAAGAAAAAACAGAGCTGAAGTAAATTTATTTGAATTAAATGAATTGGCAAAAAAATTCAAGGACAAAATGTTTGTTGTTCCAGGAAAAGTTCTTGCATACGGAGAATTAAACGAAAAAATAGAGGTAGCGGCATTAAATGCAAGCAGCAAAGCAAAAGAAAAAATTTCAAAAAACGGAAAATTTATTTCATTAAGGCAATTGGCTGAATCAAATGCTGAAGCAAAAAAATTAATGATAGTTAAATAAAACCAAAAGTGATTGAAATGATAATAAACGGAGAAAACCTTGTAATGGGAAGGCTTGCATCCTTCACTGCACAAAAGCTCTTGAAAGGAGAAAAAATTGTAATCCTTAATGCAGAGAAAGCAGTAATCAACGGAAACAAGGAATTAATTTACGAAAAATTCAAGACAAGAATAGACATGACTGTTAAAGGCAATCCCCATAACAGCCCAAAGTTCCCTAAGTTCCCTGACAGAATAATTAAGAGAAGCGTTCGAGGAATGCTTCCAAAAAGAAGCAAAAGAGGAACAGAGGCGTTAAAGAATTTAAAAGTTTTCATTGGAGTTCCAAAAGAATTTGCTGAAGCGAAAGCAGAGCACTTAAAAATGGCTGAACACAAAGAAGGAACTCAGTTCATTAAATTAGAGCAGTTAAGCAGGCTTTTAGGAGCTAATTGGTGAATTAAATGGCTGAAGAAAAACAAGCAGTAGTGGAAGAAGCAAAAGAAGCCAAGGCAGAGCACAATCCTTCAGTGAAAGAAAAAACTGAAGCAAAGAAAGAAGAAGCCAAGCACGCTGAAGCAAAACCCGTAAAAGAAAAAGCCAAAGAAGCAAAACAGGAAAAAGAAACTGAAGCAAAACAGGAAGCAGAAGAAAAAGAGCCTTTAAAGAAAAAGAAAAGATTAAGCAAAAAGAGAGGATTGTTCACTAAGTCAAAGAAAAAGCACGCAGTTGCAAGAGCAATAATCAGGAAAGGCACTGGAAAAATTTCAATCAATAAAAAAAGCTTAAACTTAATTTCGCCATTTCATGTTTTAGAGTACATCAGAGAACCAATTTATTTGGCAGGAGAAGGGAACCTGAAAGAAATTGATATTGTAGTAAACGTTCAAGGCGGAGGATTCATGAGCCAGGCAGTGGCTGCAAGAAGCGCGATAGCTAAAGGCCTTGTAGGCTACTTAGTGCAGGACAAGAAACTCAAAGAGCAGATGCTTAAATATGACAGAATGCTTTTGGTTGATGACTCAAGAAGAAAGGAACCCAAAAAGCAGTTGGGAAGAGGGGCAAGAGCCAAAAAGCAATTGAGCAGAAGGTGATTGAAAATGATGGTGCCAGTCAGATGCTTTAGCTGCGGAAAAGTTGTTTCGCAAAGCTATGAAGAATTTATTGGAAGAACAGAAAAAGGAGAAAAGCCGGGAAAGGTTTTAGATGAATTAGGAATTGAAAGATACTGCTGCAGAAGAACAATTTTCTCTCAGGTTGACTTAATTGATGAATTTAACAAATTTCAGTCTTAGGTGAATTAATTTGAATCAAGAATTAAAGGAAAAAAAAGTTAAAACAAAACAGCAGGAAGAAGAAGAAAAATTTGAGCCAACTGTTTTAGTGGAGCCGGAAGTATACCTTAAAACAGGAGCGCATATAGGAACAAAATTCAAGACAGGGGACATGAAAAGATACATTTACAAGGCAAGAAAAGACGGATTGAAAGTATTGAACATTAAAACACTTGATGAAAGAATTAAATTAGCAGCCAATTTCATTAACATGTACCCAGTTGAAAAAATAATTGTTGTTGCAAGAAAGCTTTACAGCCAGACTCCGGTTAAAAAGTTTGCAGAAACACTTGGATTCAAAGCATTGACTGGAAGATTTGTTCCAGGAACTTTCACTAACCCTAAAGCAAAAGAATTCATTGAACCAAAGCTTATTCTCTGCTCTGAATCAGATTCAGATGCACAGGCAATAAAAGAAGCAAGCGCAGTAAACGCAGTAGTAATTTCCTTGGTTTCAACAAACAATGCTTTAACCAATGTAGACCTCGCAATTCCAGTAAACAATAAAGGAAGAAGAAGCCTTGCATTAGTGTACTGGCTTCTGACAAGAGAACTCTTAAAGCTCAGAGGCGGAATAGAAAAAGACTCTGAATACACCAAAAAAATTGACGACTTTGAATATAAATTAAAAGAAGGCGACATAGAACAGAAACAAGAAAGACAGCAAAGGCCGATGATGAGAAGAAACAGGTATCCAAGAAAAAATTATTAAAATCTAAAAAAACCAAAAATTTAATTCCTTAACTCTAACCAGTAAATTTAAAAAGAAATTTAATTCTATAATTATAAGGGATGACTTTGTCTAAACTGGTTAAATTTCTTGAAAGGCTCGGATTAACTGAATACGAAGCAAAAAGCCTTGACACTCTGCTTAAATTAAATGAAGCTTTTGCTCCTGAAATAAGCAGAAACGCGCAGGTGCCAAAAACCCGTGTTTACGATGTATTAGAAAAATTAATTCAAAAAAACCTAATTATTGAAATTTACGGAAGGCCGAAAAAATACAAGTCAATTGAAGCAGAAAAAGCAGTGCAGATTCTATTAGAAGAAAAAAAAACAGAAGTAAAAGAACTTGAAAATAATTCCCTTGAAATTTTAAAAGAATTTTCTCCAGGGCAGAAAATTTCTTCAACTGAAAAAGTAATGAAAGTAAAAAATGAATCAGATTTCTTTAAAATTCTTGCACAGGAAATTGAGTCAGCTGAAAACAGTGTTTACGGCTTCACGAAAGCATCAAAAGAAGAATTAAAAGAATCATTAGAGAAAGCAAAATCAAAGAAACTCGAAGTAAAATTAATCCACAAATCAGCTAAAAGCCTTGCAAAAGAATTTGAAGGCCAAGGCATTGAATTAATGAATTCAGACCATTCATTGAATGCGTACTTAATTGACAAAAAAAAAGTCGTGCTTGCCTTAACCGATTTCGAAAAAAGCTCTCCAGAATACCACTTCACTGTTTCTGAAAACAAGCACTTAAGCTCCATGCTCTCGCAGTACTTTGAAAGCCAATGGAAAAACAAAAAATAATTAATTAAAAGACTGAAAACCCGCCAGATTTTCCTTTAAGTGCGCCCGCGGGATAGCATTAAATACTTGCACATAATATAATTATATATATTTAAATTCACATAACTTAGGGGGAATTTAAAATGACAACTTTAACATTGGCTGTTCCAGATGAGATGAAAAAGAAAATGGATTCTTTTCCTGAAATGAATTGGTCTGAGGTTGCAAGGCAGGCTTTTATGCAGAAAATAGAAGACATGGAATTCTTGAGAGAATTTAAATCAAAAAGCCGGCTTACTGAAGCCGACGCGTTGAGATTGGGCAAAAAAGTTAGTAAAGAAATCAGCAATAAGCTGAGAAAGACGGGGAAATAAATAATGGATCTCGTGGTTGATGCCAATATATTATTTTCTGCTTTGATTAAAGAGGATAGTTTTTCATTCAACTTTTTCTTCAGAGAAAACTTTCATTTATTCACGGCAGAGTTTATTTTCAGTGAGTTTGAGAAACACAAAGAAGAAATTCTTAAGAAAACAAATAGGTCAGAAAAAGATTTTTTTAGAATTCTTGAAATACTTAAAAAAAGGATTATTATTGTTCCTCTTGAAGAACTTATTCCTTTTATTGGAGAAGCAGAGAAACTTTCACCAGATCCAGATGACATGGCGTATTTTGCACTGGCATTAAAATTAAATTGTTCAATTTGGAGCAATGACAAAAAATTGAAGGAACAAAATAAAATCAAAGTTTATAAAACTCATGATTTGAATCAAATAAACAGGCATTCATAAATGCTTTCTTTAAACAGACTTAATCATTTAAACAGGCATAGAATGTATTGAATGAGTGTTTTTATTTTGCATAACTGTAATTAAATACAGAATAATTTATATATAAAAGAAATAATTATACTAAAAGAATTGTAAAAGGTGTTTTGAATCAAGAAATTAATCATCATCCTGCTTTTATTAATTCAATTAATTTTTTTATCAGCAGCAGTTTTTGCCCAAAATGGGGAAGAAGGAGCTTACGGAAACTGCTTAAACTATGCTGAAAATTCAAATGCTTGCCCAGATTACAATTTTAAAGTAATTTCATCAACTAATGAGCCAGGGCAAATTACAAATGCTGTTTATGGGTTCTGCCCAAAGTATGATGATTCGAAGGGTCAGTGCCCTGGAAGTTTCCAAAAAAAAGAAGTCAGTGGAAGCTGCAGTGAACCCCATTGGAGTCCATTAATATTAATTTTAAGGGACTGCAGTTACCCAGGAGGATTTAATTTAGAAGGTACTACCGGAAAGCAAGGAATTTGTACTGAATTTAATGGTAGTACTAATACTTGCACAGGAAACTTCAGGCTTTCTGATATAAGTGCATATAAGGTAAGTGGAGGAGATCCCTCAAAAGATAATATTTTTTCCGCATTATTTCAGGAAAAATTTAAAGATCCTGCTTATAGTGGCGGCTGGGTAAACTTTGGAGAAAAACCCTTAAAAGGATTAGAGGAACAAGAAAAAGCAGATTATATCGCAGCTATAATTTTCGGAACAATAGTTTATCCTTACATAAAAGAAAAAATAAAATATGATGATGAATTAAAAGATTTTAAAGCAAAGGTAGATGCAAGTTCAAGTTATCCTTGGGGAGATAAAATTCAAACAATATTGGCAGCGAAAACAAATGCTGAAATAGCCATTAGAGCAAAAAATATTTTTATAAGAGGGCCTACTTTTGAGCCTGAACCCGGAAAAAACCCTTTTGAGGTTTTATTAGGGCTTTATCCTGACAAAGATGAGCAGCTTCAGGAAGAATTAACGAAATTTGTTGGCGAGCTTCAAGCTCAAAAACCTCCTTTAGAAGAACATGAAATTAAAAAGAAATTAATCGAGTTTACTGTAGAACGCTTCACTGACTTAATTTTAGGTCCATTCATTTTCAATAGCGATTTATATAATGTTAATTTATTTTATGCAGAGGTTTTGCAAAGCGAGCCAATAACAATGGATCCAGTGCTCTTTGAGGATTTGGTTAAAGAAACAATAAGGCTTTACAATCAAAGAGTAACTAGTAAAGAAGTAGGGCCGCTTCCAGGTGGCTTGCCTGAACTTGTTGTTACTGGGCTCCCAACATATGAATATGTTCAGAAACCTGTTCCTCAATCAGCTCAACCATCAGGGCCAAGAAAAGGCTATGAAATTCAAGCACAGCAATTTCCGGATAGGTTTAATGATTTGCCTTCATTAAATGGATTAGGTTACAGGTTTATTAATCCAGATAAGTCTGGCTTTGAAGCTTATGCGAATTATTTTGTTCCGGGAATAGAAGAAGGAGGAAAAACATGGTTTTATGTTTTTGATGCCTTTAATAAATTTGATTCTCAAGGAAATATTTCTTCTCAAGGAACAAACTCAATTGGATTGATTCCAATTAATGTACGTGTTCTTCCTCTTGGAAGAGTTAATCAAGGAGACACTGTTTCGCTTTCAAAAACAATCGGCCCATACATTCAAGCCACAACAATTATAGTTCAAGTAGCTTCTTTGCAGGCAACGAAAAAAACTGAAAAAGGAAAAGAAATAATTGAAGTAAATCTTCCTTCAGCTCAGGAATTAGGTGAAGGAAAAGAATTTACCCTTGAAGCAGGAGAAAAAAGAGAAATTTTTTATGATTTTTCATTTTCAAATCCTCCAATCTATTTCTCTGATGGAAGGGAAATGTATTTGTTTGAGCAGGTTGTAACAAAAAAAGGAAGTGAAACTCCTGATTCAACAAGCATTCATGCAGTAATTTTAGGAGCAGATAACGCAAACAATCCAACAGGATTATGGGGAAGCAACATTTTAGTTTACGAGCAACCAAATCTCCCAATTGCTTCAAAAGAAGTTTCATTCAATTACTCTTTATTCAATGTAATTGAAACTCCCTTGGCATCAATTCAATCCAAGGCATTCATTGATTCCAGCAAAATATTTTTCTCATTATTTTCAAATGCTTTAGGGTTAACTTCATTTAAAGCAGATGCAAGAGAACCATTGAACAGTGTTCCTCAAAGCCAGATAAATTATCATTTTGAAGGAGTATTTAATTCTGAAGGAAGAGCAGCGGGATTTGCTTTCATTGATGGTTATGGAATAGGGGTTTTTAATAATGCAGGATTTGATTCAGAAAGAAATGAACTCAGAGGAGTTGAATATTCAGTTGTATTCAATAATGAAAGCTTTAGGAATAAAAATTCAGCTTCAAATTCAGTTGCATGGAATTTATTTGAAAATTTTTCAGCAAGTTCTATTAGGTTTGGAGGAAGACCGCAAGATC
>DATDZZ010000004.1:0-40729 GCA_035288565.1 archaeon
CAATAAAGTTAATGAAAAGATTTCTGCTGAAGAGTGCAGTGGAGTGCAGAGAGAGCTTGGCTCAAAAGTGTTAATTGAATTGAATTCATTTGATTCAAAGCTAGGCAAGTCAAGGGTTGTTTTAAAGCAGAACCAAATTAAGATTTATCCTTCAACTGTAAGTGAAATTCACAGGGTTTCTTTTTTAACTGCTTCAGGAATGTTTGAAGGAGTGAGAGAAATTATTGAAGTAATTAATTACCTGGCATCAAAAGTTTCAAGTGCTTCAAGTGAGTAGCTTTGAATCCTTATTTAAGGAAGGCATTGATAATGCTTGTCCTTGTTTTTGCGTTAATTGGCGTTTTAGCAACTTTAACTAGTGCTTGGAGCATTCTTCTTGAAGTAAATGTATTTTTTCTGCTTATTGCAGCTGTTTTTTTCCTTCTTAATGTATTTATATGGATAATTTCCTGGGCTTATTTGATTAAAAAGAAAGAGAAAATATCTTCTCTGAATCTTTTAATCATTGGGTTTTCTGCTGTTTTTGGAGCTTTAACTCCCATTCAGGTTGGAGCGGAAGCTTTAAGGTCAATTAAATTAAAAGAGTATTTTGGAGTCAGTTACAGTGAATCAATTTCAGCTTCTCTAATAAACAAGGGAGCAAAGTTTTTAATTCTTGCAATTTTTTCTTCCTTTATTTTTCTTTACTTAATTGTTTCAGGTTTTTCTTCAGGAATAAATCCATTAATTTTCTTTGCGTTCAGCACTGGCTTTTTTGTAGTGGTGCTAGCTGCAATGCTTTTCCTGCTTCCATTGAATAAAGAAATCGGCTTAAGCATTTCAAAATTTTTCAGGAAATTAAATCATTTTCATTCCTTGTTCAGCAAAGCCGGAGAGTTTTTTGAAAATTATTCTCTTTACTTGAGCAGGAAAGGAACTTTTTCATTCATTGTTGTTTTTGTTCTAGCTTTTTTCGGCTGGATGGCTGAATTCTTTGCTTTGTATTTCTCTTTCATGTCCTTGAATGCTTCCCTTGAATTGTATCCAATGCTTTTGCTTTTAATTATTTTTTCAATCCTTGAAAGGACTCCTTTCCTGCCGAGAGGCATCGGCTTGCTTGAATTAGTTGGATACAATTTCCTTGCTTTTCCAATTTTTTCTCAGACAACTTCTCTTACAGTAAGCCTGATTGGAGGAGTGCTTGTAGTGTACAACATTGTGCGGATAGTTATTCCCACAGTTTTAAGCATTTTATTCAATGCTTTTTTCACTAAAAAGTATTTCAGGAATTAAAAAAAAATCAGAAAGCAATTTTTCCAAAAAAAGTTAAAACAATTAATCCGTTTAAAATCACTGCAAGCCAAATGATTGAAACAATCTGCCATTCCTTTAACGGCCCGAAAACCTTCAACACAAGTTTTGCGAAATCGTATCTTGTTTTTTTGTCAGGGTAAGAGGGAATTGCAAGCCTTCCATCTGCAAGCAAGGCATAAGGCTTTGTTTTGTGCTGGCTTGTGTCTAAAGTGTTTGTAAGCAGCTTTAATACAAAGAAATCAATCATGTTTGGAATAAATAAAAGCAGTCCAATAATCATTAACTCAATGTCCTGATTCAGTATTAAAAGTCCTGCCATAGAGCTTCCAATCAATAATGTTCCGGAGTCTCCGGGAAAAACTTTTGCGGGAAATTTATTCAATAAAAGCAGTCCGAGAATGCTTGCACTTAAAATTATTGCCATTAAATTCAATGGAGTGCTCCATAAAAGGAATGCAATGAATAAGCTGTTAATGAATCCGCTTCCCACTTCCCATCCATTCAATCCAGCGAAAGTATTCTGCAGTGAAGCAAACAATGCTATAAGGATTCCGCTGAATAAAATTAAGTTTAAGTCAAAGCCCAAAACAAAAGGGAAGCCGAATGCAATTACTGCAATTGGAATTGCTCTGTTAATCCATGGCACTGGCTTTGAAAGAAATTTATTTCTTGCATCATCATACAATCCGATTAATGAAATTAAAATCACTGCTGCAAGCCAGTAAAAGATTTCAAAGTAATTTAATGCATTAAAGAAGTAAATTGTTCCAATGAGAAGGGGAATTAATAGAAAGATTCCGGCGCTTTCGGGAATGATTGTTTTGCTTTTCTTGTTTATGTCTTTTCCTTTAATTCCGTTCCTGTAATTTATTTCTTTAAGGAAGTAAACGCTTAAAGCAGAGATTGCTGTGAATGACAGGAATAATATTAATTCAATCAAATAGTTTCACCAAATTCTATAATAGACTACTGTATTTTAGTGCTAATATAATATATTTTTTTGCTTCTGTCTCTTTTTGTTTTTTTTGCGGAAAAAGAAGAGTTAATGCAGCTACAATTGCTTTAAAGCATTTATAAAAGTCAATCAAGTTAAGCAAATTTTTTTCTTTTGCATAAAATAAATATTTTTTCACAAAAAATTCTGAAAGGTTTTCTTTCCTGAAAAAATCCAAGTCCATTGCGAGGTAAGCAATCTCATTTAATGTGTCCATGCAGCTGATTCTTTCATTGAATTCAACCGCATCAAAAATTATTGGCCGTTCATTTTCAATGAAAATGTTTTTTGCCCTTAAATCTCCGTGGCAGTGCCTTATTTTTCCTTCAAGGATTCTTTCAATAAATAATGCTTTATTTTTTTCAAAAAATGAATTCATTCTTTTTTTTATTTTATTAAATTCTTTTTCCAATCCAAGCCTTTCAACTTTGTCTTCAATTAAAAAAATTTCTTCGAGATTTGATTTCAATGCATTTATGTTTGAATATTTCTTGCAGGTTTTTGCTTTGCCGTGAAATTCAGCAATTTTTTTTGCTATTTCATTCAAATGACTTTCTTTTATTTTATTTTTTTTAATTAAATTGTTCAATAATTTTTTTTCATTCAGTTTTTTCATTTTTACTGCGTAATCAATTATTTTTCCTTTGATTCTGATTGGAATGATTCCTAAATAAATTTCCGGAGAAAATTCTGAATTTATTTCAATTTCTTTTTCGCAGAAAAATTTTCTTTTTTGCAGGGAGCTGTAGTCAAGGAATTCAAATTTCACCGGCTTCTTTATTTTTAAAACAGTTTTTTCTTTAATTAAAACCCATGAAATGTGTGTTTCAATTACTTTTGTTTTTGAATCAGCTAGTTTTGGGAGAATGTTTTTTTCAAATTCTTTTACCTTAATTGAATTAAGAACTTCTTGCACTTGATGCTCATAATTTTCACTTGAATCTATTTGAAAATGTTTTTCATTGATTTTCTGGAACTGCTTTTTTATTTTTAAGTAAACTTCATAGTTTGCCTTTGACTTGCTTTTTTTTTCTTTGAATCTTTTATTGATTCTTTTTTTTAAGGCTTTTTCACTGCATGTAACCTCAATTAAATAGTTTTCTGTTTTGTTTCTTTCAGCAATTTTTTTTGCTTTGCTTCTGAATTTCTTTTTATAGAAAGTGGCATCCAGAATTATATTCTTGTTTTTCTTTAATTCTTTTTCCGCTATGGAAAGCATTTTTTCATAAACTGTTTTTTTTTCTTTTTCGCTGAATTCACTGTTTTTTCTTATTTCATCTGTTTTTATGGCTTTTGCATTTAATTCCTTGGCTACCTGCTTTGATATTGTTGTTTTTCCTGTTCCCGGCAGGCCTGCCACTATTATTTGCATGCTTTAATTAGATTTTTTTTAAATAAAATTTTATTCTTTCATTAATTCCTTTAATAGAACAGTGGCATAGCATCCTTTAGGCAGAATGAATTCAATTTTTGCCTTTAATTTTCCTTCAAAGAATTCGTCTTTACTAATTTCAATTAATTTGAATTGCTCTGGAAACACAGCGATTTTTCTGTTGTTTCCGCTGCTTGAAAGCTCCTGAAATGAATTTAGCTTGAATTGATCTAAAGTGATTCCTTCTTTTTCAAGGACTTCTTTTTCAATTTCTCCTGCTTTTCCTTCTGAAAATTTTGAGTCATATCCAAGAATCTGAATAAGTGGAATCTCATCTTCTTTTTTGTCGCCTTCTATTTCCTTTAATCCATAGCCTTCCTCGAATCTTCTTTCAATTATTTTATTGAATAAATGGCTTTGAAATGCATGGGTGAACATGAACCTGAACTGCCTTGGAAGCTTCCTGATTGCTCCAATGAAATCATTTGGATATTTATTTAAATGATCCAGTATTGCTCTTTCGTATTTGAATTTAATTGGAAATTCTTTCAGTGCCTGCTTGAAGTCATTTGTTTTTTTTAAATTAATTCTTGCATTCCTTATTTCTGCTTCTTCTTCCGGAAAGGTTTCAGTTAAATAAATGTAAACCGCTTCCTTGAAATTTCCTTTCAGGAATTCCTTGCCCACTAAATGAGTTACTTCCCTTGCTCCCCCGAATCTCTGCTCTCCGAAATAATTAGGGATTCCTTTTTTGATTTCTTCAGAGAATTCTTCAACTATTTCCTTTAATTCTTTTTCATTCAATGAAATGTTTCTTATCGTTAAAATGAATTTGTTTTTCTCCAGCTCTCCTAGCTCGATTTTTTTCCTTGATAAATTTAAGGGCTTTAAATAAATTTTTCTTGACTTGAATTTCTTCAATCTTTCAAAGTCAGGCTTCCAGATTGAAATCATTTGAGACGTGATTGCTCTTTTATCCTTCATTCCAGCATAGCCGATTCTTTTCAGGCTCACTCTTAAAAATCTTGAAATGAATTTAATTGCCTGATTTAAGTCAAGGTTGAATTTTTCCATTTCAAGAATCAATTGGTCTTTCTGTTCTCCTCTTTTCTTTTCCTCTTCCTTTTTCCATAACTCTTTCAATTCATTTATTTTTTCTTCAAATTTCCGCCATTGTTTTTCTCTTTCTTCTTCGCTTAAAAGAAAATGCTCCACTCTGCATTCATGTTCATTTGTTAATTCCATTACAATGAAGTCTTCGTATCTTCTCTTTATTTCTCCTCCAATTCCTTTAGTGGAGGTAATTAAGTTCATTTTTTCACCTTACTTGTATCTCAGGATTGCGCCTATTCCGCCGAAAACTTTGAAGAACTGCTGTCCTTCCTCAGAATCAGTTGACACAACTTTTACATCTGTTCCCATTAATTGCGCTTTTTCAATTAAAAAATCCAGGTAATCAATGTCTTCAATTATTTCGAAAGATTTTGAGCCGTCTTTGCATGTAATTTCTTTTTCCTTGAAATTCAATGGATCCCTTACAATGAATTCTTCATTTGAATTCGTTTTCTCGCAATGAATTTTGTATACTATCCAGTTGATTCCTTCGCTTAAAAAAAGTGTTTTAATTTTTCCCTGCTCTAATGCCCCCAATACTTGTTTTTCTCCGTATTCTGCCAGCTCTCCTTTTCCGAGTTCAGTGAAAAATGCTTTCAGGGCAGTTCTTTCTTTTCCCAGTTCAGTGTCTTTCAGGAGATCTTCTGCTTTATCTACAAGTTCTCTTATTCCTGATTCATCTGTGTAAGACAAGTCAACTGTGCCGATTATTTTGTCTTTAATTCTGTGGTCAATTAAGTCTTTTTCCAAAAAAAACTGCTTGGTCATTCCAGGCCCAGCAACAACTAATCCTTTTAATTTTTCTCCGTAAGGCAAAAGAACTTCATTCAGCCTTTCGCTTATTTTTTTATAAAAATCTTGAGCTGCTTCTTCTCTCAGCCTTTCAAATCTGACGCTTGAATTATGGACGATTAATCCTCCTCCAATAAAGTTCTGGTTCTGCACATGAATGTCAGTCATTGGAATTTCGTTTTCTGATTTTTTGATTTGCGATATTTCCACCGGAAGAAGCTCTTTTTCCATAACTCTTTTCAGCATTTGATATAATGACTGGTTTTCTTTGCTTTTCTCCAAAATTGATTTTTCGAATGCTTCTTTTCCTATTTTTCTTTTTCCCTGCAAAAACATTCCAGCTGAAATAAATTTTTGCTTTTTCCATCCATTGCTTTCAATAATTTTTCTTATTTGTTGTCCTGTCGCAATTACCTGCCTTGTTCTGCTTTTTCCTTCAGACTTTTCAATTAACTTTTTAATTTTTTGATTTTTTTCTTTATCTGTGAATTCAATATTTTGAAGAAATAATTCGTAAGATTTTTTTTCGCTTATTTGAATTGTGTATCTTTCATTTTTTGAGTAAGGATTTTTTCTGTTGTCGTAAGCGGTGAGGGATGAAATTATTCCAAAGCGAAGAAGCACTAATTGAAGCTGCTGGGCAAGCTTTTTATTGTTGATTCCAAGTCCAATGCCTCTGCTTGAAGCGTATCCTTCCGCATCAAAGAATCCTTTTAAGAATCCAGACAAAACTGAGTTTGGAGAGCAGAGAATTTTTTCAGGGATTTCTGAATTTAAAGCTGTGCGTTTTTCCGGAAACTCTGATTGAAGAAATTTAACTATTGGCTTTCCATAAGCTCTTATTTCATAGTATCCTTTCGATTCTCTTTTTCTTAGGCTTGTTTTTGTATTAAAAATTTCCTTGATTAAATTAGAGTAATATTCTGCAACATTTTTTCTTTGCTCTGAAAAACAGACACGTTCTTTTTCCGTATTTCCATCACCAAGCCAGTAGCCGATAATTTGCGCTAACTCTTTGTTTAAAAGTGAAGGGATTTTGTATTCCTGAATTGGCTTGCATTGCGAATTAATAAATTCTTCAGGATTAAAATCAAGGGCTTTTAAGTATTGGACAAGAAGGTGATGTCTTATGTTTCTTTTGCCAATTTCAATTGAGGAAATTGCTGTTTGAGTTATTCCAAGAATTTTTGCAAGACTTTTTTGATGAAGTTTTTTTTGCTTTCTTGCTTGAGAAATTGTTTTTCTTCCTTCAAGGCTTATTGAATATGAATTGAAATGCTGTGTGTTTAATTCCTGGGGTGCTGCCAACGGAGTATTAATTTTTTCCGGAAAAATTAATTGGTCTTTAAGCTTAAGCAGTGAAGCTTTTTTTTCAATGATTTTTCCTTTTTCGAATACAAAAAAAGTGTGGTCTTTAGAGCTTGTTATTTCAAATCTTGGATATTTTGTGATAATTGTTAAAGGCTTTTTTTCTGTTTCCCATTTATCCATTATTATGCTTTCAGTTGTCTGCCAGTTATTGAAGTCAGCTGAGCAGACTGGTAAAGGGTTGTGTGTTTTTCCTATTTCAATAATGTTTCCGTTTGGCTGCATTATTAATGTATTTGAATCAAGGCATTGTCCTCCGGCACGCGTTTTCCCTGCAACCATGCTTGTGAAGTGCCCTAAAATTTCATATCTTTTTCCTAGTAAAACAGCTATTGTTGCTTCTCTTTTATCCATTGTAATTAAGCCGTAGATTTCTGATGGAGCAAGCATTTCTTTTAATGGAGCCAAATGAAAGTTTGAATCACACCAGTAAAGTTTTGTCCTTAAATCTTTTACTGGATTAACTGTAAATAATTTGATGTCTGTTCTGCCTTCAGTTTCAGAGACATTTCCTGAAAAAACAACCAAGCCTCTTTTTGGTATTTTGAAGTCAATGTTTTTCAGGAACTGAATTATTTTTCTTAAGGCTCCCTGCACGTTTTTTCTTGTTTGAGGGCTTTTAATGTTAGAGCTCTGGGAAATTTCTTCGTTCAATTGGTTCATTACAGAGCTTCTGTCAGCGTTTTCAGGGACATACAATGAAATGAGCTGCGTTCCGCTTCCCTTAAATGCATCTATTTTTTTTAATTTCTTTTTGAATACCGCCATTTCTGCTGCTGAATCTTCTTCTAAATGCTTCATAAAAATCACTAGAAAAATGTATTTGCTTTGATTTATTGCTATGCTCTGAATAAACAGTTTGAATTCATTTTAAACAAAGTTTTTATATTATAAATCAATATATTTATAAGAAAAGAAAAGCTTTTAAATTAAGCAAAGGTGTGCCTGTGTTCGGAGAAGGAATTTTTGATATTTTTTCTGAAGAAAAAAAAGATGAATTGGAGTCAATTGATTCTCATAATGAATCTCGTAATGAAAAAGGCTTTGATTCAAGAAAAACTTTTGTAATTTCTCTTGGAGGCTCTGTGGTTGTTTCTGATAAAATTAATTCTCCTTTGCTTTCAAAGCTTGCCCATAAAATTGATTCTCTTGTAAAAGAAGGCTTTAATTTTGTTTTTGTGGTTGGAGGAGGAAAAACTGCCCGAGATTATGTTGCTGGAGCTAGAACTCTTGGAGCAAATAATTTTGAGCTTGACATGCTTGGCATTAATGCTTCTCGATTGAATGCAAAGCTTGCAGTGCAGGCATTTGAATCTTCTTTCGGAAAGGTTTTCACTTCAGTTGAAGATTTTTATTCTTTAAAGAAAATTATTTCAATGAATAGAATTCCTTTTTTTGGTGGATTAATTCCAGGCTATACCACTGACACTGTGGGAGCACTGCTTGCAGAATTCTTGAATGCTAATTTCATTAATCTTTCAAATGTTGAAGGAGTTTACTCAGATGACCCTAAAAGCAATGCAAATGCAAAGTTCTATCCAAGATTGAATCACAATGAATTGCTTAAAATTGTTGCAAGAAGTTCAGGTTTGTCAGCAAGTCCTTCGCAGAATGTAATTCTTGATCTTCCATGCTGTTTAATTTTAAAGAGAAGCAGAATAAGGGCAATGGTTTTGAATGCAGATGATTTAGAGAATTTAGAGAATGCAATTAAAGGATATGAATTCAAAGGAACTTTAATTGAATCAGAATTTGAAAGTTAGTATTCATCGAATTTATAGTCTTCAAATTTTCTTTTTCCTAAAGCGATTTCTAATTCATTTGGATTAATTATTGGCTTGTCAAAAGTTGATGAATCTTCTAAAGAAATTCTCGGGCAGGCAGCATTGACAAAGCAGTCAATATCCAGTCCTTTATAATAATCTGCGTAAACAAAGTCTGATGCAAGAATGTATGCTTTCCTGTTTTTTGATTCAATTAATTCCTTTACCTGCCTTATTCTTCCTGCAAAGTTCTGCCCTTTTTTTATTGAAGTGATTACCCCAAATTTTTGTGCTTTCATTGCAAGAGAGATTGCCGCAAATCTTTTCTTTAAAAATAATTCTTTTTCTTTAGTTAATTCATTTATTTCTTCTGTTAAAGGGTTGACTGAAAAAATTCTTTTAGTGCTTGAAAAAGCTATTCCTATTGGATGAAATATTCCGTCTCCGAAAAAAACTATTGCCTCTGCCTTATCTGAAATTGAGTGCACTGCACTGTAATTGCATCCAAGCACTTGCGCTAATTCATTAACTCTTGCAGTGCCTTTTCCAATTAAAACTTCAATTTTGTTTTCTTTTAATGATTTTTTTATTTCATCAAAGTAAGGAAGGAACTGTGATGTGCCGACTAACCCTATTTCCGAAATTTTTTCTTTTTTCAGCAAATTAATTAATTTTTTTATTACAGGTTTTGAATCAAAAATAACCGGAATTGGGTAATAAATTGTTTTAATTTTTCCTTCATACATTTTGTTGTGCCCGAAATGAATCAATAAATCGCATCCAAGAGCAAGAGCTTTTTCGTCAGCTAAATCACAGCTTCCCCAGTTGGGGTCAACCAGAATAATGTACTCTGCCTGAGTTTTTTCCTTTAAATCATCAGCCATGCCTTGAATTTTGTGCTTAATTCCTTCAGGTAACTGCAGAAGAACTCTTTTGGGTTTCAATTCATTTATTTCTTTTGCTAATTTATCCATTGACAAGTCAAACATAAACTAATTCCTGAGAATAAGCATTAAAAATTTAATTAATTAACTTAAATCAGTGATTTCCTGAATTAGGCGATTTTAAATACCAGAAAGGCTTTTTTTTGCTTAGTAGTGCTTTATTGGTGAATTAGTGATTTTAATGAATTCGGATTTAAAGAACCATTTAATGTTTGTTTTAGCTTTTTCAGTTGTTTTAGCTGTAATTTTGTCGAGCAATTTAAGCATTTCAGGCTTTCAGGTTCTTGGTTCATTGAATGAAGAAAAAAGCTCTTCAAATTACAGAGTTTTAAGTCCAAGCGGAATTAATTTGCTTGAAGGAAAAAATTCTTCAATTGTTTTTGATGCAAAAGATTTTGATTCAAAGGAATTAACTGCAGGCATTTATTACTCTAAATTCAGAGGCAAGAAAGAAAACTTGATTGCTGAAAGCATTGAATTAAATGAATCAATTTGCAGTTCATCTGGATGCGTTTATTCATGGAACTCAGCAAGCGTGCCAACAGGAAGCTATTACATTGATTTAACGGTAAGTGATGGAACAAATGTTTTTTCTCATTCAAGTGAATCGGGTTTCAAAATAATTCCGCAAATTTCTGTGATAAACAAGTTTGCTGACATTGTTTTAACTGATGAAAAAAATTCAGTTGAATCAGCTTTGTTTGAAAAAGCCTCAAAGCAGTTTACAGTTAATCAAAGCGAAAGGAAAATCATTCAGGCTTTGAATGTCTTTGAAGGCTCTGCAAGATTTTTTATTGAACCTGAACCAAATTTATTTGAGCTTAATTTAAATGAATCAAAGAAAATTGATTTAGATAAAGACAGCATTTCAGACATTGAATTAACTTTGAATTCAATTTACAGAAAGCAGGCAAGTTTTGGAATTAAATTAATTAAAGAAATAATTCCTGGAGCAATTCCTGGAACAGTTTCAGCAGAAAATCTTTGCTTGAATGTTTCATGCAATGACAGCAATCCATGCACTTCAGATTCATGTGTTGAAGGCAAATGCAGCTATACTGCTTTGCCTGAAGGCTATTCATGCGGTAATGGAAATGTTTGCTTGAGAGGAAACTGCGTTGAACTGAAAAAAGAAGTTATTGAAGAAAAACAAGGGCCTGCTTTTATTAGATCATTTGACTCTGCTCCTTTAATCCTTCTTCTTTTAATTTTTGCAGTTTTATTTTATTTTTTTAAAGCACAAAAAAGTTAGGCACCAGGCGCCGTCCAGCCGGCTGGTCTGAGTACACGTATTTCGCTTTCGCTCAATACGTGGCCAAGAATATTGAAGTGGTGTCGAGCCTGAAAGGCGAAGACAGCACAGATCACCGCCGGATCTTTCCGGCGTTAGGCACCAGGTTTTCAAAAATTTTAGCTAATTCGCTTCCTATTGCATTAATCTTTTTTCTTTTTGGAGAGACTCTTTCCGCAATTCCCCTAAAAGCCTGTTTGATCTTTCTCTAATTCTTCCAAAAAAATTTAATATTTCCATAAACAGAATTAGACTTTGAAAAATTTAAATTTAATTCATTTCTTCTGAAGCTGTTCTAAAAGCATTCTTTTTTCTTCTTCCAGCACGGCTTCCTTTATTTTGTGCACTGCGTCAATGTTTGCTGAAACTGAATCAATGCCGTATTTGAATAGTGTTAAAACCATTTCTGGGCTTGAGCCTGCCTGTCCGCAGATGCTTGTAGTTATTTTTTTTTCTTTGCATTTATCTATTACATGTTTGAGCTGCCTCAGCATTGCTGGATGCATTGAATCCCACCATTTCTGTATATGTTCATTGTTTCTGTCCAAGCCAAGAGTTAATTGAGTTAAATCGTTTGTTCCAAAGGAAATAAAGTCAATTCCTTCTTCAATGAATTCATCTATTGCCATTACTGCTGCAGGAGTTTCAACCATTATTCCAAACTGGACATCCTTGTGCGGCTGCAATCCAATGCTTTTAGCTATTTCTTTTGCCTGCTTTAATTCATTTGGATGCTGCACGAAAGGAATCATTACTCCTATATTATTGAATCCTTCTTTTACTAACTCTCTTATTGCAATGAATTCTGATTTAATTAATTCAGGTTCATCCAAGGACCTTCTTATTCCATGCCAGCCAAGCATTGGATTGTCTTCTTTCGGTTCTTTTTCTCCTCCCTTCAAGTGCCTGAATTCATCTGTTCTGGCATCAAAGGTTCTGTACCATACAGGTTTTCCTTTAAAGAGTGAAGCAACTTTTCTTACTCCTGTTTTAACTGTTTCAATTAATTCTGCTTTCTTTCCTTCTCTTAAAAATTCTGCTGGATGCATTCCTGAAGCAGTAATCATGTGCTCTGCTCTCAATAATCCTACGCCGTCTGCGCCGGTCTGAGCTGCTTTTTCTGCTGCATCAGGCAAAGCAACATTCACTTTAACTTTAATTGCTTTTTTTTCAAGCATTGCAATTAATTTTTCTTTTTCATGCTCTAATTCTTTTTCTGCTTGCTTCACTTTCTCAGAATCTTTTTTTGTCTGAATTATTTCATAATCTTTTTTCAGGTTTGCTTCCGGCTTTACGTGAAGAACTTTTTCTAGTTTCATTACTTCTCCGTTTTGAATTATTTCTGTTTTCTTTGCATGCAGTTCTTCTTTCGGCTTGTCAACAGCAACTGCCCCCAAATAAACTTTTCCATTGTATCCGTCCACTGTGTAAATTTCTCCGTCTTTAAGTTTTTTTGTTGCATCCATTGTCCCTACAACGCATGGAATCCCTAATTCCCTTGAAACAATTGCTGCATGGCATGTGCTTCCTCCTTCATCAGTGATTATTGCACTGCTCTTTCTCATTATTGGAACCCAGTCAGGAGTAGTCATAGTGGTTGCAATTATTTCTCCTTGCTTTGCTTTAGTTATCTGTTCAACTGAAGGAATTATTCTGACAACTCCTGTAATTATTCCGGGAGAGGCAGCCAACCCAGAAGCAACTGCTTTTTGGTCTCCTTTAATTGTTTTGCTCTGCACTTTTTCCCTTAAACCCAGAGTAGTGATTGCCCTTGTCTGGACAATGAATAATTCCTTTCCTTCCAGCGCCCATTCAATGTCTTGAGGCGACTTGTAATGATTCTCTATTTGTTTTCCTATTCTTGCCAAAGCAATTATATTGTCATCTGACAATTTTTGTGCTTCTTTTTTTGCTGAAGCAACATCAAGTTTTTGGTTTCCTCCGGCTTTTCTTATAATCATCCATTCCTGTTTCGCAATTTTTTTTTCAATTAATTTGAATTTGGCTTTATCCACTGTGTAAGTATCTGGAGTCACTGAACCTGAAACAACTACTTCTCCTAATCCATAAGCTGCTTCAATTACTATTTTTGATTCATCTCCAGTCGGAGTGGATGTAAACATTACTCCGGCTGCATCAGAGTTAACCATTCTCTGAATCACTACAGAGATTCCTACTTTTTCTGTTGGAAATCCCTGCTTTTTCCTGTAATAAGTTGCTCTTGCAGTGAACAATGAAGCCCAGCACGCCTTTACTGCATCCAGTAATTTCCTGTCTCCAATTACATTGAGAAAGGTTTCCTGCTGCCCCGCGAAACTGGCCTGAGGAAGGTCCTCGGCTGTGGCAGAGCTTCTCACTGCAACATAAGTTTTTTCGGTTGATTCAAGCCAGCCAATTTTTGTTTCATTCATTTTAGAATAAGCTTTCAGTATCTGCGTCTGCATTTCTAAAGGAATTTCTTTTCCTTTAATAATTTTCCTTACATTTGCCGTGGCTTCCTCTAACTGCTGTGTGTTCTCTACATTTATTTCTTTAATTAAAGCAAAAATTTTTTTCTTTAATCCTGTTTCTTCAAGGAAGGTATAGTAAGCGTCAGTTGAAATGCAGAACCCTGAGGGAACAGGAAAGCCTGCCCTGGTCATCTCTCCTAAATTTGCTCCTTTTCCTCCCACTGTTGGAATGTCTTTTTTTGAAATCTGCCTGAACCAAAGAATGTATTCTTTCTCTGCTCCTAAAATCATTTGAATCAGTAATGAAAATGGGTTTAAAGTTTAAATACTTTTACCTTTAAAAAAGCAAAACAGAATCAGTTTAAAAAATTAAGAAAATAATTTATTTTTTACCAGGCTTTTTTTCTTCTTTCTTTTCAGGCTCTTTTCCTTTAACTGCAGGTTTTCCTGCGGGTGCTTTTCCTGCCGGCGCCTTCGCTGCTTCTTTTCCTTTTTCTTCAGGTTTTTCTTCAGTTTTAGCTTCTTCTGTGCCTTCAGTTAATTCTTCTTTTTCAGCCTTGGTTAGCTTCATTTTTGTTGGCTTTGTTCCAATTGAAGCAACATCTTTATGGATTATTACAGTGACATCCAATGGAAGCTTTGACTTGACTTTCATCATTTCCTTTTTTGCCTCTAATGCATTTGATTCATAAATAAGAACACTGTACAATATTTTTCCTTTCCTTACAATTGCTCCTCTTCCGATATTTTTTCCGTAGGAATGGCTCATTCCCGTTGAAACTCTGTCTGCTCCAGCTCCTTGAGCCTGCTTGTTTTCTCTTAAAACGTGATGAGGATAAGCCCTCACTTTCATGAAGAATCCTTCTTTTTTGAATTTCTTAGTTAAATGCTGGGTAATTGTAATTCTTGCTGCTTCCAATGCATTGTCCCTGATAATTATTGGAGCAGGATTCATTGTTATCATGTCTAGAACAGTGTCAAAGTTCTCTGCTCCGTTTCCTGCATTGAACTGCCTGATTTTATTTCCAGGTATGGCTCCCACAAAGTTCTTTCTCTGAACCTTGGATGCAGCCCTAGTGAAAGGCCTTTTTGTTCCGTCCCTATAACACTTTGCCGGTCTTAACGCCATGAAACCACTTAAAAACAGAGAAAATCTGTAATATAATACAATTAATCCAGTAAGAAACATTTAAAAATAATTGGCTTTCATTCGATTCTTTTATTATTAATAAATGCGTTTAATTAATCGTATGAATTCAAATCTTCCAATAATTCTTTACTCTAAAGAAGCTGATCCGAACAGCATTATGCTTAGAAACTTTTTAAGAACTCACTCAATTTCTTTTAAGGAATTCAATGTAGGAAGAGACAAAGAAAAATTCAATGAAATGATTAACAAAAGCAAACAAGAAACAGTTCCAGTCACTGATGTAAACGGAGAAATTGTAATTGGATTCAATGAATTAAAGCTCAAATATCTATTAAGAATTAAAGATGAAGAATAATTATTAAACTGGGGGAGAGAGCCGCGAGTTTTCAGGGTTATGCTTTAATGTTTGTAAATGCTCCTTCTATGCCCAACTTCTATTACAAAAATAATTAACTTATCTTTTTTAATGTCTAAAATTATTCTATAGCCCCCAACTCGCAATCTATAATAAGGTTCGCCAACAAGTTTCTTTACAAAATATTCCGGTCTTATTCTTATTCTTTCTAATGCTGAAACAATTCTTTGCTGAACTACCTTTTCCAGTTTGCCAAACTGCTTTCTAAAGGTATCTGAAAAAACAAGTTCATAAACCATAATTCCTTTTTTTAGTGAAGCCTAAATTCTTTTTTTATTTGCTCCAGAGTATAAGTTTTTCCTTCTTTTATATCTTTCTCAGATCGTCTTAAATGTTTCTTTGTTTCTTCAGATAATTCCAGAGTGTCTTCTAAAAGGTCGGCAATTACATCTTCATAGCTTTCTCTATTTGAAATCTTTCTGGCTTCAAGTTTTTCTTGAAGTTCTTTGCTTATCTGAATCGTAGTAGTTTTCATAGTAAATTATAGTTTGCTATAGTATATAAATTTTTCTCTAAAGGGATTTGCGGCTTAAGCGGGGAGAGGGAGTCCTGCAAAAAGTTCAAAGCCTAATTGTTTTTTGGATTTCTTATATTTTTTGTTGGAGATAACAAAGCATTTTCGAATTCAGAAAAAGATTTTTTATGAATGGTTAGAGATGGCAATAGGCATTTTTTTCAAATAGAGATAATTATATGTAAAATTCATTTCTCCATTTAATTCAGGCAGTTATTTTCTCTCTTTTCTGTTTATCTGTTTCAAAACTTATTTTATTAAAAGCCTTTTTTGGAAGGTTTTCGGAAACATCTAAAATTTCTAATCCTACTACCCTTCCTTTTTTATCGAAGTCCAAAATAAATCCTTCATTTATTTCGTCGCTTTCAAAATAAGGTTCTTCACTAAATCTAATGTACATTGCATCATTTTTTTTGCCATATCTTATTCTCATTTTTTCACCAAATATTTATTGATTTTACTTGTTCGGTAAACAGTGATCACTACTGTATTTGAATTAATCAAGTCTTTCATCAGGATTGTTTAATGTTTCTTCAATTTCCTTTTTATCTAATTTTCTTTCCTTTATCTGTTCTTCTGCATGACTTTCAAAAATTATTTTCATTTAATCACTTTAAAAGCGGGGAGAGGGAGTCGAACCCTCTTACTCGGCTCTGCAGGCCGGTGCATGGCCGTTCTGCCATCCCCGCAACTTTTTTTCAAAAAGTTGGCAAAAATGCAGGGTCTTCACTTTATTCGACCCCGCAAACTTTTAAGAAAAGTTTGATCAAAAATCAGAACCTATGGTTCCGATACCTCCCTTGCAAACTTTTAAGAAAAGTTTGATCAAACTTGCCATCTTCGCTACCCGGAGCGACCCGGGTGTGATCGTCAACAGATCCTCTGTTGGCTTGATGCCGCGAAATAAGCTTGCTTTAATACAAATTTAGTGTTATAATTATTTAAAATCGACGATTTCAAGGCTATTTTTTTAACCATTCTCCTGCTTTCTCTTTATATGAGTGAAAATATTTTAATGGTTAAGATTTCTCCTGAAATTACTTTAAAGACTCATTTTGTGAGAAAGGATTTCATTAAAGCGTTAGTTAAAAACATCAGAGTAAATGCAAAAAATAAAGGAATTGGAATTCAAAGAATTGAAAAGAAGGGTTCAAGGCTATTGATTCATTCAGATGAATTAAATGATTTAAAAGAAATTTTGAAGAAAACTTTTGGAGTGCATTCATTTGCTTTCGCTTATTCATTTAATTTCACTGGCTTAGAAGAAGTTTCAAAGAAAGCAGTTGAATTAACAAAAAATTTTTTTCAGTCAGGGGACTCATTCAAGGTTTCAGCTTCAAGATCAGGAAATCATAAATTTTCAAGCAAGGACATTGAAGTGCTTGTTGGAGAAAGAATCCTGAAATCATTTGATAACTTAAAAGTGAATTTAAGCAATCCAAAAAAAATTGTTTTCATTGAGGTAATGAATGAATCTGCTTTCATTTTCTTTGAACTGCATAAAGCCCCAATTGGACTGCCTTTAGGAGTGGAAGGAAATGTTCTGCATTTAATGCAGGGCAGTGAAAATGATTTGCTTGCAGCTTACTTGATTATGAAGAGAGGCTGCAACCTTTATCCGGTAGCTGAAAAGAATTCAAAGGAAATTGAAGAAAATTTAATTAAATTAAAGGAATGGAATAAATTCCATGAATTCGCTTTAACTGAATTAACTGATTTAAATGATGTAAAGCATTTAATTAAAGAGAGAAGAATTGAAGCAATTGTTTTCTCTGACAAAGAATTAAGTGATTTAAAGAAAAGCAGAGAGTTAGAGGAAAAATTTAATTTAATGCCTTTAAGGCCTCTGCTGCTGCTTCCAGATGAATTCATTAAAAAAGTCCAGGAGGCTGTCTCTTGAAGATAGGGATTTTTTCTGACTGCCATTTAGGTTTTGCTCAAAGAACTAAAAGAGAAAAAGATGCTTTGAATGCAGCGCAGCAGGCAATGCAGATATGCATGGATGAAAAAGCTGATTTAATTTTGCTTGCAGGAGACTTATTTGACTACAATGTTCCTTCACAGGAAACATGGCATGACGCTTTCAAGCTTTATTCAATGCCAAAGCATTTGCCTAAATCTGAAGTAAAAATAAAGAAAATTAAATCAAATGAAGAAATTAATTTTCAGGGCATTCCGATTGCTTCAATTCATGGAACGCATGAATACAGGGCGAAAGAATACACTAACGCTTTGCAGATTCTTGAAAAGGCTGGAGCACTAATTTATTTTCATGCTGAATCGCTTGAAATCCAGAAAGGAAATGAAAAAGTTTTCATTCACGGCTTGGGGGGAATTCCTGAAAAAAAAGCTTTAGACGCTTTAAGGCTTTGGAATCCTAAGCCAGTAAAAGGTGCTTTGAATATTCTTGTATTGCATCAAAGCATTAAGGAATTTCTTCCAACAGAGGATCCGATGGCGGTAACTATTTCTTTAGCTGATCTCCCGAAAGGCTTTGACTTGTATGTTAATGGCCATCTTCATTGGAGGTCTGTAACTGATGTGCATGAAGGAAAATTTCTTTTAACTGGAGCAACAATCACAACTCAAATGAAGAGGCTTGAAGCTGAATCAGAGAAAGGAGCAACTTTTTATGATACTCAAACAAAGGAAATGTCTTTCAAAAAAATTTCAATTCATAGGCAGTTGTTTTACTTTAAATTAAAGTTCGAGAATGCTTCAATTGAAGAAATTAAAAAGCAGGTTAGAGAAAAAATCGGGTTTTCTTTAAAGGAAAACAAGCAGTCCCTTGAACCTTTAATTAGAATAAAGCTTGCTGGAAGCTTGGAGAAAGGCCTGCATCAAAGCAATATTGACTTAAGTGATTTAATGAATGAATTTGAAGGAAAAGCTTTTTTTTCAATTGATAAAAACTTTTTCTCTGATTCATTTAAAACAAAAATTAATGATTTAAGGGAAATGCTGAAGGAAAAGAAAAGCGTTTCTCAGCTTGGATTGGAGCTGCTGGAAAAAAACCTGAATGAAACAAATTTCGGCAATGCCTTTGATTACAAAAGAATTTTTGATTTGCTTTCAGAAGGAGAAAAAGAAAAAGCATTAGAAGAACTTACTGCACAAAAATACAAAAAATAAATAAAAAAATAATTCAAAAATTGATTCATTTTCTTAAAGCGAATTCAGTTCTGCATTGCTTATTTTTCCCGCAATATTTTATGGGAAATATTTATATACATGTTACCACAATTGTATACGCGAGGTGTTTTGATGGCGGAATCAGTTTCAGTTAGGCTTGATAAGGATTCAATGAAGCAGTTGAATCAGCTTAATAAATATGATAAGGGGCAAAAATCTTCTCTTTTAAGGGAAGTTGTTGAATTGGGGATAAAAGACAAAAGGCTTGAAATTGCTTTAGAAAAATTCAGGAAAAACGAAGCAACAGCTTTTAAGGCCGCAGAAATAGCGGGAGTGTCTTTATCTGAATTTCTTGATGCTTTGAAACAGAATAACTTGACTTTTCATTACTCAATTGAGGACTTGAGGGAAGAGTTTGAAGATTTATGATTTCTAATGCAACTCCATTAGTTTTTTTTGGGTCTGTTGCAAGACTGGATGTTTTATTTAGTGTTTATCCGAAAATAGAGATTTGTAAAACTGTTTTCAATGAAGTTGTTGTTAATGGAAAAGAGGCTAAAATGCCTGACGCATTTCTTATTGAGGAAGCTGTTAAAGCAGACCATATTAAAGTGTTAAATCTTTCCATTTCTTCAAAAAGGAAAGCAGCTTTTTTTCTTCAAACTTTTTTCAGAATTCATTCAGGGGAAGCGGAAACAATTGCCTTAACTTTGCAGCTAAAAAGAAAAGAAATTTTATTAGATGAAAAAATTGCAAGAAAAAATGCAAAAATTTTAGGCTTAAAACCAATCGGTTCTCTGAAGGTTTTGCTTCTTGCGTTCAAGAAAAAAAAGATTTCTGAAAAAGAGTTAAGAGAAATAGTTAAAGAAATCACATCTTCTAAGTTTTTTGTGTCATCTCAAATAATGGAAGAGTTTTGGATTTTGTTTGAAAAAATGAAAAACAAAAAATAGATTTCAAAAAATTTAATTAAATTGATTTATTTCCTTAAAGCGAATTCAGTTAATGCTTTCAGTGCTTTTGCTGCCATGAAAGGTGAAGAGAAAGTGCTCATTCCAAGCTCTGTCAGCTTTTTTTTATGCTTTTGAGAGAAGGTTCCTCCAACGCTTAAAATTGCTACCGGCTTTTTTCTTTCTTTAAGCAACTGGAAAACAATTTCGTCAACTTTTTCGCTTAAATTTGGGACCTGGAAAAGCATTACCAGGATTATTGAGTCAATGTTTTCATCTTCCATGCAGGCTTCAATCGCTACTCTATATCTTTCATCATCTGCATCGCCCACTAAGTCCATTGGGTTTTTCAGCACAGCATATTGAGGGCTGATTTTTGCTACTTTTTCAACTGTTTTTTTTGACGGCATTGAAAGCTTTAATTTATTTAATATTACTGCGTCAGTTGAAAGCACTCCAAGGCCTCCGCCGTTAGTTATTATCTGCACTTTTTCCCCTTTTGGCTTTGGCTCTAATCCGAAGATTTTTGCAAACTCAAAAACCTCATTCAATGTTTCTGCTTTAATTATTCCTGTCTGCTTGTACAATGCTTCAAATACTTGAGTTGAGCCTGCAAGGCTTCCTGTGTGGCTTTGAGTTGCTTTGCTTGCTTCTTCTGTTACTCCTCCTTTAATCAGCACTACAGGCTTTTTTTTTGCCACCTTTTTGGCTGTTTCAAAAAACTTTCTGCCGTTTTTTACTCCTTCAATGTACATTACAATTACTTTTGTTTCCTTGTCTTGTCCAAGGAATTCAAGCAAGTCAGCTTCATTTATGTCCATTGCATTTCCATAAGAAATGAATTTATTTATTCCATAGTTTTTCACTGAAGCCCAGTCAATTATTGCTGCTCCCAAAGCACCTGACTGAGAGATAAACGAAATTCCTCCCAGTTTCGGCCTGGGGCTTCTGTAAGGAGGATTGAAAATAGTGTCCACACCTGTTTTAGTGTAAAGAGTTCCCAAAATGTTCGGGCCAAGAAACCTTGTCCCTTGTTTGATTCCTTTATTCATTATTTTCTGCACTTGTTCTGTGAGTTCAGTGTTTCCTACTTCCGCAAAGCCCGCGGAAATAATCTGCACTGCTTTCACTTTCTTTTCAATGCATTGCTCTAGCACTAATGGAACAGCTTTTGCCGGCACAACTACTACAGCTAAATCAATTTCATCCTTTATTTCAAACACGCTTTTATGGCTTTTAATTCCCTGAATTTGTTCGTGGTTTGGATTAACCGCAAAAATTTTTCCTGTAAAACTTCCTTTCAATAAGTTTTCCAATTCAACAAAGCCAATAGTTCCACTGGAATTAGAAGCTCCAATAACTGCAATTGATTTAGGGTAAAAAAAATTATTTAGTTCGTGCATGGAATCAAATTTATTACGAATTAAATGTTAATAATACTTTTCAGTTGATTTTTTGAGTTGATTCTTCATAATGTGTTAGGCATTTCAGCGCAATTTAAATTTTATTCAATTCGTTTTTTGTCTGAATCCATGATATGCTATTGAATTTGAATTTTTGAAATCATTTTATGAACTTGTTTCAAGTAAATGATGTTTTTGGAAAAGAAATTTCTTTAACATTGGAGAGATTTGAGCATATCGCAACAGGTCATTGGGATGTGGCAGATTTTTCTAATGTCGAGTTATTTAAGAATGCTTTGCAATTTCCTGATTTTGCCACAAAAGACATTAAAACTAAAGCTAAATTGTTTTACCAAAAAATTAAAAACAACAAATACTTAGTAATTGTTGCAATGCACACTAATGGCGAAGGCTTTATCATGGTTTCCAGAATTTAGATCAACTTAAAAAAGAATTAAAAGAGCTTGGTATGAAATTCTAATTATTTTTTTTGTTTTTAAATTTCTTGGTGCCTAACTCAAAGAAAGAAGCACAGAAATTAGAGGGAAGGCAGATAATGTTTTTAGCTGAAATGTGCAAAAAAATTGAAGAGCATTACAGGCATCCGCAGGACATTGAATGGGCTTTAGAGAAAGGAAAACTGTATTTATTGCAAAGCAGGCCAATAACCACTTTAAAATAAAAAAGAACAGTCCTATCGAGCAACAAAGTTGTGGAGATAGAACGGATCTCAGCCGGATCCTTTCGGCTCTCCACGCATCGAATAAAATGAGATACGCGTACTCAGACCAGCCGTGCTGGAGGGATCCAGCGGAAATCCGCACGGCTTTAAGCCGTGCACTCAGCCTCGCCGGCTGAACGGCTTATGGAAGGAAGTCTTTTTTCTTGATTTTTTCTGGCAGGTATGTGTCTGCTACAAAGCTTAATGACCTGTTTGCGAGTGCCTGCTGCTCTATTCTGATTTTTTCATCAATTGCTTTTTTTAACTGCCTCTGCCATTCCTTGTTTTTGAACCAGTCATAGTCAAGCATTTCCTTGGCTCTTTTTATGTCTCCGTCCTTCATTTTTTCTGTAACATTTTTCAGCTTGTAGGTTTCAACGTCATCTAAAGTCATTCCAATGTATTTTGCTTCCGGAACTGACATCATTTCACTGTGCGCAGCTAAAGCCATTGAACCCTGTTTTATTACTGAGTAAATGTACCATCCGTAGGGGTCTCCGTCAGTGTTATGGACGCAGATGTTATTGGCAAAAAATCTGTGTGTGTTATTCATTTCAATGTCGTAGACAAAGTTGTCTTTTGCTTCAACTTTTTTGACTTCTTTAATTTTAACCAAAGTTGTTTTGCTGTTTGCAAGTTTTTTAATTAATTCTAATTCTTTTCCTGTTTCTTTTAAAGAAAAAAGTTTTCTGAGTTTTTGTTTTGAAATTCTTGGCCATTGAAATACTGCTGTCGGAAGGTTTTCTTCTAAAAGTGATTTGAATTGTTTTCTGAATTCCTCTCTGTAATGATTAACAAAAGCTCTTGGAAGGCTGTCCAGTTTAGGTGTTTTAATGTAGCTTCCCTCTATTTGCGGAACGCTTTCAGGGTTTAATTCTGCAACAATTTCTTTTAAAATATTTAAGCTTTTTTTGTTTGCAACACTAACTAAATATGTTTTTTGCTTTCCCTTGATTTTTGCAATTACTGTTCCGGAATTTGTTTTCATTTCCACTTCGTGTTCAGTAAAATTTTCTTTTGGATACTGGATTGAAGCCATTCCGCCGATTTGGTTTATCAATAAAACCAAGTCATAAGCTAGTTTTTTGCTTACTGTTTTAGCCCATAGCTCGACTGAAGATTTTTCTTTTTTAAAGTCAACTCTTCCATCTCCTCTGAAATATCCTTTCAGGAATTCTTTTTTTGCTTTGCTTGGAACATTGAAAGCAATGAAGGGAACTTGTTTTGAGTTTGCTCCTTTTCTTCCGAGTTCTTCGAATAATTTTGCAATTAAAACATTGTTTATTCTGATTTGAGTTTCTGTTTCATGCGGGTTGTTTTTGCTTGTGTTGCTTTCAAAAAGCTTTTCCGCTAAAAGTTCAATGTCTTTAATGAATTTAGTTTCGTTTGAATTAAATGAAAAGCAAACTCCTGCTGAGTCTATGTGGCCTTCAGCTGCATAATAGCCAAGAAGCCTGCAGAAATCATTTAAGTTTTCTTTTTCAATAAATCTTGGAAATTCTGTTTTGGATTTTTTGTTTATAATTTTATTTTCTTTTAAAATTAGATTTTGGTGTTTAATGAATTCACTTAAATCAATTCTTGTTAAGGATTCGTTGTTCGGAATATCAAGGCTTATTATTGCATAATCTGTTTCTAAATTAATTTCTTCCGGTTTTTTTTCAGCGAACTTGTTTGCTTTTGAATCGTAAACTATAATGCTGTGGGATTTTGTTGCTTTAACTGAAAAGCCTGTTTCAGTCATTACTTCAAACAACTCTTCAGTTATTGGGTGCCTGATTATTTGATTAATTGATTCAAATTTGCTTTCCTTGTCGTTGAATGTAAGTGATTTTGCGTTAATTGAGGCTCTTTCATTTTCAAAGGGATAATCAATTTTAAAAATTTCTTTGTCTTGCATTAAATCTTTTAATTGAGCATTTTTTATTAATCCATTTTCTTCAATTACAACATTTTCTTCTCCGTCCACACTGAAAACGTAAACTGGGAGCTTTTCTTCGCGATGCAATCTTGCTATCAGTCTTCTTGTTCCTCTTGCTGCCTGTCCTCCTGTTCCGACTAATAAGCATTCATTTTTTTGAGGGAATCTTTCCTCTATAAGCCGTTCAAACATTGCGCTTGTCTCAATTACTAACAGGTATTTTGCGTCAACTTTTTTGAATTTGATTTCTTCCGGCTCCATTCTGCTCATTATGCTCCATCCGCCTCTCCCAAGCTTTGAGGCATTGAATGTGTCTCCGTCGTGCACTACATCCACTAAAGTAATGTCGCCGTAAAGAGTTCCTTTTGGGTTTGCATGCAGATTTAATTTTTCTCTTATTGAGTTTATTGCGTGCTCTAAGTCAACTATTACTGAGTCTGATTCTGTTTGGTCTTCAAAAGTGTTTTCTTTTCCTTTCTTTAAAGTGTGCTTTAGTTCATAGTATATTTCTCTTATAGCAGCGGTTTTGTTTTCCTGCAGGTAGTCATGGGTTTTCTTCATTACAACTGAAGTCTGCATGAATTTTCTTGCATGCCCTACATTCAAGAAATTTCTTTCAGTTGTTTTTTCTCCAAGCTGAATTACTTTTGCATCTTCATCAAAGAATACGTTTGATTTTCCTCTCTGGCTTGTAATGAATGCCGGGTCCTGCTCTTTTTTGATTTCATTGACTAATTTTTCCCCTAATTCCTTGATTTTGTTTGCAATTATTTTTGGAGTGTCTTGATCTTTAGCCATTTAGTTCACCTTCTTTTTCTTTTCTTTTTTTTCGGTTTCTTCACTTTCTTCTTTTGCTTTTTCAATTTTTTCTTTTTTTGATTCTTTTGTTTCTTCTTTTGCCGTTGCTTCTGTTTTCTGGGCTTCTTCTGCTGCATCTTCTAATTTTAGTTTCTCTAAAACCATTTTTTCAAGCTTTTTTGAAATGGTTTCATGAGGGGTTTTAGTTAAGTCTCCTAAGGCTTCAGCTATTTCTGGAATGTATTTGAAGAAGATTTCTCTCTTCATTTTTCTTTCCTGTTCTTTTTTCTTTCCTAAAATGTATTGCGCTGTTTTTCTTGCTGCATCCATTATTGCCAATCTTAGTTCTTCCATTACTTCTTCTTCGTCTGAAATGGCTTGCTTTCCTGCGCTTGTGTATGGAATGAATACTGAAACAATGTTTACGAAAATGCTTAGAGGACTGTTCTCCAAGTCTTTTATTCCGTATCTTTTCCAGTCAATGCTTTGAGAGGCTTTGGTTATTGCGCATCCTCCTCCGTCGAAAAGCAGTGGGGCCCTGTTGGCGTACCTCATTATTTCTGTTCTTATTTCTTCCGCCATTGCTCTTCCTGATTTTCCTCCATAGGCAACTGCTGCCTCTACCTGGAAAGGAAATCCTCCGGAATAAACTTGGGGCTTTCTTGTTACTGAGGAAATGAATTCAGGTTCAATTATTGCTTCCATTGATTTTCTTATTCTTTCTTCTCCAATGGGCCTTAATGCGTCAATTCTCGGCGCAATGAAATTAATTTTCTTGAATTGCTTTACTATTTCTTCTGCTTCATCCCAAGTTAATTGCTTTGGGTCTTTGTTTAAGTCAAAGCTGATGTTTTTTGCTATCTGCTCTACTGCCTTGTCCCCCATTCTGTCAAACTCTGTTTTAAGGAAAGTTGAAACTTTTCTTGCATCAGTTTTCTTTGAAACTGTTACTAAATCGTCAACTGTTGATCCTTTTGGATGGGGTTTTACTTCAAAAGGCCTTTTAGGAATCTGGTTGTTTGTTCTCTTGAATGAAATTTTTTCTCCTGAAGGATCGGTGAATTCAATTGTTGCGTGAGGGTTTGAAATTGCTGTTCTTCTTAAGTATTCTAAAGGGCTTTGATCGTTGTTTACGTATTTTACTCCTTTGAATCTTGACTTTACTGCTGTTCCCCTGAATTTTTTTTCCAGTACTTTTAAGTCAGTTACTTTCGGCTCATTTGTTTTGGTGTCAACGCTTATTTCTGCTGAAATTGTTTTTCCTTTCTCTGTTCCGGTAATTACTTGAATTGGCTTTCCTGTAGTCATTTGCGCAAGCATTGTTGCTCCAGCTGCCCCGATTCCTTGTTGTCCTCTGCTCTGCATTAATCTGTGGAACTTTGTTCCAGCCAATAATTTTCCGAATGCTTTTCCTACTGTGATTTCAGTTAATCCTGGGCCGTTGTCTTTCACGTAAATTTCGTAGTATTCGCTGGAAATTTCTGTTATTCTTACTTCTATTTCCGGGAGAATGTTTGCTTCCTCGCATGCATCCAATGAATTGTGAAGGCAAATTGCTCCAAATCCTCCGACAAAGTTTTCGTCTCCTTCTACTGAGTAATCATAAACGAATTCATCGGAAGGAATTCTTTGAGTTATTTCGCTTATTTGAATTAATCCCAAATCCCCCCCCATAAAATTCGCTGCTTCGAAAGAAATTTTTGCTTCATTAAATTTAAGTGAAGCAATTTTTTCATAGCTCACAGTTTTTTGACCTCTAGCATTAATAGCCCATTTTAATTTTGGTTCAATTAAGGCTTCTAATCCTCCGATTTCAATTGGATAAAAGTTCAGTGGAGAGTTTTTTTGACTGCTGTAAAATTCAATTAAATAGCTTTTACTAAAATTAGCTGATTTTCCATTTACAATTCTTTTTTCTTCTTTGTTTTCTGATTTAGAATAAGAATACCCTAATGCAGATAAAAGGTATTCAAGGCTGAGATTTAAAGCCGAACTTGCAGTTGCAAGAGTTATTTTTTCTTTAACTGAAAAGGTTTCATTCAGCAATGAATTGAATATTTTTTTTGATGGGTAGGCATCTCCCGCTAAATAAGCAAACAAAAAATTTTTTGCGTTTGTTTCCCCAGAGCTGAAGACAATGCTTGGCACCATTTTTTCTTTAGCTTTTTTTCCGCATTCAAGTATTTCACTAAAAATAAAAGAAAGAGTCATTGATGGTACTGTAATATTTACTGCTGTTCTGTGTGCTTTGCTTTCATTGCAGGCTATTCCAAAAACATTTTTAAATAATTTTTTCACATATTCAATGATTTCGCTTTCATGCGAACCAAATGATAACGTCATTCCCATTAACGTTTTTCTTGTATTGCCTTCTGCTGTGTAAAAACCTATAATTTGCATCAATTCTTTTGTCACTGGAATGACTGCATTTACTTTGTGTTTTGCATGTCTTGCCCCGATCTTACATTTATAAAATATTTCTCTTTCTTCTTCATTTAAAATTTTAAGTAGTCTTAATGGGAGTCTGTCGCACTTCATGTAATTTCTGTAAAAGTCTAAATTCCTTTCTTTCTTTGAAAGCTGCGACTTAATTTTGTTTTTTAATTCCGGTTTTTCGTTTAAAATTTTTTTTACTCCGAATACGCTGAATTCATTAAGTTTATTGTCAGATAAAGTTAGGGCTTTTTTTAACAGATTTATTTCTTTTTTTGTTTCCTGAATCCATTTTTTTCTTGGAACAACTAAATAGTCTCCAACATTTAGTTCTTCTGCTTTAACTTCTGAAACTTTTCCGTTTCTTAAGGTGAATAAGCCGTGATGTTTTGTTGCTTCAACAAATCTGTTTCCAATTGTTTTTATTTTGAAAATTTTTTCCCCCAATTTCATTTTATGCCTGTGCAATGACTGGACTTCTTTGAATTTTAATTTATTGGAATTTTTATCAAAGCAGAGAACTTCAAACTTTTCAAACTCCCTTAATGATTCAGCTTCCTGCTTTTTATTGAATTCAAATCCATTTTTTTCCATTAAGCTGTCAACAGTTTCCCCAATTTTTTTAATTTGAATTTCTCCATTAACTCTTATTATTGTGGGAGTTTCATGCGTTACGCTGTTGGTGACATATTCATGAACTATTGTTGTAAGGGCTCTTATTTTTCCGCTTAATCCAAGCATCTGCCTGTTTTTTTTAAAGAATTCTGCTACGCTGTGCTCTTTGAATTCCTTTGCTAATTCTTCTCCTGTAACCTGAACCAATTAAATTCCTCCTATAACTGAAGCTGTGCTTCTCCAAAGCTTGTTTTTCTTTTTAAAAACCCTTTCACTGTGTCATGGCTTGAACCCTGAATAAGCATTTCAATTGCCTGTTTTGCTATTTCAATTCCTTCAAGCTTTCCCATTACTGAAATTGTTTTTCCGTAAACAGAAATATATGTATTGGTTGTTTCCTCTAAATCTTTTCTTATTGCCCCCTTCTTTCCGATTACTCTTCCTTTTTTCTGCATTAACTGCTTTGAATCCTTTCCAATGTAGTCAATTAAATTAATTACTTCCAAATAAAAATCGTCATTCAATAAAAGCAGTGCATGCTCCGGAGAAAAGCCTCTGGCAATTGCTTTCACAATGCTTACTGATTTTAAAAAATCAGTGTCATTTCCTCCTTTCTTCTTTGTTACTGTCACATCGCCTGTAGCGCTGTTTATTTCCAGCTCTGTTTTAGTCTGCTTTTCAATTGTTTTTTTAGTATCTCCACTTGCTCCAATAAGCACTGCTATTCTGTCTTTAGGGATTTTTAAGAAATCAATTTCCATTGAATCACTTTTAAAGGCTCATTGCAATAATTGCAATATATGCTATTATTGTTAGAAGTATGAAGTATAAAAATAGAATCAATAAAAGTATTAAAAGCATTCCACCGCTTAAAAATCACTTGATTTCTGCTTAATTTCAGCGTACAATGAATCAAAATCTGTTTCATAGCCTATTCTTCGAAGAAATTTAGCTGTGTTGTGCAGGTCCCTTTCAAAGAATTCCCTTGCTTTTGGATGGCTTCTTAAAATTCCCTGCCCTATATCAATGAAGTAAATTTTTTCATTCCAGTAAAGCATGTTGTATTCGCTTAAATCCGAGTGAATCAAATTCGCTTTATAGAACAGCTTTGAAATGTTTTCAACAATTTGATTATGAACTGATTCAGCGTCAAGTTCCTTTACATCTTTCAGCAGTGGAGCTGCCTCTTCATCTCCAATAAAAGTCATAACCATTACATTTTTTTTAAAGGCTAATGGAACAGGCACAGATGCAGATGACTTCACGGCTCGCTCTAAGTTCTTGAATTCTTTTTTAGCCCATGCAAAAACAATTGATCTTTTGTCTTTCTTAATATTATCAAACCTTATGTCTCCTTCAAGATACCGCTGCATATTATTGAAATTTGAAGTCAGAATTTTGTATATCTTTACTGCTCTGGGGTTTCCTGATTTATCCACTGCCTTGTAAACATGCGCTTCTTTTCCGGTTGAAATGATGTGCTCTAAAGTTTTAAACCAGCCTTTGCTTGAAAGTTCATGCAGTGTATTCAAAGTGGATTTGTCAAAAACTTGATTGAATATTTTCAGGTCTTCTTCTGTTTTAAAGAACTCTTTGAATGACTCTTTTTTTAATGCCATGAAAGAATTAGGATTAAATGAAGTTAAATAATATTACTTTAAAATTATTTTAAAAAAATCGATTTTTTTACTTATATTGGAAGCTTTTCCAGCAATCCTTTTTTCTTTAATCTCTCTACCTGGAAGCCTAAATATCTCCACACTAAATCTGCTTTGATTCTTTGGAATTCCCACAGCCTGATTATTACTACGTCTCCGTTCTTAACCCAGACTTTTTTTTTCAGCTTTCCAGGAATTCTTACGCTTCTCTCTATTCCATCTTCGCATGAAACTTTTATTTGGTCTCCGCCCATTCTCTGCTGAACAACTCCAAACATTTCAAGCTCTTTTTCTTTCGGAAGGCGGAGCTTTTCATCTTCACCTGTGTCTTCCTGCTTTACTTTTGATCTTTTCTGAAAAAAATATTTCTTCAACTTTTCACCTATAGCTTAATTATCTGGGCGTGGGGAATGCCTTGTATTTTCTTAATGCTTTTTTCGCTTAAAAGCTTTTCTTTTAATGCAACTGATACCGGCTTGTCTCCAAACAAATTAATTGAATCAGCTTCTCTTAGTAATTCAGCTAATTTTTTTTCTGAAACAATTTCGCCTTTATAAAAATATTCTTTTGCATTGAAGTGAATTTCTCCTTCAATGAATTCTTTTCCGATTAATTCTTTGTTGCATGCAGCTAATACATTGAATCCCTGAGTAAAAACTTGTTTAGCGTAGATTGTTTCACCTTTAAATTTTCTTTATTGGGTTGAGTGCTCCGCATGCAGTGCATTTAAGCATCTTTACGCCTTTCTGTTCATCAATTTTAGTGTCAGGCTTCCTGCATGCATGGCATAAAACATATTCATTCACAAATGCAGTGAACCATTTGCTTACCTGGTCTTTAGCGAATTTTCCGTTAATGATTAGTCTTTGGTCTTCTTCATTTACGCTTGTAGCTGATTCCTTGCTTAAGTATTTCATTAAATCTCTTGAATCCCTTGAAATCAATTTAATTATCTGGGAAAAATTTTTCACTATCGTTTTGCTTCCCTGAGTAAATGAATCCGGTTCAATCATTTGAAATCTTTCCTTGCTTAAGGCTTCTTTAGGCAAAGACAAATAAATCCTGTCCAGCATGTGCTCGTAATCCATTAAATTCCCTTTAAAAAAACAGCTTTATTTGAAGCTTATATACATTAAGTGCTGTTTAAGCTTTTTAAAGGTATTATTGTTTTTGCATTTTTTGCATATATTTATTAATTTTAAAACAATTTCATAGATGTTATGAAGAATGTCATGAAGAAAAATCACTTGGAAGGAGTTTGGTACAGGGCATTTATTTTTCTTTTAATTTTCATTCTTTTATGGTTTATTTACTTTGTTGTTGCTTTCAAAATTGATCTGATTGCAATAACTCAGGATTTAGTTTTAAGGTATGGCTTGATAGGATTGTTTGTTGGATCAATTGTTGCAAATGCTTCATTGTTTTTGGTTGTGCCGATTGATTTAGTTGTATTGATTGTTGCAGGAGTATTTCACCCAATAGTTCTTGCATTGGTTGTAGGAATTGGGGCAGCTTTAGGGGAATTTTCAGGCTACATCGTTGGGCTGGGGGGAAGAGAGGCTTTAAAGAAAATTTCAAAGAAAGACATGGACAAAATTTCTCAAATAAAAGATAAATTGAATAGCAGAGGATTTATTCTGATAATTCTGGGTGCATTCACTCCTTTTCCTTTTGATATTATTGGAATTTCTGCAGGAATAATCCGGTATGATGTTTACAAATTTTTTTTAGGCGCATTCATCGGAAAATTTTTCAGGTACTTGCTGATTGCTTATGCAGGTATTTTTGGAATTGCAATAATCAAATCATTCTTTGGCCTGCCTTAAACAAATCCAAGAAACAGCAATCCAATGTAAGTTAAAATCATTAAAGCAGTTTGCGGAGGCAGTGCAGGCAAAGCTGTTCCGATTCTTTTTGAAATAAAATCAATTGTCCAAAGCAGTCCAAGCAATGAAGCAAGCAGAATTGCTGCTGCGGGAAAAAAATTCCATGGAAAAACAAGGCTTGGATTAGTGGCTTTTAAAACTGACACGCTGAAAACCATTGGAATCACTAAGTCTCCTACGCCTAGCTCGAATTGATGTTTTTTGGTAGGCATTGCAACAGTGAAAGCCATGTTTTCTTTTGTCACGCTTTTTGCTAATGTAATCATGTGCTTTGTTTTGAATACTGCAATCAAATCATAAACTGAAAGCAATGCAATGAATAATAGTACTGGCATAACTCCCATGCTTATTCCAATTAATGAGCCAGCTCCTGCTGCGGAAACAATTGATGCGACGTTTCTCATCAATAAATTTTTTCTGAAAAAAATTCTTGCCCCAGTTACAATTGCAATTAAAGCTAGAGCGGGAACTGCGTCTGAAAAAATTGCCCCGAAAACAATGAAGCTTGTCCCGAAAACGGCGAGAACTTCCATTATTTTAATCAGTAAAAGGGATTTGAAGTATTTTATTGCAATTAACAGAATCGCAGTAACAATTAAAATGTAAACAATTAGTCCAAGTGGGTTGGCAAGGTCTTCCGGGTTGTCTGAAACAATTCCTGAAACATGAATTTCTTCCTGAATCAATGCATTTGCTACATACAATCCAAGAAATTGAGTTATTAAAAAAATTATAATTAATTGCCTGAATAATGTTGATTCCATTCAATTAAAAGAAAAAAAGAAGTATTTAAATGCTCTTATTTTTTGCTTGTCGGCTTCAAGAAATTGTGCCTTGGCTCATATAAGTCGCCTTTCTTCTTTAACTGGGAAACAAATTCTCTTACTTTGTCTTTTTCAATTCCTTCGTGTTCTGCCTGCTCAGTTAATTGGTCGATTGAAACCATGTCCTGTGTTTCAGCCAAGTCCTTCACTATTTTCAGGATTTTTTTCATGTTTGAAGTCTGCGTGTGAGTTGTTCCGGAAGTGATTATGTCAATGTCAATTTTTCCTGTCTCCATGTCTGTTACTACTTCCTCCATTGAAAGCCTGAATAATTTTATTGCTCTTTCAATGTCTCTCATTTCAATGATATCTGAAAGCCTTACTCTTGCTGAAGCCTCACTTAATCTGATTATTCCTTCCAATTGCCTGTGAGTTGCACTGTAGTTCCCTTCTTTTCTTCCCTGATCCCTTAAATTCAAGTAAAAATCAGAAATAGCTTTAATTGAATCTTTTTCCAGTACAGGGAAAACGTTCTGCCTTGCATAAGAAATAAATTTTTTCAGTAACTCTATATTAATTAGCGGAGTGATTGTTTCTTCCACGTACTTCAAGTCTTCTCTTGTCAGGCTTCTTCCTGAGTGCTTTGCCTGAAGCATCATTTCTCCTGCTTTATGAGTCTGCAGAATGTGATTGGAAATTTCTTCGTCTTTTTTTCTGTCAAGCACATCCTTTATTGGAAAAAATAAATCAAATCTTGAAAGCAAAGTTGGAGGCAAATCAATTTGCTCTAAATAGCTTTGATACGCGTCAAACCTTGCATATTTTGGGTTGGCTGCAGCCAGAATTGTTGTATCTGTCTTGAATGTTGAAACAATTCCTGCTTTAGCAACTGAAACTCTGCCTTGCTCCATTGCTTCATGCATTGCACTTCTGTCCTCTGGATCCATTTTATCGAACTCATCAATGAATGCGCATCCCCCGCTCGCCAATACAAGCGCGCCTGCTTTAAGAGTCCATCCTCCTTCACCGAAATCATCCTTAACTGCGGAGGCAGTGTTATGGACAATTATTCCGTTTGCAATAAAGTTATGAGTATTTTTTACAGTATAATCATAAACAAATTTATATTCTGGAGTAAATTCTTTTTTCTCTGCAACTTTTTCCCAAATCACATCAGAGCTTGCAATCAATTCCAGTTCTTTATTTTTTTCTTTTAAGGCATGTTCTAATGCTGTTTTTCTTGAAACCATTTTTCCATTGAATGGAACAAGATCAAGGTTTGGATTTGGTTCTCCAATTTTTTTTATTGCATTAATTAGTTTTTCTTGTTTCCTTGCAAGTGCAAATCCTATTTCTTTTCTGTAAATTTCAAGGTTTTCTTTTCCTCTGATCTCTAAAACATGGGCATCATGATTGCTTTTTACTTTTATTTTTTTTCCAACAGCAACTTGCCCTGCTTTTTTTCTTTTTCTTATTTTTGAAATTATTCCGAACTTTAATAAGCAAAGCTGAAGGTTTTGAATTAATTCCTCGCTTATTGAGCTTATCCCTGCATGGCTTGAACCTCTTTTTTTAGTCGGAACTGAAACATATCCGTCAGTATCCATTAAACCCTGAACTAGTTTTGAGAGAACTTTGTTAGGCATTTCTGAAGCCGAATGGCTTATAGTGCTTTCAGTTTTTTTGTGCCTTGCTCCAAAAGCTTTAACTAATTCATATACTGGCAGGTATTTTACTCTTGAAGCTTTTACTCTTTCTTTGCTTTCAATTGAATCAGTTTTTACATTAAAATGCTTTTCAATTATTTCCTTAAATTTTGAATGCAGTTCTTCGTCACTGCATGAAAGCCTGACATGGCTTCTTTCTTTGCTTGATGAAATATCTCCATCTCCAATAATCAGGCCGGCTAAATAAGCAAGTTCTTCGTTGTCAATGTATTTCGGAATTTTAATTGTTTTTCCGTATCTGATAAAAACTTTTGATACTTTGTCAAGCAATTCTTCATTCATTTCTGCTTCTTCAGCTAATCTCATTGCTTCCCTTAATTTCACTCCATGATAGTGGTTTGGGTTTCTGGATGCATAAATTGTGTCTCTTGAAACATTCATTGATTTTGCAATGCTTTGCAGACTTCCGTATTTTTTTGCAAGCTTGTCAGTTATTTTTTTAAACAACTCAGAAATATTATCCTCAATTCTTATTTGCTCTCCGTGCTTGCTTTTCATTAAAATTGGAATGAATTCAATGTTTTTTGCCTTCCCTTCAGGAAGTTTTCTTACTCCTGCAATTAAGTCTCCTTCCTTGATGTCTTTTGATTTAATCCACTCAAATTTATTTTCTTTTAAAATAATTAAAGGCGTGTTAGGAGTTATTTCCAGTTCTTTTCCGTACTGGGTTTTTATTTTATACATTTTTTCAGGAGCCTTAATTCTCCAGATTTTTTCTATTTCAGATTCCTTTAATTTCAAATTATTTAATGAAAAAGTTTTTTCACTCCAATGATTGTTCCATGCTCCTTTAATTTCTTCAACAGCATTTTTTTCATTAAATCTTTCTTCAACAAATTCTTCAATATTCTTAAAGCCGTTTGAATTCAGCACTTTTGATTTTGGTCCAACGCATAATCCTACTCCGCTTGAACTTTTTCCTGCAACGTAAATTGATTTTGGCGCAATTTTGTTTGCCGCCATCAGAAGTTGGCTTTTCGCCATTCCCGGATCCCCTACAACAAGCACATGAATGTTTCCCCTGATAGTGGTTTCGTTCGGCAAGGTTTTATGCACTCCTCCAAAAAGCTGAAGAGCGATTGCTTCCTTTATTGTTTCATGTCCGTAAATGTTTGGAGCAATTGACTGAATTAATATTTCGTAAACTTTTTCATTGCCTGCAAGCTTTTTTATTTCTTCTTCTTCTTCTTTTGAAACTTCCACTTCTCCGAATTCCTTTGATGTTTCCTCTAAATGCACTGCTTCCAAGTATCTTCCGTAAACAAGTTTCTTGTCTTTTGGAGTCATTAACCTGAGAATTCCAACAAACCTTGTTTTGTCTCCTGCACTTAATTTGTTCACTAAGTCATCTGAAATGAATACATTCAATGTAGTGGGCTGGTCGTGGCCTCTCAGCCTTTCAAGAGGCTCCTGAATCTGAATTTTTTGATAATCCTCAAAAACACTTCCATCCTGCAGTAAACGAAATTCCTTTGCCTTGCATTCACATATTAAAGGTCTTTTAAGCTCCTGTCCTTCCTGCAGTTCCTTGTAAGTGTTTCCGCATCTCTTGCATTCAAACATTCCAATTAAAAGCCTTGGCAGAACATCAGTTATCTGCCTTACAACCCCTTCAATTGAAACTAATCGCCCTAAATGCTCTGCTCCAATGTCCCTCAGCAAAGGGCTTGTGCTTAACTCTCTTGGAAGATTAAAAAAACGCACATTTGGCTTGAATTCACTTAATTCAAGCGAAGGAATATCAATTCTTTGCAGTGCTTCCTTTGCTCCTTCAATCATTGAATCAGGCTTAACAATTAATGCATCAGCTAATTCAGGGTCAAACCTGTCAAGCTCAGCAAAATCAATGTTCAAAGACTTTTTTTCAGGATAGTTCCCTACAAGCCTTTCAATTTCCTTTCTGTACTTTACTTTAAAGAAGTTCTCGAACTTGTCTACAATGGCAGAATTAACCTTTAAATTTGCTTTTTCGATTTCCTCTAAATTTATTTCCAAAGCCATCACTTAAGTTGATTTTCAAGGCTATTTAAAGCAATTCAAAGGACTTTTCCCCTGAATTTTCTTAAAAAAAAGTATTAGGAGAGACAAAAAAATTCTCCGGGAGGGAGAAAACTTTGTCTTAAACTAATAAGGCTGAACCATTATTATTTTTATGCAGTTAAGAAACCAAACTTTTTAAAAAAATTGCTGGATATGAATTTAATTCACTTAATTTTTGCGTGATTTTCTCTTTGATTTCTTTCAGGAAACATTAAATCCTCGTGAATTCCAAAATTTCTTGCAATTTTTAGCCTTAAAAGAGCTTTCTTTCCATGCAATAATAATGAATCAGGAAATCCATTAACAATTCCTTTAATGAATTCAGCCATTAATTTTTTGGTTTCTTTTCCAAATCTAGGCTTTCCTTTTGCAGTAAAAAAAATTCCTTCAAGCCTTTCATCTGCATGAAAAGGAGAAAAAATCATTTCATACTCTCTTTTAAAAGCATTAAAAATCGAGTCAACGCTGCTCCAATTAATTTCTTTTTTTTCCAGTAACTTGAAATCAGATAGCTTTACATGCCCTTCATGCAGTAAAAAGTTCCCTAAATGCGGATGCCCGTGAACAATTGAATGAGAATGCATTTTGCTAATAATTTCAGCTATTTCATTTAATCGCTCTTTTATCCTGGAGTGCAGTGAAAGCCTGAACTTCCAGATTCCTGGATTCATGTGCTCTTTCAAAGACTTTCCCTGTTCAGGCATTGAAATTTCAGTCTGGTGCTCTGAAGAATCATTAGTTACTTTAAAATCAACCAAAGGGACTTCGCCTTCTCTTAACTCGAAAGCAAGTTTCAATTTCTCTGGCTCAATAACAGTAGTAAATCTTCCCGCAGTTGATTCCTTTCTTGTGCTTAACCTGCCAACAGGCTTTCCGGGAACCTTTTCATGAAGAACAAACCTTGCAAAAGGAATTCTTGACGAATGAGGTTTAGCCATAAACAAATACTGAAACCAAAGTATTTATTGATTTGCGTTAATGAGCAAAGAAACAAATAAAAGCCTTCAATTTTAATTGAAATTTTTCATTAAATCTGTTTTTGCTTTTTCAAATAATTCGCCTGAAATTTTTCCAATTTCTTTTAAGAATAAGTCTTTTTCAATTCCTGCAATTGAATCTGTTTTAATGAAACTTTTATTTTTTAGAATTCCTTCGAATTCTTTTTCAGTTAGTTCAAGTTCATAGTCTGTCTTTTTTTCAGTGCTGGTTATTGGCATGCATAAAAAATAATTATGATTTTCATTAAATTCTTTGCTTGAAATAATTAGAACAGGCCTGATTTTATAATCAATTAAATTAGAATAAGGAAATCTTGCAAGGCAAATATTTAATTGGTTCATGCAATCACAGATAGCTTTCCCACACTGCATCTTTTTCTTGTTTCCAGATTTCATTCAAAACTTTGCGGGAAGCCATTGCCTCTGGATATTTTTCAAACTCAATAGTTCTTTTTATCAATGTCCTAACAAGATCGCTTTTGCTTTTATAGTTCCCTTTACGGATTTTATTTTCAATCCAGTTATTCATTTCTTTTGAAATTACTGCATTCAAATTTGCCATAATAATTGTTACTTGATCTGTTTATTTAAATATTTTGACGGAATCGCTAATTGACGAAAGGCCTAATTGGATTATAAGATTAAAGAAATAAATAAAAGCCTTCAATTCCTTTAATGCTCTATGAAGAAATTCTATATAACTAGTGCTATAGCCTATCCTTCTGGTCAGGGGCATTTGGGGCATGCATACGAATTTATCTGCACTGATGTAATTGCCCGCTATCACAAGCTTTTAGATGAAAACGTGTTTTTTTTAACCGGCACTGATGAGCACGGCCAGAAAATAGCGAAGAAAGCTGCCGAGCAGAAATTGACCCCAAAAAAATATGTAGACAAAATGAGCAAAAAGTTTCAAAAGCTCTGCAAAGACTTGGAAATTGATTTTCATAGATTTATTCGGACTACTGACAAGGACCATGAAGAGAATGCCCAGAAAATTTTTCAGAAAGTCCTTGACAAAAAAGAAATTTATTTAAGCGAGTATGAAGGCCATTACTGCAGTGAATGCGAAGCTTTTTACACTTTAAAGGAATTAAGTGAAGGCAAATGCAGAATTCACGGAGTGGAATGCGAGTTAATTAAAGAGCCTTCATATTTTTTTAAAATGAGCCAGTATGAAGCGAAATTAAAGAATTTTTTTAAAGAAAATCCTGATTTCATTTTTCCTAAAAGCAAAATGAATGAAATTGAAAACAGGCTAAAGGAAGGCTTAAAGGATTTAAGTGTTTCAAGGGTTTCAATTAATTGGGGCATTCCGTTGCTGAATGATTCAAAGCACGTAATCTATGTTTGGTTTGACGCTTTATTGAATTATCATTCAGGTGTTTTAAATAAAAAAGATTTCTGGCCTGCTGACATTCATGTCATAGGCAAGGATATTTTATGGTTTCATTCAGTGATTTGGCCTTCAATTTTAATGGCAGCTGAACTTGATTTGCCGAAAAAAATTGTTGTGCATGGATTCATTAATGCGGAGTCAGGAGAAAAAATGAGCAAAAGCCTTGGCAATGTAGTTGACCCTCAGGATTTATTGAAAAAGTATCCAGCTGATTCTTTGAGGTATTATTTAATGCGAGAAATTCCTTTCGGAGAAGACGGAAGCTTTTCAGAGAAAGCTTTAATTGAAAGAAACAATTCAGAGCTAGCCGATTCACTTGGAAATTTAGTTAACAGAACAATGAGCATGATTGAAAAATACAATAAGAAAAAAATTCCAATCAGCGAAACAGATAAAGACCTTGAAGAAAAGCTGAATGCTGAAAAAATAAAAAATTACATGGACAAGTTTGAATTCCATTTGGCTTTGAAAGAAATCTTTGAATTCATTCACTCAGTAAACAAATATGTCAATGAGAAAGAGCCATGGAAGCAGGAAGAAAAAGACAGAGGCAAAACAATGTATAATTTAGCTGATTCAATCAGAGTAATATGCATTTTATTAAAGCCTTTCATTCCTGTCAGCGTTAAAGAAATTTTAAGGCAAGTAAATCTTCCTTTGGGAAAATACAGTGAAGCAAAGCTTGGCTTATTGAAAGAATCAGTGAGAATTAGAAAGAAAAAAATCTTGTTTGAAAAACTTGAATTCAAGGAAAAAGAGCTTCCTCAAATAAAATTTACTCAGGACAAGAAAATTAATTTGCCTAATGTTTTAATGGAATTCAATACCCTTTCAGTGCAGAAGAGAAGCCAGAAGCTTGAAAGAATCAAAAAAGAAGTTTATGAAAAAATTGATTTAAGTAAATTAATGGAATCCGATTTGCAGAAAGAATACAAATCTTTTATTGGAAAAACTGATTTCGGAGAAAAGCCTTCTACAAGCAATTTATTTGAATTGTTTGAAAAAGAAAAAAAGCTTCCAAACTTCAACACGCTTGCAGACATCTACAATTTGTTTTCATTAAAAACAGGCATTGTAATGGGGGCTTATGACAGGGAAAAAATTTACGGCAATGTTTCTTTAAGGGAAGCAAAAGGAAATGAAATATTTTTTCCAATTGGAACAAAGAAATTAACTAAAATTTTTTCAAAAGAAGTTGTGTTAGTTGATGACAAAAACAATGTAATCACTAGATGGGTTTCAAGGCAGTCAGAAAAAGTTAAAACAACTTTCCAGACAAAGCATGCATTAGTATTCCTTCAGGGAAACAGCAAAATAAAAAAAGAAGAATTGAATAAAATTGCAGAAGAAATGGCTTCAATGATTAAAGAGATTTGCGGCGGCTCATTTAAAGTAATCAAATAATCTTTTATAGATTCAGAAGCTTATTTATTTATGCCTAAATTAATTGAAAGAAAAGCAAAAGCATTGGCTGTGGAAGTTAGAAATAACCCTGTATTGCAGGATACGAGGACAAGGCTAGTCAGGCAAAAAATGGAATACGGGAGAGGCCAGCAGAAAAAAATAGATGAAGCCATTGCAAAGCTTGCAGGAAATCCAGCAATAACTTTTTTTGGAAACTTGAAGTACGAAGTGCTTGACAAGTACGCTGTTTTTGCCCACAACGTTGAAAGGGTTCCAAAAGAAATGGCTGAAAAAATCCAGAAAGATTATCATTTGCTTTCCAGGCTTGAATCAATTAAATTAGAGTTAAACGAATTCTTTCATTTAAGGAATGAATTAAGAAAACAAAAAAGCCAAGGAACAATTGATCAAGAAGATTACGCTGAAGCAATGCTTCCCATTAAATTGCAGTTCAAAAATAAATTTGATGAATTCAATGTAAAGTTCATGGCTTTGCTTCAAAGAGTTTCTCCAGAAGAATATGAAAGGCTTTTGAAAAGCATTAAAATGCCTGTCGAGCAAAAAAGAACTTTAGTTTTAATGGCAAGCAATGAAGCAAATGGAATTCCCACGCCTGTTTCATTAAAACCAGTGCGACTTGAAGCAGTTGCCGGCGAAAGAGCAGGAACAGGCAAAATAAATTTATCAAGGGACAGCGAAGGAGTGCTTCCAAGCATTTTAGATGTGGAAGAACTTTCTTTGAGTGAAGGAGAAAAAGAGGAGAGCTCTTCAAGGCTTGTTCCAGTAAAAGAACCATTTCAAGAAGGCTCTGATCCATTGCTTGGAGAAATTCCTAAAAGCGACCCAGTTTTAAATGCCTATAAAGAAAGCAGAATTCCCGCAGAAAAAAGAGGAAAAGAATCAGAGCCAATTGTTCCTTCAATTGACGTTGATGAAATTTTTATTGGCTCTGCAAAAACAACTGGCCTTGAAGGCTTTTTGGACAATCTTGCAAGAGAATACGAAATTAAAAGAAAGCTTCAAGAACAAAGGAAGCTTCCTTCAGGGCAGAGAATTTTTGATGAAACTGCAATGTCTTTCCTTATAAGAACATTTGGGGCAATTCCTTCAGTTTACACAGTAAGAGCATTCAAATTTTATTCAAATGTAGTGGAATGCCATTCACTTAAAAGAAATCCTTCAAAAATTAAAGCTCCTTTAAGCATGGAAAGAGTTGAAGCAGCGCATTCATTAATCAGAAACCTGCTTTCAAAAAGAACCGAAATAAATGAACAGATAAGGCAAGGAGAAGAAAAAAAAGCAATGCATTCATATCCTGCATCAATTCAGGAAATAAACAAATCAATTTCATCACATGTTTCATTTATTGCAAGAGACCAAAAAAAGGGAAGCAGAACAGAGCCAGGCTTTCTAAGAGCATA
>DATDZZ010000005.1:0-3434 GCA_035288565.1 archaeon
TGCAACTCCCATAATTGAAGTCTGCGGAGTATCAAAGCTGATTCCAATTGCGCCAATAGTGAGCCATTTACTGCACACTCATGAAGACAGATTAATTCATGTTGAAGGAGTTATTTCAGATCCAGCAATGATTACTTTAGGAGAGTTTTTCAAAAAAATTAATGTTCCTTTTTCGAGCACTCAAATAATGGATAAAAAGAATGGAGATTCATGCAATGGAATAGAAGGAAAAGTAAAAATGTTGATTAATGGCTTGGAAAGCAATGAATTTGAAAACCATGTCATTGCTGACGGAGAAACTTATTCGATTAAATTTGAGTAAGGTGCTGTAATGAAAAAAGTAAAAGAAAGTGAAGCAAAAATTGAATTTTTTTATACTCCTGACTGCAATGTTTGGAGGAAAGCTTTGCCTGTATTAAAAGAAGCATTAAAGGAGATGGGGTTAAAAGAGCCTTCAGTTAAAGTGATTAAAACCCAAGAGGAAGCAGATAAATTCAAATTCACCGGAAGCCCAACAATTAAAGTCAAAGGAATTGACTTAATTCCAGAGGCAAGAAATGCTTCAAGATTCACTCCCATGGGTTGCAGAATAATTTGGTGGAAAGGAAAAGCATTTGAATTTCCTTCAAAAGAAATGATTATTGAAGAAGCAAGAAAACTGCTTGAAATGAAATAAGAATGCTTTTATATGAAAAAAGTTTATTAATTTCATGAAAGCAATCCAGGGCAATTCATTAAAAAATAGTTTCAAGAAATTATATATAAATTCTATATATAATCAAATTATTTAATTGTATTGCTTTAATAATGCAGTGAATGAAATGGCTGAAGTATTTGACCCTGTTTGCGGAATGGAATTGGATTCAGATACTGCAAAGTTTAAGGAAACAGTTAATGGAAAAACTTTTTATTTTTGTTCAATTGATTGCAGGAGCAAATTCCTTAAAGGAAAAGAGCCTGAAAAGAAAGAAGAAAAAAATTCAGGAAAAGAAAAAGAAAATCTTTCACTGAAAAAAATTCCTGAAAAGCTTTCAAAGGAATTGATCCCTATTTCAGGAATGCATTGCGCTAGCTGTGCTTTGACTATTGAAAAGGCTTTAAAGAATGTTCCCGGAGTGGAGTCAGCTGTAGTCAATTATGCAAACGAAAAAGCTTCTGTTTCATTTGATTCATCTAAAACAAATAAGAGCATGCTGTTTAATGCAATTGAAAAAAGCGGTTACGGCGTAATCAACAAGGACGGCGGAACAGCCGAAAAAATTGTTTTAACTGTAAGCGGAATGGACAGCATGCATTGTGTAGGCATTGTTGAAAGCGCTTTGGGCAAAGTTCAGGGAGTGAAAAGCTTTCATGTAAATCTTGCAACAGGAAAAGCAACAGTTTTTTTTGAAAAAGAAAAAGTTAAAGCACAGGACTTAATTAATGCAATAAGAAATGCAGGCTATGATGCAGAGATTGCAGCAGCAGAAGACTTGGAAAAAGAAGCAAGGGAAAAAGAAATTCAAAGCTATAAAAATAAATTCACTTATTCTTTGGCTCTTTCAACGCCTTTGTTTTATTTAATGCTTTCAAATTTTTTTCCTCTGCCAGTTCCACTAATAATAAAAGAATTTGAGGCAATTTTTCAGTTTCTTTTGGCTTCTCCGGTAATGTATATTGGAAGAAACTTTTTTTCTTCAGGGTTCAGGGCATTAAAGAATTTGAATCCAAACATGGATTCACTTGTAGCAATTGGAGTCGGAGCAGCCTACGTTTACAGCTTGGCTGCAACAATTTCTTTAGTTTTTTCTTTAGAAATATTTTCAGTTAAAGACCTTTATTTTGAGGTAGCGGCTTTTTTAATTACATTTATTTTGCTTGGAAAGTACTTTGAAGCTTTAGCCAAAGGAAGAACAAGTGAAGCAATAAAAAAGCTTTTAGGATTGCAGGCAAAGACTGCATTAATTGAACGAAATGGCGAGGAAATGGAAGTATTAATTGAAGATGTAATAGTTGGAGACATTGTCATTGTTAAGCCCGGGCAGAAAATTCCTGTTGACGGGGCTATTGTAGAGGGGCACTCATTTGTTGATGAAAGCATGGTTACAGGGGAGCCAATTCCCGCAGAAAAAAAAATCGGAAGCAAGGTTGTCGGGGCAACAATTAATTCTACTGGATCATTTAAATTTAAGGCGGAGAAAGTTGGAGGAGAAACAATGCTTTCGCAGATAATTAAGTTAGTGGAGGAAGCCCAGGGAAGCAAAGCGCCAATTCAGGAACTTGCAGACAAAATTTCAAATTACTTTGTTCCAGGTGTAATACTTATTGCAATTCTTTCCTCGTTTTTCTGGTTCTTTATTGCGGGGCAGTCATTCATTTTTGCTTTAACAATCTTTATTGCAGTTTTAATTATTGCCTGTCCCTGCGCAATAGGCTTGGCTACTCCAACTGCAGTAATGGTTGGAACCGGAATCGGGGCAGAAAAAGGAATTTTAATTAAAAGTGCTGCGGCATTGCAGAAAGCCCATGAAATTGATGCAATTGTTTTTGATAAAACAGGAACATTAACTAAAGGCAAGCCGGAAGTAACTGATTTAATTCCATTAAATGGATTCAAAGAAAATGAGGCTTTAGAGTTCGCTGCAGCGCTTGAAAGCAAGTCAGAGCACCCTTTAGGGGAAGCAATTGTGAGAGCAGCAAAAAACAAGCAGATAAGTTTTTCTTCAATTGAAAACTTTAATTCTTTAAGCGGAAAAGGAGTTGAAGCAACATACAAAAAATCAAATGTATTCATTGGAAGCAGAAAGTTATTCAAAGAAAAAGGAATTGATTCAAGTAAAGCAGAAAAAATTTTAATTGAATTAGAGGAGCAGGGAAAAACCGCTGTTTTGCTGGGAATTCAAGGAAAATTAGCTGCAGTGATTGCAATTGCAGATCAATTGAAAGAGCATTCAAGGGAAGCAGTGGAGGAACTGCGTAAAATGAATAAAAGAATTATTATGATTACTGGAGACAATGCAAGGACAGCGAAAGCAATAGCGAAACAGGTTGGAATTGAGGAAGTGCTTGCAGAAGTTCTTCCAGAAGACAAAGCAAATGAAATAAAAAAACTTCAAAGCAGGAATTTAAGAGTTGCAATGGTTGGCGATGGAATAAATGATGCTCCTGCTCTCGCTCAATCAGATGTAGGAATTGCTATTGGCTCTGGAACGGATATAGCAATTGAAACAGGGGACATTATTCTTGTAAAAAACGATTTAAGGGATGCAGTTACTGCAATTGATTTAAGCAGATATTCATTGAATAAAATTAAGCAGAACTTTTTCTGGGCATTCATTTACAATTTAATCGGGATTCCGATTGCAGCAGGAATTCTTTATCCTTTTACAGGCTGGCTTTTGAATCCAGTAATTGCGGGAACAGCAATGGCTTTCAGTTCAGTTTCAGTTGTATCA
>DATDZZ010000006.1:0-3520 GCA_035288565.1 archaeon
AATTGTGTTAACCATTTCCGGGGCAAAGGAAGTCAAGAGAACAGAGTTTCCTCATTTATGGCATACAGTCGAAGGCCTTGCAATTGCTGCAGGAATTCCAAAGCCAAAGCCTTACATTATTGAAGACACTGCATTGAATGCCTTTGCGACTGGAAGAGACCCAGAGCATTCAGTCATTGTTGTAACCACTGGGTTGCTTGAAAAATTGAATAGAATTGAGTTAGAAGGAGTTATTGCTCATGAAATGAGCCACATTCAAAACTTTGACATCAGAGTAATGACAATTATTACAGTTCTTGTAGGAGTATCAGTTCTTTTAAGTGATTTAATTCTTAGGACCTTTTTTTGGGGCGGGGGAAGAAAATCTGAAGGAAAAGGCTCTGCAGCCTTAATTTTAATTGGTTTTCTTTTGGCTTTGCTTACTCCTTTAATTGCTCAAATAATTAAATTAAGTGTTTCAAGGGAAAGAGAATACTTAGCTGACGCAAATGGCGCGCTCTTAACAAGATACCCTCAAGGATTAGCTCAAGCACTTGAAAAAATTTCTAAAGACAAAGAGCCATTAGAAGCCGCAAACAACGCAACAGCCCACTTATACATTTCAGATCCATTAAAAAACAACAAAAAACACTGGTTTGTAAACTTATTTCAAACCCACCCAGATATTAATGACAGAATTAAAAGATTAAGAGAAATGTAAAGCAAGAATTAAATAGTTCCTAGCTCTTATTTTTTCCATGGTTTCACCTATTAGGCGAATTGGAAGAGAGCATCAAGTTCCATCTCAAATGCATCTAGAAAAAACTGATTTGAATAGAACTGCTATAGAAATAACTAAACAAGGAAAGGCATATGCAGAGGTAGCAAAAAGCTTTAGAGGAACTCCGGAGCTTCACCAAAAATTACAGGAAGCTCTCTCCAAAGGAATTTCTGAAGAAATGTTAACTTCCATTGGCAAATCACAGCAGCCAAGAGTAATTGAAAAGTTTTTAAGAAAAGTTGAAAATGAAGTCGGGAGAATTGATAAGAATAAAGCTGATTTAATGCTGCGTGACGCCCAAAATGAAGTGGAGAATGAAAAAAGAATTGAAAGGCTTGCCGAGCCCGGGAAAGGAAATTTGGTTGACAGAGTTGTGGGTTTTTTTAAAGGAATGTTTGAATAATTTTTTTTAAATTTTTTTTTATTGATTATTTTTAATAATTCTTTTTTCTGAAATAATTAAATCCATTTTTTGGTCGTGCGCGAAAGCAGGGATTTCTTTTTTAATCTGAAAATCAAAGCACAATCCAATCTTCAAAGTTTTTTTATTTAATTTTGAAAGCAGTTTATCAAAGAAGCCTTTTCCGTAACCAATTCGGTTTCCTTTTTCGTCGAAAACCAATCCAGGAACTAAAATTAAATCAATCAATCCTTTATTTGAAGGTTTTTTGTTTTTAGGAGTTAAAACCCCGTATTCAGCAATTTCCAGATTATCGAAATTTTCTATTATGCTTAACTCTAATTCTTTTTTTTCGTTAATGAAAGGAACATGAACAAAATAATTATGCAGCAGTTTTTCCGTGAATTCAATTGTATGCACTTCTTCCGGCAAAGACAAATAAACTGCAATGTTTTTAGCTTCTTTAAATTCTTTTATCTTAGAAAGCGTTTCAATAATTTTTTTGCTTTTTTCTTTTCTTTCTGGTTCTTTTTGGTTTGCTCTTAATTGAAGCATTTCATTCCTTAATTCTTCTTTTGAATTCATTTTTCTCAGTTAAATTTTTGCGCCTTCTAATGCTTTTTTGCATGAGCAGGAATCATTTTCTTCAATTCTTGGAATTATTTTTTTTAAAATTTCTTTTGTTTTGCTTAAATTTTCTTTCATTCTGTTGACTACTTCATCCGCATTAACTGGCTTGTCAGCCCACACATCATAATCCGTTATTGTTGCGATCATTGAATAGCAGATTTCTTTTTCTCTTGCAAGAATTGCTTCAGGAACTCCAGTCATTCCAATTATGTCTGCATATTGCCTGTACATATTTGATGCAGCCCTGGTTGAAAATTGAGGGCCTTCAATTCTAATATAAGTTCCTTTTTCCTTCAATTCAATTCCTAATTTTTTTCCTTCTTCAATTATCATTGAATTCGTTTTTCTGCAGAACGGATCAGCTAAAGAAACATGATAGAATTGCCCTTCATCATAAAACGTATGCACGTTTTTGCTTAAATCAATAAACTGGTCAACAATAACAATTTCTCCCGGCTTATAATTCTCTTTCAGCGACCCTGTTGCAGCCGTTGCAATTATTTTTGTTGCTCCTAAATCTTTGAATGCCTGAATGTTTGCCTTCCAGTTGATTTTATGAGGAGGAATTGTATGATTATTTCCGTGCCTTGGAAGAAAAGCAACTTTTTTTCCTAAATATTTTCCTAAAGTAATTAAATCAGAAGGAGAACCGTAAGGAGTATGCAGTTTCAATTTCTCTTCTTCTTTCAATAAATTTGAGTCGTAAACCCCTGTTCCGCCAATTATTCCAATCATGTTATTCCTCTGAATATTTTATCAATGAAAAAGTTTTATAATTTTTTAATTTTTTTCTTCCATTCAAAAAACTTAATTCAATCAAAAACATTAATCCCTGGATTTCTCCGCCTAGTTTTTCAACTAAATCTATTGCTGCTCTTGCTGTTCCTCCTGTTGCAAGCAAATCATCAACTATAAGAATTTTTTCTCCTTTAGCTATTGCATCTTCATGCATTTCAAAAGAATCCATTCCATACTCTAATTCATATTCCTGTCTTATTTTCTTGTATGGGAGCTTTCCAGGCTTCCTTAAAGGAACAATCCCTGCATTCAGCTCGTAAGCGAGAATGCTTCCAAAAATGAAGCCTCTTGATTCAGCGCAAACCACTTTATTTACTTCTAAATTGTTTTCTTTTACAAATCCCTTCATGCCTTCAATTGATTTTTTAAGTAAATGGCTTTCCTGCAATAAAGTAGTTATGTCCTTAAACATTATTCCTTTCTTAGGAAAATCAGGAATTGTCCTAATTTTTTCTTTTAATTCATTCATGTTTTCACTTTAATTTGTTTCTCCAGTAATTAAGCAAGTCATTTAATGTCTGCTCTAAAGGAATTTCATTTTTCCATCCCAGTTTTTTTATTTTTGAATTATCTCCAATTAAAACTGGTATGTGCTGTTTGTTGTCTGTTGAATTGTCTTTTTCAATTTTAATTTTTTTATTGCATAATGAAATTATTTTTTTAAGCATTTCTTCTAATGAATAGCCAGTTCCAGAACAAACATTGTAGACTTCGCCTGATTTGCCTTTTTCAGCTGCAATCCAGTATGCTTTTACAACATCTCTTACATCAGAAAAGTCCCTTATGTTTTTAATATTTCCAGCTCTTATTTTATCTTTCAATCCTTTTTCAATTTCAGCAACCTGCTTGCACCAATTGCTTAAAACAAATCTTTCCCCTCTATAAGGGCCTGTGTGATTGAATGGCCTGATTCTTATTATGTTTAATTCCAT
>DATDZZ010000007.1:0-8449 GCA_035288565.1 archaeon
GGAAAAATAATTTTATTGAATTTTTATGCTAATTGGTGCCCTATCTGCAGGGAGCAGAGACCTGAATTTTTAAAGGCATTCAATGAATTAAGTGATTCAGAAATTATTGGTTTTCAGGTTAATTACAAAGACAGTGAAACAGATGAATTTGAAACTGCTTTAGCCAGAGAGTTTGGAGTGACTTATCAGCATACAATGATTTTTTTAAACAAAGAAGGAAAAGAGTTTAAAAGAGATTTAAGTTTTTTAAATAAAGATCAAATTATTTCAAGGCTTGAAGAGGGAAAGTAATGGCTGAAATTACTTTAATTATTGCTTTTTTTGCTGGGTTAATTTCTTTTCTGAGTCCATGCGTTCTGCCTTTAATTCCTGCTTACTTGACTTTTCTTGCAGGAACTTCAGCTGAAGAATTAAAGAAAAGCAATGCAGCTATAAGGACAAGAATTTTTTTAAACACGGTTTTCTTTGTTTTAGGCTTCAGTTTAATTTTTTCTTTGGTTGGAGTGATTTTGCAGCAGCCTTCAATTCAAAGCATTGCTTTTGACGTTCAGATTTATTTAGGCTACATTGGAGGTTCATTAATTATTTTCTTTGGATTAATTTTAATGGGTTTAATTAAAATTCCTTACCTGCAGAGCACTCACAAATTGAATGTTTCAAGAATTCGATTCAAGTATTTAAGTTCATTTATTTTTGGAGCGGCTTTTGCTGTTGGATGGACTCCGTGCGTGGGAGCGGTTTTAGGAGGAGTGCTTACATTGGCAATAACTGTTCCAGGAGCTGCACTGCCTTTAATGCTTTCCTATTCTCTTGGGTTAGGAGTTCCATTTCTTTTAACTGGGTTATTTATTTCCAGAGCACAAGGAGCAATTAAATGGATTTTGCCTCATTTAAAGTTTTTGAATTTATTTTTTGGAGCAGTATTAGTTTTATTGGGAATACTTGTTTTTACTGGAAACCTTCCATTAATTGCAAATCTTGAATTTGCTGCAGGAATGCTTAGCTGAAAATTTAGTTAAATTAAATAATTTATTTTTTTTGTTGATTGAATGAAATTAAAGTTTGAAGCAAACAATCCATTGCTTGTAGGGGCGGCTTTAATTATTATTATTTCATTAATTTATTTTCTTCAGGTTAATTCTCCTGAAAGAATTGAGCCAGGGGAAAGAGTTTCAATTGATTTAAGTGGTTTTTTGAAGGCACCGGAACTGCAGGGAATTAAAGGCTACATTAACGCAGATGAATCATTAAAATTATCTGATTTGAAGGGAAAAGTTGTTTTAATTGATTTCTGGACTTATTCCTGCATTAACTGCATCAGAACACTGCCTTACTTGAAGGCATGGCATGAAAAGTACAGCGATGAAGGATTAGTAATTATTGGAGTGCACACTCCTGAATTTGAGTTTGAAAAAAAATTTGAAAATGTTAAAACCTTTGTTGAAAAACAAGAAATAAAGTACGCAGTAGTTTTAGACAATGACTATGTAACCTGGAGGGCTTTTCAAAACAATTACTGGCCTCACAAATACTTGATTGACAAGGATGGTTTGATTAGATTTGACCATATCGGGGAAGGAGCTTATGATGAAACTGAAAAACAGATTCAAATGCTTTTAGAGGAATTAAATAAAGAAAAATCAAAAGAAGTTATTGAAATGAGAAAAGAGGAAACAGTTTTTTCTAAAATTAAGACTCCGGAAATTTATTTTGGCTACGAATTTTTAAGACAGCCTTTAGGAAGCATTGAAGGAATTAAAGCGAATCAAATCACGTCATATAAGCTTCCTGAAGTACTGCAGAAAAATCTTGCTTTTCTTGAAGGAGAATGGAAAGCATTAGAGGATCATTTAATTCTTGTTTCTGAAACAGGAAAAGTTGCTTTAAGGTTCGAGGCAAGAAAAGCAAACATTGTTGCAGGCTCTGAACAAGGCTCTGAGTTAACTGTAATGGTTAACGGTGCAGAAGTTAATGAAGAAAATAAAGGCACTGATTCAATTGAAAGCAACGGAAAATTCTTAATTCAAATTAAAGACCAAAAACTGTACAACATTGTTTCATTGCCTGAATACAGTGAAGCTGAATTAGTTTTTGAAGTGAAAGGAAAAGGATTTGAAATTTATTCTTTCACTTTTGGTTAAATTGATTTAATTGCTTTAGCTATTTTTTCTGGAATGATTTTTAAGTTCTTGTTTATTTGAATTCCTTGCTCTACAAATTTTCCTGTTTGCTCAATCATTAAATCCATTTTTTCATTAACTAAATCCAAACTTGTTGGAGGCAATTCTTTGTCAAACTGCGGGTGAGTAAGGCTGATTTTTTTAACGCCTTTTGGCCCTGCAATTTGCATGATATCATAGAATTTCAATAATTCTTTTTTAGTTCCCCAAACAAAAATACTTACTTGCTTCCCATCAGGAAGATTATAGGGAAAGCCAGTTAATTTTCTGGATTTCATTTCATTCAAAATAAATAATCTGTAACCAACATTCTGCACTTTATTTCCCGCGATAGTGAAAACCATTCTCATTTTTTAATCCACTCTCTTAAAACTTTTCCTAAACTTTCGCCGCATTTTTCGCAGATTGAATATTGCGCAAAAGGCAAATAAGAGCGATTATCATTCCAATTTTTTTCAACTTTAAAGTCCAGCATGCCGATTTTTGAATCCGATTTAAAGTTGCATCTATCACAAAAATAAATTATTCCCATTAAATTAACCTCTTTGATTTACTTCTTTAATTGCTTTAGCTATTCTTTCAGGAAGAACATCAAAATCTTTTCTTAATTCTGATGCTAGTTTTATTGGCATTTGGTCAAAACCTTTTTTTAACTCTAGTCCTATTTGCTTTGGAAGGTTCTCAAAATCTTTTCTTAATTCTAATGCAATTTGTTTTGGTAGGTTTTTGAATTCTGGTTTTAGTTCTTCCCCTAATTGTTTAGGTAGTTTTTCAAAATTTTTGTCCAGATTTTCTCTTAATTTTCCAAATTCAGTTTTCAATTCCTTTACATCGGTTGAAAGGTTTTCGAAGTTTGTGTTCATGTTGGTTGAAAGGTTTTCGAAGTTTTGGTTTAAGCCATTTGAGAGATTTTTAAAATTAGTGTTCATGTCTCCATGCATTCCTGTAATTATTTCAACTGCTTTTATGAATTGTCCTGCTTGAAGTGACTGGCTGCTTCTCATTGCATCAGGCACATTCAGGCTTTCATCAAAAACAGGGTTTAACAGTTTAGGATTTAATGCTTCTTTAGGATATTGATTTTTCAATAAGTCAATTAATTCAAGGATTTCAGTTTGTTCTCCTTCAAGCAAAACTCTAACTTTTTTATCCGGAGTATTGTAAGCTCCTCCTCTTAAATTTGATTCAAGAATTTTTTCAGTAATGAAAAGCCTGTAGCCAACATCCTGAACATGATTGTGGATAAAGAATTCACATTTAGCCATTAAGAAACATAAAAAGAAAACAAATATATAATTATATTGTTATTTCGTCAATCAACTAAAATTAGCTTTTTTAATTAAGTTTGTTTTTTTCAGTTCTTTTCAATTAAATTGATTTAGATTTTTTCAGCTTAGTTTTACTCATTGTATATAATAGATACTATTTTAAAGAATGAAACGATATCATTCTATACCAGCAGTTCGTTGAAGTTAACTTTTATTGGTGACATTTTGCCTGAATTAGGGGAACAATTTAAGGGATTTTATAAGTCTTTGGAGGACAAGTATTACGGAGCATTAGATTCATTAAATAAATCTGTTCCGGTTTACAAAGCAATTGACCCGATTGATAAAATTGTTCCTTCTTTTGCAGTTCTTTTAGTTCTTTTATTGCTTTTAATTGGTTTCTTTTTTTTCTCTGCCTTGGAGGGAATTGGTCTTCCTGCTCAGCAGGCAGTTGTAATTGTTTCAGCTTTCGATGAATTAAACAACCCAGTTGAAGGAGCATTTGTTTCATTTGAAATCAAAGGAGAAACTCTGAGTGCAGAAACTAATAAAGACGGGGAAGCAGAATTCAGAGTGCCGATTAATTCAAGCGCTTCTCTTTCAATTGAAAAAAAAGGGTTCATTTCAGCTTTCAAAGACGTTCCCTTAATTGAAGGAAGCAGAGTTGAAGCAGTTGAATTAGAGAAAGAAAAGCCGAAAGAGTTAAGCAAAATTATTTCAATAGTTAATTCAAGAGGCCAGCCGGTTTCAAATGCGTTGGTGTCTTTTTCCTGTTCAAATGAATTCGCTGTTCCTCCATTAAGTGAAGCAACAAACAATTTAGGCAAAGTGCAGACAGTTGTTTCAAATGACTGCGGAAGATTAACTGCAAGCCTTAAAGCATCTGGATTCAGAAACCTTGACTCTTATGCATTGCTTTCAGACAATGAAACAATTTTGTTTCAGGAAGATCCTTCACAATTAGGAACAATTAAAGTAAATGTTTCATCTCAAGGGCAGAATGCAGACAATGTCTTAGTTAAAGTTTACAGGTTCTTTGAACAAAACCTTGGCCCTGTTCACCAGACTTTTTCTTCAAATGGGTTGGCTGAATTCACTGGCGCGTTTCCCGGAGATTATTTAATTAAAACAGAAGCAAATTCAGATTTTGGTGAAGCAAGCAGCGACTTAATAGTTGTTTCAGCTGGAAGCACTGCAAATGTAAATTTAAATGTTCAAAGAAATGTAATTGGTTCAATTAAAGTTAAAGCAGTGGAAAAAGGAACAAGAAGAATAATTTCAAACGCAAAAGTAAAATTATTGGCTGGCAGTGAAGAACTGGCATCAAAAACAACTGACAATGAAGGACGAGCTTCATTCGAGGTTTCAAGAGACTTAGATTATACAATAATTATTGATCAAGAAAATTATTTAGTGCAGGCACAGAATTTAAGGCTTTCAGCTGAAGAAAAATCAATCGAGTTAGAGAAATTCATTGGAAGCAACGGCGGAACACTGAAAGTTAATGTAAAAGATTCTGATGGAAGAGCAGTTCAGAATGCAAAAGTTGTTTTATTCAATGAAGATGAAAAAAGGCTTGCAGTGTATTCAGAGCAAGCCACTGATTTAAACGGAACAGCTTCCTTTACAAGAGTACAGCAAGGAAATTTCTCAGCCATTGCATACAAAGGATCAGCTCAAGGAAAAAGCATTGCAAGAAGCTTTGACCCAAGGCTTGCAAGAATTGCTGAAATAAATTTAGTAATGGATATTCCTTTAGGAACAGTTTCAGTCAAGGTTTTAGATGAAGAAAAAACTGCAGTGCCTTTCGCAAGAGTAAGGCTTCACGATCAAAGCAATAACTCAATTGCAGCAGATCAATTAACTGATGATCAAGGATTAATTGAGTTTTCTGTTCCGGCTGACAAAAAAGTTTTCATTTCAGTGGAGAAAGACAATTCAAGATTTTTTTCAACAGTTAAGGCAGTTAACCCGAATTCAGTTACAGCATTTGAAGCAGTGCTTGAAAAAAGGCTTGCTCTCGGCCCAGTGAAAGTTGAATTCCTTGGAATGTATGCTTCAACAGCAATTTCAACTGAAATAGGAGATTCATTGGAGGGAATAGTTTCAACTCTTGCAACAGGGCAGAGATACAAAGCAAGATTCAAGGTAAAGATTCCTGAAAACAATGAGTACAGGGAAGCAGGCCTGCATGTAAGAACAGGAAGCTTTGAAATAATGGAAAAAGACCAAGTAATAATTAAATCAGTTAATGCTCCCGGAGCAGTTGTTGTGAAAGGAACCAGCTTCAACGAAAAATTAGGTTATGAAGAGGATTCAAAAAACATTTCTTTTGGGGACAGCAAATGGTTTAATGCTGTATGGAGAGGAGTATTGCCTGGAGTTTATGAAGTTGAAGCAGAATTAGAAGTAAAGACAACTGCTTCATTGGATGACCAGCTTGAATTGAATTACAAGGCCTGGGGAATAGATAAAGGAAAAAGAGACAGGGACCCGGAAGATGTTACTCCTGCCGCAAATCCATTGTATGACAGCACTAAAAGAGAAATTTATCAAGTAGGAATAAGCACTATCTGCTCTGAAGACTTCTGCTTTGATGCAACTGTCTTTGACATCCAGGAAAAAATTTTGCATCAGGCATTGAATGGATTTGAAGGAAAAGTATTCAATGAATACAATTTGAAATTCAATTTATTGAATAACAATGAATTAAAGGTTTACAATAATGCATTCATTAGAATCAGAAACAATGAACAGAATCTTTTAATGAAGAGATTCACTTTAAGCAACTCAGAAACAGGCGAAACAAAGGGAACAGCGAATGCATTCAGATTAAACGATTATTCAGTAGGCAATTTTACTCCAAAGAAAAGGGTTTCAGCCGACATTGATTTCAGGACAGAGAAAGCAGGTTCTGGAAGCTTTTCAATTCAATTAATTTCAGACAACAGAATTGTTTTCGAAAAAATTATTTCAATCAACAGCCAGGCAATAAATAATTTGAAAGTTGAAGTTCAGCCAAGCACTTTAAGCTCAGGAATTGAAAACAAATTAATTTTAAAGGTTAGAGACGAGCAAACCAATCTAGAAATAGAGAAAGCTGTTCTTACTGTGAAAGACAGGTTCGGAATAATTTTAGATTCAACTACTTCAAGCAGGTTAGGGGACGCTGAACTGAATTTATCTGCGCAGAACCCAGGAGAAAACTTAACTCTTACAGCAACAAAGCCTAACTACAATGAAAAAGTTATTGCAGTGAAAGTAAGCGAAGAAATCCTTGAATTAACTCCACAGCAGTTAAGTGTAAGCATTAACGCCAAAACAAAGCCTGAATCAGAGGAAGTAATTATTTTAAAGAACTTAACTAATTTTCCATTCAAAATTGATTCAGTTGAATTAACTGGAAACTTTAAAGGAATCCTGAATGAACAGGAAATGAATAATTACGCAAAACAGTTTGAAGGATTAGAGCTGCTTCAAGGAGAATCAAAGGAATTCAAAGTAAGAACAATTTTAACTGAAGAAGGAAAGCTTTTAACTGAAAGAGAAAACCTTCAAGGAACTCTTACTTTAAGGGCAACTAACTTTGGACAGATTTGGACATTCAAAGTTCCAATGAACATTGCAGTGGGAATCGGAGCAGAAGTTGATTCACCTGACTGCTTAACATTAACTAAAACCAATTACGAAACAAGCAGTGAAGGCTCTCCAATCAGAACAGAATTTGAATTAGTCAACAACTGCACAGTGCAGGGAATTCCAATTCAATTGCAGGATGCAAGAGTAAAGCTTGACTTGCAGTCCAATAAGCTTGGAGAATACTTGCTTGAATTCAAGGAAGACAATATAGTTAAAGCTAAATTCAATGCAGCTCCCGCTTACTTTAAAAGAGCTTTAAGTGCAATGAATCCAACAAAAAGATATTCAGTTACTTTAGTTTACACTCCTTCAGGAGGAGTTATAGGAGAGCAGAAAGCTGACTTAATTTTCACTGCATTGAATCCAACTGAAGCAGGGCAGGAACAGGAATTGCAGGCAAAGCTTTCAACCAAATTCTCCATAGTAAATATTGCTGACTGCCTTGTATTCGACAAAGAATTAATTATCATAGACAAAGGAAAGGAAGGAGAATTCTCAATTGAAACAAAGGAATGCGGCGGAGCAACAAAGTTTTTCATTGATTCACCTCTTGATACAAGCTTAAGCGAAGTAACTCTTGAATCAAATCAAAAAAGCCCCCCAATACTTGTTTTCGCTGGAGAAAACTTTCAGGGGCAGTATCCAATTAACATTAAGGTTGAGCCGGAGCATGCAAAAACAGCGAGGGAAATTAAATTAATTCGAGCAAGAGTGCTTGACCCAGAAAGCTGCATTAAATTAAACAGATACGAATTCGACATTTACGAAGACCCATTAAATCCGGATTACTCAGGATACGATGACGCAATTTTAACAAACAAATGCTTTGACAAACCAATTACAGTTGAAGTGAATGACAAAGACTGGGGCAAAGCGCTTCAAACAGGAGCCTTATGGGCGATTCCAGGCTTTGTAGTAGGCTTAGGCGGATGGGTAAATCAAATGGTTGAACAAGGAGAGTTTTCTTTCCTGCCTCTCTCAGAAGAAGAAATAGCCATAAACAAAGAAATAGATAAACTCAGCCCGGAAGGAAAATTAACAGCATTAGAAAAATTAAATAAGAAAGAGGAAGAAAAATTGACGGAAAAAGATAAACAAAAAATTGAAGCTTTAAGGGAAAGCCTTGCAGATGAAAGCGATGAAACATTAGAGAAATTAGGAAAAAATAAATTGATTGGGGCAGGTGTAGAGCTGCTAGAAGAAGAAAACGTGACGGTTGTAACGCACACGCTTCCTGGTGTAACGGTGCCAGAAGAAGCAGCACCAGCAGCAGGAACACCAGCAGCAGGAACACCAGCACCAGCACCACCAGCAGCAACACCAGCAGGAACAGCAGCACCTACAAACAGTGCAGCAGGAAAG
>DATDZZ010000008.1:0-3726 GCA_035288565.1 archaeon
CCGCCTACCTGCACTATATCTCTTAACTCTAAAGTGATTAACTGATTTTCAAATTGGTTTTTTCCTTCAACGTTGAAAGTGAACCCTAATCCTACTTCTCCTTGCCCTGGAATTTCTATTATGAATGGGCTTGAGCTTGCAGTGCTTGTTGCTGGTTTCTTTGTTTCAGTTGCAAGGATTGTGGGCTTTGATTCATCAGTTGCTTCATGTGCTGTTATGTTTGCGCAGTAGCTTTCAGTTGTTTCAGCATTAATGCATTTGTCTTCTGTTCCTGAATTAGAGTCATTGCATTGAGCATCATTGCAGCATGCATAGGAGAAGCACTCGCTTCCTACTCTGTATTGGCATTCACTGCACTGCGCTGAAATTGTTTTTGCTTTGCATTCATTTTCAATGCATTCCTGTGATTCACTGCATTTTACGTCTTTCTGGCAGTTGCTGCAGGTTTCTCCTTCATCAATTAATTGATTTCCGCATAAATTTGCTGATTCTTCTTTGCCTGTTTCCTTTATTTCAGTTTTTTTTGACAGCTCTTCAAATGTTTTTGAAGGAGTTATTTGAATGCATCCTGAAAGAATTAGAATTAATAAAATTAGTGTTAGTGAAATTATTATTGATTTTTTTTGCTTCATTTATTTTCCTTTCCTTCTTCTGCATTCTTTGAAGTAGCTCCATGCATGGTCTAAATCTGCTTCCTCTACATCTGGAAAGAATTTGTTTATGTGATAGTATTCAGAGTAAGCGCTTTGCCATAAAAGGAATCCTGATTTTCCTTCTCTTTGCTTTTCTTCTTCTCCTGTTCTGATTACAAAATCGCATGGATTTTTTACTCTCAGGCTTCTTTCAATGTCTTTCTCGCTTAATCTGAAAAACAAGTTTTTTACTCTGTTCATTGGAGAATTAATTGCCCTTAATATTTCGCTTTGCCCTGTGTAGCCAATTAATATGTTGAGCACTTTGTTTCCGTAGAATTTTGTTTCTAAAGTTAATTCTTTGAATACGTCTCTTAATGATCCTGGAATTTTATCTATTTTTGTTGAAACCAAGTTTACTTTTATTTGCTCGTCATGAATTAATTTGTCTTTAAGCAATTTGTTTAATTGCTTGTAATAAATATCGTAAAGCCACCCTAGTTCTTCAGGGCTTCTTTTGAAGTTTTCTTCGCTTAAGCCGTAAATGGATAATTCTTTTATGTCGGGCTTTCTTAAAGTCCATTTTAAGAGCATTTCCATTTTGCTTGATCCTTCGTAATGGCCTTTGCTTGGATGCTCTCCGTTGACTATTGCCCATCTCCTGTTGCCGTCAGGAATCACTCCTAAATGGTATTGGGCTGCTAAATTCACAATAAAATTAGCTTGAGAGTGCTTTAAAAGATAGCTTTCTTTAATTTATGTACCAATGCCTGGGAATTCATTGATTTAATTTTTTTGTTTTTTTTCTTTTTGTTTTTTCTACCTTAATTGTTTTTTTAATTGCTTTTCTTTTTTCAGCAAACTGATTTGATTTTTTCATTGAATGTTTTTTCTGCTTTAAAGGTTAATTCGCAGTTCTCTATTACTGGGTGCATTTCTTTTTTTGCTTCAAAGTAGTACTCTATCAGGTAAAGTTCCTGCCATTCATTTTTGAATATTTTTTGCAGTACATGGATTTCTTTTCCGTCTGCTGAAATAATTTTTTTGCTTAACCTGGTTCCTTCCAGTTTATTTTCTCTTTTGTGCTGGAGCAGGCAGTCAGTGCAGGGGGTTTCATTTGGATCAGTTACTTTATAGCATTTAATTCCGTGGGGCTCTTCTGAAAACCTTCTTTTGAATTCTTTGTTTGCGTAAATTATTTCCTTGTTTTCATTCACTATGCTTATAGCTATTGGAGACTTGTCTATTACTTTCTCTAAAAAGGTTCTTTGAAAATATTTTATTTTCATGTAAAAATAAGGGATTGACGAAAATAATAATATTCAACTGAATTAGCTGTGCAAAAAAGAGCACTTTGAAGAAAAACAGAATATATATTATGTAATTAATCGATTGAATTTCTTTCAGAGGATTTCTTTTTTTTTCTTTTTTTTTTGAAGCAAGTCAAAAAATTTCTTGAATTGAAATTCGGTTGTAGATTTTTAGATGAATTCGATTTATTAAAAATTTCTTTTGCTGAATTTTTTTTATTGAATTTTATTTGTTGAATTTTAATGGATAGTCCGTCATTATGTTTAGTTCGTCTCCGTCCATTGCAAAGCTTGTTTCAAACTGCGCTACAATTGATCCGTCAATGTCTTTAAGCAGTGGATAGCCTTTAATGCATTTGTTTATCATTAATTCTCTTAAAGCTGTTTTTCTTTGAAATTCAGTTAAGCCTTCCGCTATCTGTCTTTCAGAGAAAGGAATTGTTTTGAATTCTTTTTCTATTTTTTCCAGCAAGTTTCTTGCATTTAAGTTTCTTACTGGCTTTTTTTCTTTTAATGAAAAAATTTCTACAATGTTTGCATCTCTCACTGTTCCTGTTCCAGTTGAAGCGAATGGCTCTATTGCAAAAGCAGTGTCTTCCTCTATTTCAGTTAAATCGTTTCTTTCAACGTTTGGAAAGGTTGGAGCTGCATGAGCAGTGAATTGCTCTAATCCGTGCCCTGAAAGGTTTTCAATTGGCTTTAAATGAAAGCCTTCAATTGTTGTTTGAATTTCTTTTCCTATTTCCTTCATTGTTGTTCCAACTTTTAAAATGCTTATTGCGTTCTCTAAAGCTCTTTGAGATGCTTCAACAACTTTTCCGTATTCTCCTGAAAAATCCATTGTGAAAGCTGAATCAGCAATGTATCCGTTTACGTGCACTCCAATGTCTATTTTCATTACATCTTTTTCTTCAATTACTGATTCATCGTTTACTTTTGGAGTGTAATGAGCCGCCCAATTATTTGCACTTAAATTAACCGGAAAAGCTGTTTTTCCGTCTAGATTTTTTATCCTTGATTCAATCTTTTCAGCTAATTCAAGCAGTTTTGCTCCGGGCTTGGCTGTTTTTTCCGCTAATTTCTGAACTTCTTTAAGTATTTGCCCTGCTTTCTTGTAAGAATTAATTACTTCTTTTTCCATACAGAATCCTTAATTAATAATTATTTTAAAAGAAACAGGTAAAAAAACTGAAAAAATAAAGAAAAATAATAAAAGGGCAATAAAATAAAAAAATTTAAGGAAAAATTATTTTATTGCTTTTTTCTTGAATAAATGAAGTAAACTATTAATAGCAAGATTAATCCACTGAAAATTAAGTTAGATTCACCGTTTAATAGCCTTCCTCTTCCAATTCCTTTTTGAGCTCCTTGTTTTGCTGTTCTTTGTTTTATTGCTTTAACTGCTTCGCTGTCCTTTACTCCAAGCTTTCTTTTCTCTTTGACTTCTCTAATATTGCTTTTGATTTCTCTTTCAATTTCATTTAAAGTCTTTTGCCTCATTCCTTGCATTTTCTGAGTCAGCTTCTTTGTTTTCTCTTTATGCTTTGCAGTTAAATTAAATGAAGTGTTTGGCTCAGGGCTTCCAATTTCCTGTAAAGTAAAGTAATAAACCTTGCTTTCCCCTGCAACAAAAGAAGAAATGCATTCATTCGTTGAAACAATGTTTACTAATTCATCTTCCGCTGCAGAAATAATATATCCTTGTGGAACCTGCATGCAGATATCAACCTGCCATTCTTCCTGTGAAGTGAAAATGAATGGATACAACTCAGCATTATCAACCC
>DATDZZ010000009.1:0-17178 GCA_035288565.1 archaeon
GTAGTGCTTGCTTTGCTTGTCCTGTGCACTGCAAGGTTTGAAACAATTCTCAGCCTTGTTTCTCCTCCTGAAAGCTCCTCTAACTTGGAGGAAATTCTTTCACTCATAGTGTTAACTGCATTTGCCCCCATTGCGTCTCTCACATCTACAAGCAATTGAACAAGAAACATTTTTCCTCTTTCAGTGTCAAGCTCTTTCACTTCAAGGTCTTTTGCTCCTCCGCCGAGCTTTACAAGAATTGAATCAGCTCCATTGCATTCATTTAAAAGAGCTTTTTTGTTTTCGAGGATTTTTTTCTTTGCCTGATCAAAATTTTTTACATTCACTAATTGAATCTGCCCGATCATTATCGGGGCAGTTGACTCTGCCTTAAAGCCAGAGGAAAGCTTTGCGGCATTGCTTGCAGCCGCCACAACGCTTGGCTCCTCTAAAGCCATTGGAATTAAATAGTCTTTTCCGTTGACTTTGAAATTGGTTGCAACAGCGAAAGGAAAAGGGAAGACTCCAATTACATTTTCAATCATTCTGTTAGCTGTTTCAAAATTCAATGGCTTCATTTCTTTAAGCAGCAAAACCTGTTCATGTGAAAGGTTGCCGAAATTCTTCACTAAAGAAATCCTTTCATCCTGGCTTTTGTCGTAAAACTTTGATATTTTGCTTGATTCATCCATGCTAAACATTTGATTTGAAAAAGGTTAATAAATAAAGAGAGGAAAAAACAAATAAAAAGCTTACGTTATTTGCCTATTTAAAGTTCGTCGATTGCTTTTTTGTTTTTCTGCAGTAACAATGGCAGTGGCGGGAAGCTTTATTAATTAAAACTTATATCACATTAATGTGATGTTAATATGACTACAACAGCAATTGTAAAGTTGAGTGATGAAGCAAACAGGGTTGTGAATATTGTAAAAGCAAAATATGATTTGAAGGACAAAAGCCAGGCTTTGAACAAGCTGATTGAAGAATATGAAAACGAGGTTCTTGAATCTGAATTAAAGCCGGAGTATGTTGCAAAAATCAGGAAGCTTGAAAAAACCGCAAAATTCATAAAAATCAAGGACTTTAAAGAAATCTGGGAGTGAAGTGTTTGCCTTACTCTCTGGAAATGGAGGAGAAATGCAAAAAAGCCCTTGCAAAAGCAGGTTCGCGGAACAGTGAACTGAAAAAATCTGTTGAAAACAAGCTGCAGCAGATTCTGGAAGACCCTTACCGCTTCAAGCCGTTAAGGTTTCCTCTGCAAAACAAGCGCAGAGTCCACATACTGAAAAGCTTTGTCATGGTTTTTGAAGCATTGGAAAAAGAAAAAACAGTCAGAGTATTGGACATTGACCATCATGACAATGTTTACAAATCGTGATTAAAATTTAAAGCAGGCAATAAATTCGTTGATTGCCGTCTGCATGGCTGTTGCCTGCCTGTACTCAATTTTTTAAATCCTGAATCAGCAATAGGGTTGTGAAAAGAATTTTCTGCCTGCCTAGATTTTTAAATTTAAATTCATTATTAAACATATGAAAAAAATTCTTTGCATTAATGCTCCTAGAACTGAAATGGATGCTCCTTTTTTTCCTGACCTTGACTTAATTAAGGTTGCAAGAACTTTGAAGATGCAGAAATTTTTTGTTTCATTAATTGACCTTGACTTGGAGAAAGAAAAAATTGATTCAATTGATGATTCAATTGAAATAATGAAGCCTGAATACGTAATCATTTCAGCTGACACTAATTCAATTCAAGAAGCCTTTCAGCTGGCTGAGCTGGTAAAGCACAAAAACAAGGCAGCGAAAAATATTTTTATTGGAAAGCATGCAAAGGCAATGCCTTCAGAGACAATGCTTGCATGCGAATTCATTGACTTTGTTGTTCCTTTTTTTGAAGAGGAATTGGTTTCAAAGATAGTGAAAGACTTTGATTCAATGATTATTAACGGAATTTATTTCAGGGACAAGAATGAAGTGAAGAGAACAAGCCCTGTTTTTGAAGCAAAAGATTTTGATGTATTTGATTACTTTGGAAGAGACCTTGTCCAATTGCCTAAATATAAAAGATTTGAAGTTGCAAAGCATTTCCCTGTAGCTAACCTGCAGGCAGGCTTTGGCTGCCTTTTTGACTGCTCTTGGTGCAGGCACCAGAATTTTCTTGAAAAGCAGAGGCAGAGAAAACCGGAAAAAGTCGTGCAGGAAATCAAGGAATTAATTTCTCTTGGAGTGAAAGAAATTTATTTCACTGACCCTACATTTACTTTGGACAAGGAATGGGTTTACAAATTATGCAGATTAATTTCTTCAGAGAAAATAAATGTTTCCTGGCAGTGCAGGGCAAGAGCTGACACGGTTGACAAGAAATTGCTTGAAGCAATGAAGAAAGCTGGATGCTGGCTTATTCGCTTCGGCTTTGAATCGGGAAGCCAGAGAGTGCTTGATTCATTCAATAAAATCAGCTTGGTTGAACAGAATTTATTTGCAGCGCAGATTGCAAAGGAAGCCGGAATAAAAGTTTACGGATACTTTTTGCTTGGCGCAGTGAATGAAACAGAGAAAAGCATTTGGGAAACAATTGAATTGGCTAAAAAAATCGAGCCGGATTACTTTGTTTTTGATATTATCAGGCCTTCTCCTGGAACAACTTTATTCAGAAAGCATGAAAAGGAATTCAAGGAAATGAACGTTGAGTGGAGTGAATACTTTTCAACGGATGATCCTTTAAAGATTTTAAAAATTGGTTCAATGGCGCCGGAAGAATTATTGGAATGGAAGCAGACTGCTTACAATGAAATGCATTCATCTTTAACTTATAAAATGAAGAAATTATTCGGCAGAGCTCCGAGAAGGCCGAAGCTTGATTAGTATTCCCTTGAAAGCATGTAGTCAGCAACTCCGAAAAGAAAGTTTTTTCCTTCTTCATTGAAGTCAGCTTCATTCAATGCCTTTTTTGCTTCTTCAATTAATTCTTCAATTAATTTTTTACTGTAATCCAATGAGCCTGTTTCAATGATTATTTTTCTTGCTTCTTCTGCTTCTTCCCTGCTTAAATTGCGGTTTCCCAGAGCTTGCCTGATTTTTTTCTTCTGCTTTTCATTTCCTTTCTCCATTGCCTTGACAATTAATAGTGTCTGCTTTCCTTCCTTTAAGTCTGAGTCAGCTGGCTTTCCAAGCTTTTCTTCACTGCCGTAAATTCCAAGAATATCATCCTGCAATTGAAAAGCCTGCCCTAAAGGAATCCCGTAATTATTTAAAACAGTTAACTGCTTTTCTGAAGCCTCTCCAAGAATTGCTCCCAGCTGCAGCGGCCCTGAAACAGTGTAGAAAGCTGTTTTGTAAGTATGAGTAAGCATTACATCTTCCTGCGAAGGATTCTTCCTGCATTCATTCAGTAAATCAAATATCTGCCCGAAGGAAGTGTAGTAAATTATTTCATTCAGTTTCTTTAATGCCTCAAACTTTGTTTCAGTTGGAAAGTCTGAATGAATTAATGCTTCAATTCCAAAGCTTTGAAGCAGGTCTCCGGCAATTATTCCGACATTTTCCCCGAACCTCGATGAATTAACTTCAGGAAACCTTTTCACTGCAGCATCTTCATAAATTTTGTGAAAAGCTTTTCCTCCTCTCCTGAAAGAATCTTCATCCATTATATCATCATGGATTATTAGAAAACTTTGAAGCAGTTCAAGCGAAACAGCTGCGTCAAGAATTGCTTCCTCATCTGTTCCTCCAACAGCCTTAAATCCTTGAACGCAGAAAGCAGCCCTCAGCCTTTTTCCGCCCCTTAAATTGTATTCCTTAATATTTTCCAAGAGCTCTTTTGCTTCACTCTTTATTTCAGCTGCTTCATTTATTCTTTCATCTAAAAAAGAAGTAATCCTTGACTCAATTTTTTTCTGAATGTCTTTCAAAACCGTTTTAAATTCCATAAAGAGAATCTCATTAATTTCATTTAATTTCATTTAAAGGAACCTTATTTTTCAGCCGAAAAGCGATGAAAAGAAATTAATTATTCCTGCAAAAAAGTTTCCGATTCCTGCAATAACTCCGCCGGTGCTTAAAGCCAAAGGCTGTACATTGAAATCGCCTGCAGTGTAATGAGAAATAAAGCTTCCAATCAAGTCATCAGAGGAAGTAATGTCTTCTAAAACTTCTTCATTAACTGTTGATTTAAGAGTTGCATTGCCTGCATGCCCTCTTGAAACTGATTCAATTGAATTATTTCTTCCAATAATTGTTAACTTTATTTCTTCTCCTGAAGCTTCAATTATTGTTGCATTAATTGATTCATTTCCTAAAAGAAAAGATTTAATGAAATCAGGAACTGCATTGAGGCTTGAATTAGCTTGAACTAAAAATTGTTCTTTTATTTCTCCTTCAGAATCAAACAATAAATCGAACTGCTCTCCGATATGGGCGAATACTGAATAAGAAAAAAAATTCAATAAAATTAATGCAATTAAAAAGATTTTTTTCATTTTTTTCATTTAAATCAATTAATTAATGTAATTAAATTTATTTAAAGTTAACTAAACTGCTGTTTCCTTTAATGAAAGGCTTTCCTTTATTTTTTCATTTAATTTAAGTAAAAATTCTTCTCTTTGACTGACATTAATTCTGCACCCTGCAGCAATTGAATGCCCGCCTCCCTCGCTGCTTTCCCCTAATTCCTTGCAGATTTCTTTCAGTGTCTTGCCTAAATTCAGTCCTCTTCTCACTAATTCTTTTGTTGCTCTTGCTGAAACTTTAATGAATTTTTCATCATATCTTCCGAAAGCAATAACCGGTTTACTGGATTCAATTACAGAGCCGTAAAGCATTCCCGCAATAATGCCCACTAAAGTGTCTTTCACTTTGTCTTCCGCGTCAAAGAAATAAAATTCTTCTCTTTCCTCCAAAATTTTTGAAATGAATTCAATTCCTTCCCTTAACTGCCTTCTATGGTCCTGCATTAAAGCAATCGCCTTCAAGTAATGCTCTCCTCTGTCTCCCAAGCAGACTTTCAAAGCAACTTCCCCCATGCCATGCCTTCCGCATGAATTATTTAATGTAGAGAACTCTTTTGCGTCTCTCAGCGGGCTGTGAAACCCTTCTTTTGGAAAAGTGTAAACCTCTCCAATTAATTCCTTTATTTTCCATTCAGGTACATTGAAACTCTGCAGATGCAGAATCAATGCAGTGGAAAGCTTCCTCTTGTCTTCAAATGAAAGCTCATTGTATGAAACGAATCTTTCATGCTTCTTTAATTCAATTCCCAGTCCTTGAAGAAACTTAATGCAGTTATCTTCATTTCCAGTCAATGCAGGAAGAATCGGGTTAGTTGAAAACAATAAGAACTGAATTAACGGCCTTGAAATCCTTCCATACAATCTTAAGTCATTTTCGACTTTCACAAAACCATTTTTTTCTGCTTCAATTAAAATTTCTGCATTTAATCCAATTAATTTTCCTGAAGAAAAATCCTGCATGTCTCCTATTGCCCCCACAATAGCTAACTGCACTAAATCAATATTTTTTTCATCAAGAGTTTTTGCAAACAAATAGCAGGAGCCTGCGCCGCATAAATCAGTTCCTCCATTGAAGCCGAAATTCATTGCATTAAAGTGATTTTCATGCGCTATCTTTGAAGGCTCGTGATGGTCAAAAACAAAAAAATTATCATTGAACTCCTTTACAAGGAATTCCAACTGCCCTGAACCAAAATCAACAAAAATAAAATTTTCTCCAAGCTCCCTTAATTCCTGAATAGTGTCAGAGTAAAGCTGCTTTATGGTGTGAGTTGCAGCTTTTTTTCCAAGCCTTTCAAGTGCCCTGAAAATAATTGCTGTAGAGCAAATTCCGTCACAGTCATGATGCCCTACAACAACAAAATTGTTTTTTGCTTTAACTTTTTCAGCCATTCTTTCAAGAAACAAATGCATTTCTTTTTTAGACATAAAAATTATTTACTGTTGAATCAATAAAAACATTTGCAGAGCCTTTTTCCCCTGAAACGCGGGAAAGATCCGTTCGCGGAAAAGATTCCGCAGTGATCTGTCCGGCATAAAGCCGGACTACAGCCTCGCCGGCTGAACGGCGAGCTGAAAGGATTCAGCTTAGATCCGTGCAATGCTTTGCATTGCACTACCGTCTCGCTAGCGGTACTGCTTCCGCCTCGCTGGCGGGACAGCGCGGGCGATACGGCGTTTTCGTCAAACTTTTGGAAAAGGTTGCAGGGTCGAAGACCGTGCTTTTTTGTCAACTTTTTTTTAAAAAATTGCAAGGAATGTATTTATATCAATTAAATTCATTATATAGAATTTAAGCGGGTTAAAGGAATGCAAAGTGGTTTTTTTTGGCGTCAATTAAAGGAATTCTTGAAACAGAATTAAAGGACTTAAAAGAAGAATTTGTTGCAGTGATTATTGCGAACTCAGACAATTACTTGGAGGCAAGGGATGTGATTCTTCAATTGACTGGAAAAGAAAAAACAATTTATGTTTCAGCTAACAGGACTTTTAAGGACTTAAGCAAGGAATTCAAGAAAAAAGGATTGAATGAAGGAAATTTTTTTTTCATTGATTTGCTGAGCAGCGAAAGCGGAATAACGAAGACAGAAGAAAGCAATGTACTTCTTCTTGAATCTCCTTCTGAGCTGACAGAGCTGGGAATTGATTTAAGCGATTTAATGGAGAAGCAGATGAAATCTTTTTTTCTTGACGGATTATCTACTTTGACTTTGTATAACTCGAATGATTCGGTTGGAAGGTTTGTGCATTATTTGAGTGCAAAAATAAGAAGCCATGAAATGAAGTGCTTTATTTTAACTGTGGATGACGAAAACGTAAATGAATTAACTGAGTTGGTTACCCAGTTTTCTGATAAAGTTATTTTTCTGAATAAGCAGAGTTAAAATCTTTCGAATTCTTCCACTTTATTGTAAACAAATACTCCTCCCGGAGCCTTGATCTTAAATGGATGGATTTTCATTGAGTGATTTGTTGAACGCATTTTTCTTATAACCATTGCTCTGTGAAACATGTTAATGTTTTTTTTGTTGTATAAAACAATTACTCCGCCGACTACGTGCTCTTCAACTCCATAAGTTGATACCTGTTCAGAGTTTTCTGGAACTTCATTAATGAATAAGCCTATTGCCCCTATTCTTTCCATTACTTTCTCTAAAGTAGACATTGCTTCCCTTATCTTGAACTGGTCTTTAAAATAACTGCCAATCAATGAACCTGAATCAATCACAATTCTCTTGGCATTAATTGACTTTGCTCTTTCCTCTATTTGATTTATCAGCCTGTCAAAGTCATATAATTCAGGTTCTGTAACTAAAAGAAGTTTTTGGTTGACTAAGTCTTCAATATTCCAGCCAAACAATTTTAGTTCATTTGGATCCAGCTGCTTGTTTTCCTCCAAGCTGATGTACAGGCCCGGCTCTCCTCTTTTTGCTCCTTCAACTAAAAAATTCATTGAAAACAAAGTCTTCCCTGAACCGCACGGCCCTGAAATTAAAATAATTGAATCGTTTGGAAAGCCTCCTTCAATTAATTCATCGAGGCCTGTAATTCCTGTTTCAGTTCTTTTAAGCAAAGAAGATTGCCTTGAATCTGAAACGCTTTTTTCAAAGGGAACTGCTTTTGTTTTAGGCATTGCGGGAGCTTCAACAAAAACTTTTTTTTCAGGCTCCTTATTGCTTGAAGGCTTTTCTTTCTGAATTTTCTCTGCTGCTTTTTTCTTTTTCGGTTCTTCAAAGCCAAGAGAAGTTTTAGGCATAGTATGAGTAAATCTCTTTATTTAATTTAAATGTTAATGTCAAAAGCCTGAATTTCCTTCTTCGAGTAAGGTTTAAATAGGACGAAGAATTTATATAGATTCAAATAAGGTAAGCATTCATTCAAAGGGAGGAAATCGGATGATGAACAAAAGAGGACAATCAGCTGTAGAGTATTTGACAACCTATGGACTGGCATTAGTTGCAATCGTAATAATTGTAGGAGCACTATTCGCTCTAGGAATACTCAATCCATTATCATACCAGACAGACACATGCAGGGGATTCGTAAAACTGCAGTACAGAGACCACGGAGCAAGCGCAGACGGAAACTTCAACCTGACATTGAGAAACGGTTCAGGAAAAACAATTGCTGCAAGCGGCGCATCAGTGGATATTGACTGCAACTTAGATGGAGCACCTGATGGAAATGCAGTAACTAATGCAGCTGCGTGGGGAGCAAGCAGAGAAGAAACTTTTAGTTTCCCAGGGCCATGCTCAGCAACTTTCAGTGCTAATGACCCATACGAAATTGACTTGAATTTAACTTACACTCCAGGCAGCGGATTCACTAAAACAGAATCAGCAACATGCGTTGGAACAGTAACACCATAAAATTGGTGTTATCTTTTTCTTTTTTTAGTTTTACTTCATTTATTTTTTTATTTTTCTCTTTAATTCGATTTATTTTTTGCAAATTCCTTGCTGAAAACAAATTTATATTATAGCTTGCTTATACTTTTACATGAATTCCAAAGGCCAGTATGCAATTGAATTTCTTATTACTTATGGATGGGCTTTAGTTGCAATAGTTATTTTAATTTCGATTCTGTTTGCTTTCGGAATACTGAATCCTGAAAGATATCAGGCTAACCACTGCCTTGGCTTCAGCAAAATGGCTTACGCTGACCATTCAGCAGAAGATGATGGCGATTTCTTTATTACTTTAAGGAATGGCTCTGGAGCCAACATTCCAAGCGGAAGCGCAACTCTTGCAGTTGACTGCGACTTGGATGGAGGCTTTGATGCAAGTGCAAGCACTGCAAGCATTTGGGGGGCATCGGATGAATATTCTTTCACAGTTTCAAGTGCCTGCAGTGACGAATTCGCAGAAGGAACAAGTTATTTAATTAAAGCAAGGCTTGTTTTTACTCCAAGCGGGCAGTTCAAGAAAACTGAAAGAGCTGTCTGCAATGGAATTCCAAACGAAGCATGAAAACGTAAAATTTAAATACAAGTGAAAGCTTTAATCCTAAATCGTGTTTAAACTTTAAAAGGAGGGAATCGGATGATGAACAGAAGAGGACAATCAGCTGTAGAGTATTTGACAACCTATGGGTTGGCTTTAGTTGCAATCGTAATAATTGTAGGAGCACTATTTGCTCTAGGAATACTAAATCCATTATCATACCAGACAGACACATGCAGGGGATTCGTAAAACTGCAGTACAGAGACCACGGAGCAAGCTCAAACGGAGACTTCTCATTAACATTGAGAAACGGTTCAGGAAAAACAATTGCGGCACAAGCAGCTAAAGTTTCCATTGACTGCGACTTAGATGGAGTACCTGATGCTGATGCAAACAATTCAACTGCGTGGGGAGCAAGCAGAGAAAAAGATTACACTTTCACTGCTTCATGCACTTCGACTTTCAGTGCTAATGACCCATACGAAGTTGACTTGAATTTAACTTACACTCCAGGCAGCGGATTCACTAAAACAGAATCAGCAACATGCGTTGGAACAGTAACACCATAAAATTGGTGTTATCTTTTTCTTTTTTAATTTCTTTCTTAATTTTTCCTTTAATTTTATTTTTTCAATCAGTTAAATTAATGTAAATGTTTAAATACATTAAATTCATATTTTGTGTTTGTATGAGTAAAGGACAGTATGCGTTAGAGTACCTGATCACTTATGGATGGGCACTGGTTGCAATTGTAATTATAATAATTGTTTTGTTTGCTTTCGGAATACTGAATCCCAATACTTTTCAGGGAAGCAACTGCTCGGGCTTTGGAAGAATCGGCTACATTGACCATGCTTTAAGCGGAACTGACGGAGAATTTAAAATCACTTTAGGTAATGGAGAAAAAAACCATATTCTTGCTGATAATGCAACTGTTTCAATTGATGAGGACAGGGATGGAACCTTTGATGCCACTGCCGCGAATGATGAAACGTGGTTTGGCTCAACTGAGAATACTTTCACTTTAAGTGTTGACAGCATTGATTCAGGGTCAAGGTATACAGTGAATTTAAAGATTGAATACGAGGCAATTAATTCTCTTGCAAAAGAAGAAACAGCTATTTGCAGCGGACTGGCAAATTAATTTTAAATTAAAGAAGTTAAATGAATTTTAAATCAAGGAAGTAAAGAAAGAAGACAAAATTAATCTTCCAATAAAGAATACAGCGAAGGATACAAGCAAAATTAATGGAAAGACTTTCATTCCTTCAATTTCTTTTCCTGAATTAATTACTCCAATGCTTAAGCTTGCAAACAAAGAGCTTACTAAAAGAAGCGCGTAGCTGAATAAAACCACGAATTGTGCATCAATTCCGCTTCCAGGAACAAACAGGAAATTGGACCCTGTGCCTGCTCTTATTTCAGAAATATCTATAGTGCTTTCCGCAATTCTCTGAGCCTGCGCTGCACTCACTTCCACAATGAAAGTTGAAACTGAAAGCAGTGCAGGGGCGCCAATTGAAGCCGCAAATAAAATCAAAATCACGTAAATGTAAATATTTGCCCTTATTTCTTTTTCTATTGCCTGCCTGCTCCTCAAGTCACTGCTTATCTGTGAAAGCATGTCGGCGATTTCTCCTCCTGCTGTCAGCCCTTTATTTAAAAGCCAGAAGCTTCTTTCAAGAATTTTTGAGTTAATTCTTTTAGTCATTGAAGCGAAAGCAGTCTCCAGAGTTCTTCCTGAAATAATTTTTTTTGCAGAAGACTTCATTTCATTTGAGAATGGACCGAACTCATTTCTTGCCGACACAATTAAAGCTTTTTCAGTTGCTAATCCCCCTTTAATGTTTGAGGCAAGCAACTGCAGTGCATCTGGAAGGATTTCTTCAACAAAATGAGCTCTTGAGCTTATTGCAAGAACAATAACTACATACAAAATTCCTAAAAATAAAATAAAGGAAGCAGGGAAACTTACAAGAACAGGAATTGAATAAAAGAAAAAAAGCAGTCCTGCTGCAATTGAAGAAAGAATTACATTTATTGCAAAAAATGATCCAATGAATTCTCTTGAATCAATTGAAAGATTTAAGTAAGTTAACTGGGTTTTGCTCCAATCCTGGATTTTTGAAGGAAAAAAACCCCCAATTCTTTTCATTAAAGCCATTTCATCCCTCTAAAAGCGTCGGCCTTTTTGATTTAACCGCTCCCAAAAACATTACCTGCCCTAAAACTAATACAACAAGAAAAACAAGGTAAAACATTTCAGTTATCTGCACTTGAGGAAAACTTGAAATCAAAATCAGGAAAGTAATTCCAATAGCGGGAATGATTACTCCAAGCATCATGTAAATCAAGGAAAAAAACCTTAAGCTTCCTCCATATTCCTGAATCTGCACGGACTGAGCTGAATTCATTGAAGAAATTATTTCCTGCAATACATCTGCAACATTTGCCCCTGTTTTTAAGCCGTTAACTAACTGCCAGATAGTTCTTCTGAAAAACCATGAAGGGTTTTCTGAAGCAAGGTCCTGCAAAACCTGTTCTTCGTTTTCTCCTGTCTGAATTTTTTCAATTGCTTTCTTAAAAACATGCGAAATTGCGCCAAAGTTTCCTGAGGCAATTGTTTTAATTGAATCAAACAAAGGAACTCCTGCCCTTAACTGAATTAAAACAGTTCTTAAAGCAAAAATTAAATTTGCTTCAATTTCTCTGACTCTTCTCTTAACAATAATGCTTGGATAAGAAATTAACTGCACTGCAACAATGGCAGAGAAAAAAAATCCAACTATGGGAGATAAAATAAAGCCTTCATTTCCTGAAAAAAAAGTTATTGCCAGAAAAATTAAAGTAAAAACAATGAAGTAAAGAAAAAAAACGAAAAAAATTATTGCACCGTAAACATTTTTATCTATTTTAATGTTGGCCTGCTTTAATTGAATGTCTAAAAAAAATAATGTTTCTGAAATAATTGATCCAACTCCGGTAAACGGGGCAACCAGTCTTTTCAGTACAGGAAAAGGAATCGGCACAAAAGGAATGCTTTGACTAGATTTCATCTTCACCCAGCTTCCTGTTTGAATTAACGTAATTTAAAATTTCATTTTCATCCAAGTAATATCTGTTAATTATTTTTCCTACCACTGAAATGTCTGAAATTTTTTGAGAAACCATCCAATTCAATATGGATTCTTTTTCCTTTAAATCCTGCAAAATTTCTTTATTGGAAGAGCCCGTAACAAGCTCAAGCTCTTCAAAAAGCCTTATTGGTTCAGCGTATTTAGTAATTTTTTTTGTTGCTCCGCTGTACCTGTAAAGAATATTGGGAACAACTGTTTCAAGCGCTCTCTCCCCTCTTTTTTCAGGAATGTATTCTGCAAGCTGATAAACATGCCTTGTTCCTGTTCTTCTGTTCCTGAACATTACTGCATTTAAATGAATTGAATTCAATGAACTTGCAGGAAGATTTAATGGAGGGTTAGTGATTCTTCTGATTGTTTCTTCAGCAGTGTTAGCGTGAATAGTAGTGTAACCTGAATGTCCTGTCTGCATTGCTTCAAAAAGCACTTCAACTTCGCTCTGCCTTCTGATTTCACCTACAACCATTCTGTCAGGACGCATTCTCAGAGCATTAACCATTAAGTCAAGCATTGAAATGCCTCCCTTTCCTTCCGGATTGGGTTCCCTGGTTGTTAAAGGAATCCAGTGAAGAAACTGAGGAAGAGATAACTCTCTTGTGTCTTCAATAGTTATTACTCTGTTATTTGCCTGCACGAAAGGCATTAAAACATTCAAAAAAGAAGTTTTTCCTGAAGCAGTGCCTCCGCTGATTATTATATTTAACTCAAATTGAATTGCGCTCCAAAGCAAAGCCATTAACTCGCTTGAAACAGTGTTATTTGAAATAAAGTCAGTTACAGTCCAAGGAGTTCTTTTGAATCTTCTTATGGTTAAAGTGTTTCCTGAACTTGAAATAGGAAACAAAGTTGCATTAGCTCTGTCCCCTGAAATTAAGTGAGCGTCAAGCATTGGATTTAAAACGGAAATCTGCTTTCCAACTCTTCTGGCAATAATTGCCGCGTAATTTTGAATTGCTTCTTCCTTGTCAATGAAAATGCTTGTTTTAAGCCAGCCGTAATTTTTATGGTAAACCCAGATGGGTTCTTTTGATGAATTGATTACAACTTCTTCAAGATTTGGGTCAAGCAATAAAATTTCAATTTCTCCCAAGCCAATTAAATCATTCAACAAATAGTAAATTAAAATTTTTTTATCATTTTCATTGGTGACAGCTGTTTCTTTTTCAAACAATGAATTAGCTTTTTTATGAAACTCCTGCCTTAAAGCAGTAAAAAAATCTTTATCTAAAAGTTTTTCAGAAGAAATTGGAACCTCTGAAATAATTGAATTCTTTAAATTTTCAAGCAAAGCATTAGAGCCTTTTCCAATCTTTGGAGCGTTAATGGAATAGATTCTGACAAATTCTTTTAAAGTCTGGCTAATTTTTACAGCAATAAACAAGCCGTCAACTTCAATTGAATACTGATCTAAAACTTTTTCCTGCAAAAAATCACTTTCTTTTCCTTAATTCCTCTAATTCTGCTTTAAGCTTTTCTCTTTGAGCAACTAAATTCATTTTAGGCTTGGCTTTAACCTGCACTGGTTTTTTTTCAGCTTCCTTTAACTGGGCTTCAGCAACTGAATGCTTTTGAATGGAGGGCTTTATTGGAGCAATTCTTTCTTCTTCGTTTTCCTTTGCTTCTTCTCTTTCCATTGATTCTTTTGTTTCGCCTGCAGGCTCTTTTCTTCCTTTAAAGAAACCAAAAAAGCCTTTCTTTTCTTTTTTCTGCTCTTCTAAAACTTCTTCTAAAAGCCTTGGTTCAGTGAACTCCTTTGCAATTGGTTCCCCTATAGCAGGATAATTAATATGAATTAAAGAACCATCTTCTAAAACTGAAAGAACCCTGTCAAGGGTTTTTGCATCTAAATCAAATTCTTTTCTTAATTCAGTTAATTTAACGCTTTTGTTTTGAACAACAAACTCGTAAACTGAATCATAAATTGTTTTAATTTCAGAAGAAACTGCTTCTCTTTCCATAATAAAACCTTCAAATTAATATGAAATTTATTGTTTTTATTTCTTTTCTATTCCAAGAATTGACTTTACCTTCAGAAAGCCTTTAGGGTAATGGATTTCGGGAAAAGAAAGCTCGTTTTCAGGAAACATTATTCCTGCATTTAAATCAAATGATTTCCCTGAATTGTTTGAAAGCCTGAAATTACCTAAAGAAGTCAAAAAAATTTCAATGTCATTAACCGGAGGCTCGTTAGTTTTAATAAAAATAGAGCTCAACGAATTGGCATCAATGTCAGTATCAGAAAAAGTTGAAACAATTGCATTGTTTGCATCCCTGACTTCCAAATCCAATTCAATTTTGAAAAAGCAGGAGCCGCAGGAAGAAATTGAAGCAGTTAATTCATTAAAATCCTGGTTAAGCAGTTTAATTTCAACAAAATATTTTCTGAATTCAATTCCGCTTGGAGAAAAAAAAACAGAGTTGTTGTCCCTAACATTATTTATGCCGGCCTGACTGAAATTAATGTCAAAAGGATGAATATTTAAAGTTGTTAAATCTGCATTCAATAAATTAATTGAATAACTCAGCGCTTCAGTGTCCTGCAAAATAAAGTTTCTTAAAGAAACTGCATTTAAATCATAATTATCTTTGCTTTGCTTGTCTGGAAGACGCAGAGAAAAAACAGCTTTATTTGAATCAGAATAAATCTTCGTGTTTCCTACTTTTTCATATAAATCTAAAAATAAGTCTTCAGTGTAATCATAATTTGTTGAAACCCTGTCAATCAAAGAAACATATTTGTAGTCATCCCTTAAAGTTGTTCTAAGTTCTCTTGAAGAAGCAACTAAAAGAATTATAATTAAAGCAAACAAGAAAACCATGAAAGACAAAACAAAAGCTTTTCTATTCATTCCTGAACCAGCTCCTGTACTCCACTCTGTAAAATTTATCTATTTCTGAATTATTGTAGGACAAAAAGCTTTCAGAGCCTTTAATGTGATTCACTGAATTCAAGTCAACTGAAATGTTTCCAAAATTCAATTCATTGCTTAAAACAAAGGAAGCCCCCAAATAATTAAATTCTTTAACTGACAATTTAAAGTCAAATCTCGGAGAAACACTTGAAGTTAAAGCTGAATTAATGTCATTGAAATTCATTGACTGAAAAACCCCTTCTCTGCCAAGAACATTAATCATTCCGTCAAAATTTCTTTTCAATTCAAGCTGGGAGAAAGGATTTTTTGAGCCTTCAACAGAGTAAGTTGAAACAAAAACATACACTAGCAGAAACAAAGCTATTGCTAGAACAGCATCATAAGTTAACGCAATTCCCTTACGGCTGATAAAGCCTGAAAAAAACCTTTGCAGGTCTGTCATCATATTCCACCACCCTTTCAATTCCAATAACAAACTCAGGATCAGCCAAAGAAAACCCTTTATCAATTATTGAATTTCCGTCCTGAATTAATGTAAAAGTGAATTCAAATCCCTCAATATTCATTTTCTCTTTAATTGAATTATAGTCAGCTGCATTAAAAGCCAAAACCTTTTCATTGCTTAAAATATTTCTTTTTTTTGCCAAGCCATACATTTCAACACTCACTAAATTCTCCCAGTTAGTTGGCACGCCTGGAGTGGAAACAAAGTTATTCAATACATTCACTGCAGCGAACCTTGCATTATCAAACCTTGACTCTTTCCTGATACTGTCAAAATTGTCGTTCCAGATAACGAAGCTTGTTCCAAGCAATAAAACAAACACTGTAATTGAAATGAAAATGTCGAAAGTGCTTGCCTGCCCTCTTGCATTCAATTCAATCATCGAAATCCTCTGCCACAACTTCCCATTCATCATTAAACAAATTAATGTCTTCAATAACAATAACATCTGTAGTGAAAGCATACTGAGGGCAGAAAGAGCCGGTCAAGCCAAGCAAAGGGCCTGTGAAGCCTGCTCCCTGCAGAAAGCTTGCAGCCGCTGCCTGGGCAAAATTGCCGTCAGACATAGAGCCATTCACATCAAAAGTTCTGACATCAAAGTCAGGAAAATAAAAAACGCTTCCAGAATTAAAATCCCACTGCACAACAGCTGAATTCAAAGTTGCCTGATACTTCATTATTTCAAAAAAAGAAATTGATGAGTCAATAATTTCAGGAACCTTTCCGTTCTTGAACCTCACAATATTCATGTCAGGAGTAGCATGCAATTCAGGAAAATCGGGATGAATATTAACAAAAAAAGCATCTTTTGTTCCCGTTGGATTGCTTTCAAATTTGACTCCTGCAAAAGTTTTCTTTTTATCTCTGTGAGGATGTTCTGATAAAATTAATCTCCCTCCTGCAGAAACCCATGACTCAAAAACCGGAACAAAAACCTCATTTACATGAGGGTCCTCTAAAACAACTGTAGTGAAATTATTTATCTGATTAGTGAGAGAAATTAATTGCTCGTCATCGCTTTTACCGCAATTGCCAGTCAGCTTCAAAAAAAGAGTTACATCTTCTTCAGAAAAAAATGGAAGAAGCTTCAATTCATTGTTGTGGCAGTTATAGTAAGCCACGTTTCCGTCAGCTTGGCCTTGCTGAATTCCTCCCAAATCAAATATTACAACTCCTGCTACAAGGCTTTGAATTTCATTATTTGTGTCCGCAAAAATATCCTTAAAGCCAAGAGTTGTTCCAGGGCCTCCCTGATAAACAGCTGAAACAATGTTTCCCACTCTAAAGCAGTCAATTTCAGTGCTCCAATTAAATAATTCTCTCTCCAAAAAAAACTGGTTTTGAAACAAAGCAAAAGAAAACAAAAGAAAAGCCACTAACAAAATAGTTAAAGCCACTGCATACTCCACTGAAACCTGTCCTTTCATTCAAAATCACGTGCTTAAAATTGTTGTAGTGAACTGACTTAAATCAGAAAACTCAAAAGTAATCTGAAACTGTTCTCCGTCATCATTAATTTGTTTATCAAATTCAAGAGCATTACCATTAGCAGAACTTGAGCTGCTCACAGAAAGATTATAATCAGTAATATCAATTAAATCGCCGTCATTTGCAGTGCCATTGAAAACAGTTGAATTATTTATTTTAATTTTTTTTAATTCAGCTCCATCCAAGTCATTTGCACTCCAGCCAAAAACCTTCATTTTAGTTATTTGAAGCTCTCTAATAGA
>DATDZZ010000010.1:0-18495 GCA_035288565.1 archaeon
CATTCATTGAATCAACAAACATTAATCCTTTAGCCTGCTTTTCAGGAGAAGAAGCGGTTTCAACAAAAAAGCACTCATTGTTTTCAAAGCAGACTCTTGAAGTGCTTTCATTTGAAATGCATCCGGATAAAAAAAAGAAAAGAGAAAAAAGAAAAATTAAAATCAACGAAATCAATACTTTCAAGGATAATACCTGTTGATTGTTCTTGGAAAGCCTATTGCGTCTCTGATGTGCTCTAAATTGAATATCCAGGTCATTAATCTCTCTAATCCGAGGCCTCCGCCTGCATGAGGAACTGATCCGTACTTTCTTAAGTCAATGTACCATTGATATGCTGCTGTGTCAAGCTTTTCTGCTTTCATTCTTTGAATTAATTCATTTAATTCAAAGCATCTTTCACCTGAACCAATAATTTCTCCATAACCTTCTGGTGCAAGCATGTCAACGCATAAAACAGTTCTTCCCTTGTCTTTAGGGTCAGGCCTGTGATAGAAAGGCTTTAATTTAGCCGGATAGTTGTGTACAAAAATCGGAACCTCGAAATCTTTAGTTATTTCTCTTTCATGGTGCTCCTCTAAATCATCTCCCCATTTGAGTTCAGGGAATTTTTTTTGGGCAACTTCAAAAACCTGATCGTAAGTGAATTTCTCAAATTTAGTGTCAATCACTGCCTCAATTTTTTTTGGATCCCTGTTAAAGTACTTCATGTCATCTATGTGCTTTTCAAGCAGGTCACTGCAAATGCTTTTAATCATTCTTTCTTCCTGCTCCATTAATCCATGCAGGTCCTGCCAAGCTGTTTCCCATTCAGCGTGCCAGAACTCTGTTACATGCCTTCTTGTTCTCGACTTTTCAGCACGAAAGCTTGGAGCAAGAGTATAAATTTTCTCTAAAGCAAAAATGTAAACTTCGTTGTAGAACTGAGCGCTCTGCGAAAGGTAAACCTTGTTTCCGAAATAAGGAACTTCAAACAAAGTTGAGCCTCCTTCAACTGCTCCTGAAACAAATGAAGGCCCCTGAGTTTCAATGTAGCCTTCTCCCCTGAAAAAATCATGATAGGCTTTGAATAAAGAGCTCTTGACTTTCATTGACCTGCTCATTTTCTCAGAGCGAAGCCATAAATGCCTTACATCAAGCAAAAAGGTTTCACTGAAATCTTTCTGTATAGGGAATTCTTCTCCGAAAGAAACTACATTGAATTTGCTTGCCTTAATTTCAACTCCGTTTGGAGCTCTTTCATCTTTTGAAGCAGTTCCCTGCAATTCAATGCTTGACTCAATGTTTGCTTTCTGTGCATCGCTAAATTCTTTTTCTGAAACCTTTTCTTTTTCAAGCACGCATTGAATAAAATTAGTTCCATCCCTGACAATTAAAAAAATATTATTTTTCTGCTCCCTCTTTCTTTTAATCCATCCTCTGATGTTAAAGGCTCCCTGCCCTTTGCTTAAAACTTCCTGAATTGATGCGAATTCCATGATTATCTTACTCCTATGTTATAGAAATTAAAAGTTAAAGATTTAAAACTGTTATCAATGCAAAAAAAGCCGCAATATATTGCTGTCCAATGGCTGATTGTTTTGAGTAGTAGAATGATTTAAATTAATCAAAGTATATAATTAATTATATAATTATATTAGGAGAGGTGATTCTTTTGACTCAAGTTGTTTTGTCTTTGAAAAAAGAAGATAATGCGCTTTTAAGAGAACTGGCGCATAAGATGCACGAAAGCAGGAAAGGAGCAATGTCTAAAGTAGTATCTAAAGGACTGCATTTAATTAAAGAAGAAATTGAAAGAAGAAAAGCACATGAAAGTCTTTTAGAGAAAGCAAGAAATGCAAAAAATCTAGGAATCGGAAAATTCAAGAGAGACGAATTGTATGACAGGATTTGAAAAACAAATTATTGATACAAATATTCTTGTATATTTAGCTGATAAAGCAGACAAAGAAAAGCATAGGAAAATAACTAAATGGTTTGAAGGAAAGGAGGAAAATATTTATTACCTTTCATTGCAAAGCCTTAGAGAGTTCGCTTCAGTGACAGTAAGAAAAAAAATAATTTCAGTCAAAGAAATAATTGAATGGCTGTCAATTTTTGAGAAAAGATTCAGAATACTAAAAGACAACCAAGATGACATTTTAGTTGCTTTGGAAAACATGAAAAATAGTTTCTGGGATGCTCTTCTTTATGCAACTATGAAGAGAAACGAAATTACTTCAATAATAAGTGAAAATGAAAAAGACTTTGAAAAATTTGAAGGAATTAAAGTACACAATATTTTTAAGGAAAAAAACTGAAGAAGAAAAAAATAAATAATGCTGATTAAGGAGTTAATCTTTCAGGGTCTCTTGGAAGAAGCAGTGCTTCTTTAATGTTATTCAATTTCAACAACCTTTGAGTTAATCTGTCTAATCCAAAGCCTACTCCTCCGTGGGGAATTGTTCCGTACCTGAACATGTCAGCGTAATAATTCATTTTACTGAAATCAATTCCTTTTTCTTCAGCCTGCTTTGAAAGAACTTTAATTCTGTGCTCTCTTTGCGCGCCGGTTGCAATCTCTACTCCGTTCCACAGCAAGTCAAAGCTTTTTGTGCCATTTTCCTCTCCTTGGGGCTTCATGTGATAGAAAGGCCTTTTATTGTAAGGATAATTCAGGCAGAAAACAAATTCCTCATTAAATTTTTCAAGCACGTACTGGGAAAGCATTCTTTCCCCTTCAGGATCAAGATCCTCATTGTCGGGAACAATTTTTCCAAGCCCTTTTAAAATTTTCTGAATTTCTTTAAACTCTAATCTTGGAATTTTTTTTGGAACAATTGGATTGACTTCAAATAAAGCAAGCTCTTCAGGAACTTCTTTCTTCAAACCAGATAACAAAAATTTCAAGTAATTTTCAATTACATCCATTACATCGTGGTGGCTTTCAATGAAGCCCATTTCAAAATCCACTCCAGTGAATTCAGTTAAATGCCTTGTTGTAAGAGATTTTTCTGCTCTGAATACCGGGCCGATTTCGTAAACTCTTTCAAAACCAGCAAGAACCATCATCTGCTTATACATTTGAGGGCTCTGGCTCAAAAACGCATCCCTGTTAAAGTATTTCACGGGAAATAATTCTGCTCCCGATTCAACTCCTGCACTGGTAATTTTTGGAGTCTGAATGCAGGTAAAGCCTTCCTTATCAAAAAAATCCGATGTTAACCTGAACATTTTGCTTCTGATTTTAAATAAAGCAAGCTTTTTTGGGTCCCTTAAATCCAGGAACCGCCAGTCAAGCCTCACAGATAAATCTGATTCAATTTTCCCAGAAGTGTCAATTGGAGTAGGGGCATCAGCCCTGCCAAGAATTTCAATTTTTGAAGGAATAACTTCCCTTCCTCCAGAGGCTTTCTCGCTTTTCTGAACCTTTCCTTCAACAAATAAAGCAGATTCTTTAGTTAAATCATTAAATAAGTTCATTAAATCCTTGGAAACAGAGGATTTATGCAAAGTAAGCTGTAATATCCCTGTTCTGTCCTTTAAAATAATGAATTTAAGTCCTCCGAAGTCCCTTAATTCATGAACCCAGCCCCCAAAAGAAACTGTTTCATCATTCATTTGAGGAGTAATTTCCTTCAATAAAAGCCTTTTCAAATTAGTCATCTAATTACTTGAAACTGGCAAGAATTTTTAAGAGTAACCTTTAACGCAGAAAAAAGATTTTTGAAAAAAAGCCGCATTGAAGAAGATAAAATTTAAATGATTGCATGCAGAATTTCCCTGCTCTCCATTACTTCATTATTTACTTTAATATTTAATTTATTAACTTATTTTAATTTATTTTAATTTTTAATTATTTTTATTCTGTTCTTAAACCTGACTGGCTTAAGCATTGAAAGCTTTCAATTGAAGTACTTGGATAAACTTCTTTCAGGCTTTCAAGCAATTCCTTTTCATTCCACCAAATGTCCACTTCATCTGCTTTTGAGTCAATGCATAGATCTTGGCTTTTAATTAAATCAAATACATTGCTTAAAACATCCAGCCTTTTTCCCGGAACTGAATTATTCAAGGCAATTGATTCCGTTCCCTGAACTATTACTGAGCCATCGCTTCCAATAAAGAAAGGCTCTCCTGCAACGCTTGACTTTAATCCTGAGCAGGCATTAATTAATGAAATGCTTTTGCTTAAAGGAGTGTAGAACACTGTGCTCAAAAAAATCTTTTCTCCTTCACTGTTTTCAGGAGCAGTAAAAGTAAAGCTGTAAGCTTCTTCTGCTGAAATATCAGGCCTTAAAGGGCATCTTAAATTTTGAGTGAAAGTTGAAAGCTTTTTGTCTCCCTGCTCTAATGGAAGCAATTTTGATTCAAAGTCCTGGCAGAAATCATTTCCTAAAGTTGAACCTACTCCGCTCCATAAAGACAAATAGTTATCTAAAACAATTTTGTTTCCGGAAGAATCCTGCAAATAATATGCAGAGCTTGCTTTCCCTGTTTTTGATTCAACTTTCATTAAAACAGGAGATGCATTTGAAGGCATTAAATTCAATTCATTGTTTTTTGCAGTTAAAACACTCCCCCTTAAATCCTTGTTCAAAACTTTGAAGTCTTCAACTGAATTAATTTTCAATTCACCTAAAGCATTTCCTGCTGAGGCAAGAGTTGCAACCCTGTTTCCTGTCGGATCTCCTGAAACAGTCAGCACTGTTCCAGTGTACTTTCTCCCATACCCAACTCTATTCAAGTTTCCCTGCTCATCTATTCCTAGAGATGAATCAAAAGGCATGAAATAAAACGGATTCAAATCAGGAGCAGTTCTTTCTTTTACCAACACAACTGTAACTTTTGCATTTGGTTCATCTGATGCTCCTTTAAACAATGACTGAGTGTTTGGATCATCTAATTCAATTGAAACATTCACTCTATACAATCCCGGCTCAGGAACCGGAGTCACTTTAGCCCTTAAATCATTTTCAGGAGAACCAGGAGAAGTGAAAAGCAGTCTCTGCGGATCTTTAATTATTTTTGTAAACCTGTTAGTGTAATAGTCAGGTGCTTCAAAGAAACTCTGTTTAGTAAAATAATCATCAAAATCTTTCTGGAAGTCTTCACTGAAACCATCTTTCATTAAATAAGCTTTAAAGTTAAGGAAAGGAATTCTTGCGCTGTAATTGCTGTCTTCTGCAAGCTTCTGCACTTCATTTAATTTTTTAATTAACTCAATTGTGAACTGAGTTGAATCGCAGTAAATGAATTCATTGTTTGCTTCATCGCATGAACCAATTGAATTCAATCCCTGCTCATCTTCAATTAACTCAATGTCATTAAAGCCCCATGCAAGCTTTATTTTTGGAACTGCCTTTAATCCAGTAATTCCTTCTTTGTTGTCTCTTCCATAGCAAATGTTCTGCTTTCCAGCATCAATCTTTACATGGAATTTCTCATTCAAAGTTCCTGTGCCGCTCTCAGCCTGCTTAACATTGTCTTCGAATTCAATTAAAGCAAACTCTTCTCCAGTAAAGCCAAAATTGGTTGAAGTGAAATCATTTACTCCTCCATTATCTGCATCACTGCTTTTGTATGAAATCTTTGCCCCAAAGTACTTTGTAATTGAATTAGTTAATCCCCCTAAACTGACTTTGAATGCAGAAGCATCTTTCCCGATTTTATATCCATAGTCATTGTTTGCAATTGCATTAAAGCATAAAGGGCTTCCCCCGCAGACACTAGCAAGACCTTGCCATACAGGGAAATCATTCAATACGCTGAACGGATTCAATGATAAAATGAAAGCCCTTGAATCAATGAAGCCTGCTTGATTTTCATTAATTATTGCTCCTAATTTATTTCCCAAGTAATTAAATATCTGTTTTGGGATTTCCTTTAAATCACTTAACTGGCTTGCTTTCAAGAAAATTTTGTGCCTTGCATTTCCTCCTGTATAACCAGTAGACTCCGTTGGATTGAATTGCTCATTGTCGGTTAAAAGCAAATCAAAAAATTTCACAAACACTGGATCAGAGCTTTCAATAATTTTACTTATTTCAATTGATTGATTTGAATCTAAATCAATTCCTTTTCCCTGCATAATTAAAGTCAATGGATGATACAAATTATTGATATGAGTTTTTGACTCAAATTCCAATAAATTAAAATTAGAGCACATTGTCTGCAATGGGTTTAAGTCACTGCATTTCTTTAAAGAAATTTCTCCAATCTGGTTTTCAGTGAACTTGAACAAGCATTCAGAGAAACCTCTATTAAAGCAAGCCAAGTCTCCATTTGCACTCAACTTAATTGAATTTGGATTTAAGGATTCAGCGTTAGCGCTAGTGCATTTTGCTTTAAATCCAGTTGATGAAGGCAAGCCTGCTCTGCAAGAATAATTTTTTCCGGTGGAATCAAATGCAAATAAACAGGAAAAGCCCCCTGTTCCTCCTGAAATTGGGTCAATAAACTGATTGCATGCCTGTGCTCCAATCAACCCTGAATTAATTTCAACATCATAAACAGCTGCATCACTGCAAACAACTTCGCTGTTCTCTTTAGGGAATTGGTTTTCGCAAGATTTGCCTTCTCCGTTAATCAATCCAAACAAGCAGTTTCCTGAAAAGTCTTCCATGCACACTTCGTTTCCTGTTCTTGCTGCCTTGCTTTCATCAGGCTTTACAGGCAAAGTATTTGCTTCACAGCACTGCCATGAAACTCCTGCACTGAAAGTTCTGAATTTAACATTTCCCCATCTATCCCTATAAGTGCTTCTGTAAGGCCCGCACTGGAAGGCAAAAGAGTGGTTGTCATTTCTTATACTTTGGTTTCCTGAAGGCGCTCCGCAGTTTGGAGCAAAATCCTTCAAAACTCTTGCTCCGCAATTATAATTTACTGTAAATGCAACACTTTCATCATAAGCACCTGACCTGTAAAAGCCTTCGCAAGTTGCTGTGTTTTGAGGAATTTTAATTAATTCCTCGTTTTCCGAAATGAATTCATTTATTTCGTTTCTGTTTCCGTCAGGAGTGAAAAATAATTCTTTTTCGAATTTCTTTGATTCATCTACCTGCAGTTTGAATCGAACTTCTGAGGGGCCGTCGCTTACAATTAATTTTGGATGAGCTAATTCTTCTTTGAATTCATAGCAGTCCTCGCTGTTAATTATCTGCAAAGTATCCTGCTGTTCAAATAATTCTAATTCAGTTTTGTTTAATGAAAAACAGCTTCCCGGCTTCGCAGTTAAATAAACAGGAATTTTTTTAATTTCAATAAAGCTTCCTGCTCTTGCTTCTTCCCTTACTTTAATTATCAACTCATACTGCCCTGCATAAATGTCCTGTGAAACTCTGAAATTTTTTGACTCGCCTTTCAATAAAATTGTGCTCTGCAAATCACTCATTTCCTGATTGTTGAATAAATTTTTTACATTTAATGATTCTTTGTTTTCCTGAACAATTCTCAGCTGTAAATCTTCCTCACAGTTATTTTTAACTGAAAAATTCTTTGAACTGCCTAACTGGAATTCAATCCTGTTATTGTCTAAATTAAATTCAACGCATTTAAATCTTTCAGCTGCCTCTGCAAGAACTACATGATGAGTTGTTTCCCTGCTTAAAGTCCCTGCAAGGAAAAAAGTTTTCTCTGCCTTAAAGTAATAAGTTTTATCTGAACCTGGATTGTTTAAAAAAATTGAAGTAAATCCCTCGCTGTTAGTCAAGCCTGAAAATAGAGAATTGCTGTAATCACTGTTCTCGCTTGCAGTTACTCTTGCTCCTCTGACAAGAATTCCTTCATTGTCTTTCACTCTGACAATCAGCCCATTTTCCGTATTAAAGTAAATTTTGTCAGGCTCCAATTCAATCCGCAATTGTTTTTTTGGCTTAACTGAAAGCAAAACATCTTTTCTAGTTGATTGAGAATCATTTAAAGCAAAAGAAATTCTTGCAGGGAAAGCCTCTTTCTCTGTCGAAAAAGTAAAGTCTTTTGAAAACTCTTCACTCACATTCAATGAAAAGCTTTCAGTTAATTCGTTTAAGCTTAAAGCACTGTCTTCATCTTTAACTGTTAAAGTTAAATTCCTGAAATCATTGTTTGACTGGTTTCTTACAGTGTATGAAAGCTTGTACCCTTCACTCTGAATTAAATTGAATTGCAGGTTCTGAAAAGCAATTGGGTTGCTTAATGAATCAACTAAATTGAATGCAAATGAAAAGTCAGGGCAGGGATTTGCTGCTGTGCTGATGCATTCAATTGGGCTGTTAATAGAGTAATTTCTTGTCTTCAAAGAAGTTTCTTTTATTCCTGCACTTGACTCAGTTCTTGCCTGGAACTGAATTTTTACAGGGCTTTTGTCTGCAGCGTTCCCTGTAACCTTTAATTTAACTTTTAATTCATAAACTCCTTTTTTTGGATTTGATTTAATTAAGTTAATTGCTTTTGCCTGCTCTGTGTTTGAAGCATTGTCTGAAGAGAAAGGGTTCTGGTTCAGCACTGAAAATTTTATTGCTGAAGTGAAAGGAGTTTCAACTTTGTCAACTAAAAAATATTCCTGTCCCTGCAGCGATTGAGTGTCTCCTGCCCTTACATGAACAATTGCTTTATCTGCATCCTGAGAAAGAACTAAATTAAATTTCAATAAATATTCGTTTCCAGGCATTAAAGAGCCTGCAGTGCTTCCTGAAGAGTCCTGGATTTCAATTAAAGAAACATCCAAATCAGAGTAAGTGCTTTCACTGAATAAAATTCCTTCAATTGTGAGATTTTCATTCCTGTTCAATGAATTGCTTTTAGAGTAAAAAGGGAGAAAGCCGTCTTTCCTGATTACAGCGAAAGGATTTTTGTCAATTAAAACATTTTCTGTTCTTGTTTCTCCCTGCTGATTAGTGATGTCTTCAAACAAAGTTGCTTCAGAAACAGAATCGATTACTTTCACTTCAGCATTTGCTTCCCCTAAACCATTTTCGTTTAACGCTTTAACTTTGACTTTAGCCGTGGAAGTAGTTAATTGAACAATTATTGTTTTTGATTCTTTTTCATTTAAATTAAATTTATTTGATTCCCCTGAAGCCTTTGTTGTTGCTGCTTTCAAAAAATAATTCTGCATTTTTGGAAGGTTCTTGAAATTAATTTCTCCTTTTTTGTCGCTTGCTCCCTGGCCGAAAACAATTCCCGGATGAGTTTCACTTAATAAAGTAACTGAAGCATTTTGAATTTCCTTGTTTTCATCATCAATTACTTTTGCAGTAATTTCTCCTGAATTAACTGAAATGTTTTCATCCAATTGAACTTTGCTCAGCAGAACTTCCAATGGCTTTAATTCAAACTCATTCACGAGCTTTAAAGGAGAAACAACTTTTGAAACATACAATGGATGAGAAATTAATGCTTCATAGCTTTGATTTGAGTCAACTCCATCAAATTCAAGCACTCCATCAAATAATGAAGTTAAGCTTGTCAGCTGTTTTTGGTTTGAATAAAGATCTACTCTTGCAGAAATTCCTTCCTTTGAATCCTTGTCAAGGACTTTAATTAATAATTTTCTTTTCTCTGATTCCTTCAAAGAAACCAGAGTTAAATTAACTAATTCCTGCTGTGCTGGAAATTCAATTAAAATATTTGACTGCTCTGCCTGTCTTCTCTCTCCATTTAAATCAAAAGCAGTGGCAGTATAAGAGCCGAAGGGAACTTCAAAAAAATAATTTCCTGCCTCGCTTGAAAAAGCTTCCTGAAAAAGCAAGCCTGACTCAAATAAATTCAATTGAATTCCCGGCAAGGGATTTCCCTGCTCGTCCTGAACTGAAACAATTATTGAGCCCGTTTTAGGCTGCTCAACCGCAATTGGATTTAAATTGAATATTGTTCTGTCATTCACCAAGCTTTTTTCTTCTTCAAGGAAGCCTGAAACAATTACTTTTGCAGAGAGCACTCCGCAATTGCCTGGCTCTGAAACAACAATTGTTGAATTAAAGTTATGAATGTCATTTGGAGCCTGAACATTTTCAGAGCAGTTAAATTTCACCGTGATTTCCTGATTCTCAACAGGATTATTCAATGAATCCCTTACAACAATTGTTTTTGTTTTTGGAGGAGCAATTTTTTTCTGCAAAAAAACCTGATTTACTTCTCCTTGAATTAAAAAAATTGTTTCCTTGAATTCCTGAAATCCTTCAACGGAAATGCTTATTTCTGCTTCTCCTGCTCCTGGAAGAAAAATCTTTCCCTCATTATTTGTAACCTGGCTTGAAGCTCTTCCGCTTAATTCAAAGAAAACTTCAATTCCTTTAATTGGCTCTGATTTGTCATCCAATACCTGCAGAACTGTCTGCTGAGAAGGAAAAGCAATGAATGAAAACAATAAAATCAGTAAAAGCAGAATTATTCCTGAAAACAATAAAAGGCTTGGAACAACTTTGTCAATTGGGTCAATTACATCATACACTGGAACTTTCTTATTCAGCTGGTCAAGAAAGTCATAGTACTTATCTTCAACCTTAAAATATGCTTCTTTAACTGATTGAATTATTTCCTTGCCGTCCATGAAATCTCCAAAAAAAAACACTAGACAAAATCCTATAAAATCCTATATATTAATTATTTATTGTTAATAAATCTAACTAAGCAGTGCTGAATCTGGTTCTTTAAGCATATTCTAAAAGATTTTTCTGAAAATTTTTGCTTAAAGGCTTTGCAGGAATATTTAATCTCCTTGAAATGAAATTAGCTAATTCTTTTTCAAAGCCATGATACGTTAAAACCATTTTAGGGCCAGATAATTGAATGTACTCCATTAACTGATTGAAGTCAGCGTGATCGCTTAAAAGAAAACTTTTATGCATTCCGGCTCTGTTCCATCCGGAAGCAATTCCGCTTACAACGCTTTTCTTGGTTAAATGATTCAAATAACTGAGGAGCTGTCCGTCAAGCAGGTGAGGAGGCATAATCAAAACATTTCCTTCATTCAGATTATGATCCAGCTTAATGTATCCCCCTAAATCAATTCCGTGCTTCTTATACACTTCATTGAATTCAAAAACTTTTTCATAAACCAATGGAACTTCACCTGCATATTCATTCACTATTTTATTTAATTCCTGCGCTTTCCCAAGAGAATAGCCCCCTAAAACAACAAAATTTTTTTTCTTTACATTTTCTTTCACAAAATTGCCTATTTCTTCATAAACAATTTCTCTTTCAGGGAAAACAAATTCAGGCAGGCCGAAAGTTGATTCAATAATTAATACATCTGATTCAACAATTTCAGCTCCTTTAAATAAAATTGAGTCCTGCAATTTTAAGTCGCCTGAAACAACTACTCTCTGCGAGGATTCAAATAAAACCTGAGCAGAGCCAAGAATATGGCCTGCATTCCTTAACTCAAAAGAATAGTCATCCAATTCAATTTTTTTATTTAAATTTAATTTCCTCACTTTGTTTTTTTCAGTGAAATGATTTTCAATTAAAGAAAAAGTTTCAGGAGTTAAAATGTACTCTGAATCAGATGATTTATGCACATTAACATGATCTGAATGCCCGTGAGTAATGAAAGACAATTCATTGCCGTTAAGTTTTTGAGGGTCAACAACAGAGGAAACATTTTTTCTTACAGTTACTCCGTTTCCTGAAAGAATTTCAAACATTACAGAGAAAAGGCGCAGATATATAAAAAGGTTTCAATGAATAGCAGCTGAAAAGCTGTTTATTAAATTTTCTCAGAAAAATGTATTATGAAAGCAGAGTTTTTCAGGGAATCAATTCATTTAATGCTGGGAATATTCTTCATTGCAATTGCGCAGTTCCTTTCAAGAACAGATTTTCTTTTAATTGCCGGACTTGTTTTTTCAATTGGTTTATTCACTGCATTGCTTTTAAGATTTGATTTCAAAATCCCTTATACAGTTAATGCATTAAATGAAGTTGATAAAATTGTTTCCTTGGCTGAAAGAAAAGAAGAAAAAAACTTTCCGGGCTTGGCTGCATTCATTTTTGTTTTAGGCGTACTTCTTGCAGGATTCTTTTTCAGTAATCCTCTGACTTTAACTGTTGCCTTGATTCCCTTAACTTTCGGAGACAGCATTGCAACAATTATTGGAGAAAGGCATGGAAAAATAAAAATCGGGAGAAGAACTTTGGAGGGCTCTTTAGCGGGAATAACTGCCAGTGCAGTAATTTTAAGTTTATTCATTCCAATTAATTTATCAATAGCAATTGCAGTCATTGCAATGGCTTCAGAGTACCTGCCGTTCAATGACAATTTAGTTATTCCTTTGGCTTCAGGAATAGCTTTCAGTTATTTAACAGGCCTGTAGTATAACGGATAGTATGAAAGCCTCCTAAGCTTTAGACCCGGGTTCAATTCCCGGCAGGCCTGCTCAAAAAAACTTTCAAGTGAAATAAATGGAAATGAAAGCAAAACTCAATTTCGATGCAGAAGAAAAACTAAAAGAATTCGGATTTAGTTTTGAAAGGCAGTCAACAGTAAAAGACACTTACTTTAAGAATGAAACAGGAATACTTAAAGTCACTGAAGATGAAGGAAAATTAGTGTTAACTAACTTCATTAAAACTTCTTCTGGCTTTGAATCAGATTCAACTGAAATCGATTCAGCAATAAAAAAAGAAATTGAAAAAGAATTTGAAGCTGATGCAGTGATTGAAAAAGGAATGAAGTTCTATAAAAAAGAAAACTTAACTGCGCAAATTAACATCATTCCGGGCCTGGGAAAATATTTAACAGTGCAGGGCAGGGAAGATGAAGTGAAAAAAGTTTTTGAATTCCTTAAAATAAATAAATTTGAGTTAAAGGGATTCAATGAACTGATTAAATTCCAATAAAACAGGAACTAAAAAAGAAAATTATATATATGTGTTTTTACTATAAATATAATGGTGATTTACTATGAGTACTTTAACTGTTCAGTTTAAGGGTGTTCAGAAAGAAATTCTTGAAAAAATTACTTCTTCTGGAATAGCTGAAACAAAGAGCGAGGCAATAAGAATGGCATTGCTTAAGCTGGCTATTGACTTTGACCTTTATGAGCCAAAAATGCTCGTAAAAGCTATAAGAAAAGATTTAGGAAAAGACAAAAAAAAAATAAATGAAATTTTAATGGAAGTTAAAAGGGCTAAACATGGAAATATTTCTAGATAGCTCAGTAATAATCTTGGGGCTTGAAAAAGAAAAAAGCAATTCAGCTAAAATCCTTGACTTGGTTTTTGAAAAAAAAATTGAAGCAACAATAAACAGCAAAGTGTTGATTGAAGTTCGCAGATACTTCTCTAAAAGAAGAAATAATAATTACGCTTTTTTAATTGAAAACTTATTGAGAAAACACTGCAAAATAATTTATGAAAGCGATCTCGAAAAACAGATTTTAAATTTTAAAGGCAAAATAAAAGAAAAAGATTTAATTCACCTGGCTACAGTCAAAGAATTGTCATTAAAATACCTGATAGCATTTGACAGAGACTTTAAGCCTTTTAATGAATATAAAACTCCAAAACAATTCTTGAAGGAATTAAAAATCAAATCAGAGTCAACAGATTATTAAAAATTTTATTCCTTTGCTTCAATTGAGAAAGCAATCGGAGGCTGTTCTTTTTTAATTCTTGTCAATGGATCTCTGAATGAAACAATTAAATTGCATGTGCTTAAAGTTCCTGCTTGCTCAGTGAATGGAGCTGAAATAATTAAATTAAATTCCTGCCTTGCTGCTGATTTTCCTTTCTCTTCTAATTTCACTGGAAACCTTGTCGGATCAGTGAACCTTGCATGAAGCTCATCGCATTTCTCAATTCTTGCAGTTACTTCCTCTAAAGGAATTGAACTTTCATTAGTTAAAGTTAAAGAAGCCTGCAGCTCCTCAAAAGAATTTTGAAGTTTTCTCACTGTAAAACTTTCCCTGCTCAGCTTTGAAGCCAACTCAATTTCAGTTGCTTTGACTTCCATTGAAACATTTATTACGTGCTCAAAAGAATCTTTCCTGATTCTTAGATTTGCTCTCACGCTTTCACTTGCAGCTTCTAAAGGAAGAGCTGAAGTTAAAAAAATAGTAAGAGTTTTTCCGCTTTCAATATTCACTTTGCAGGAGCTTGAATCAGGGCAGAGATTCCAGGAAAACCAATTCAATGCATTTTCAGGGGCATTTTTCGGAGCATAAGTAATTTCCATGCTTAATTCAACATCCGAGACATCAAACTGCGATTTGTTCTGGATTTTTACTTCCTTCTGAGCCAGAGAGCCTGCTTCAACGTTTCCCAAATTCAGTGAATCTCTTGGAGTAATTGCCAGCTCAGGAGCAGTAACTAGCCTGAAATTAAAGCTCTTATTTACTGGATTTGAGTCTTTTAAATACCTGACTAAAAATTTTCCATTGATTTCGTCTCCTTCTCTTTGATTCTTTACAGTTAAATCTTTTTTCACTTTAAATGAAACAGAAACATTTGCCTGCGTTCCAGGCTGCAAAGTTAAAGTGCCCGGCTGAACTTCAAATTCATCAAACAAATCAAGAAAGCTTTTATCTTTAAACAAAAACTCTAACTGCACCGCCTTATCGTCATTTGATTTAACTGAACCAAGAACAACCTGTTTTTCCTCTCCCAAAGAAACAATTCTCGGAAACGCAAACGAAAGAACTTCAACATCAAAATCTTTCTCTAAAACAAATTCTTCAGTTGTTTCTCCGACTACATCAAATGAAAGAGTCTGAGTTTTATAAATTTCATTCGGCTGAAACCTTACTCTGTAAGAGCCCTTCCTTAAATTTAATTTTGCTTCTCCTCCGAGAAAGCTTTCAATTTTTTCTCCCTCCAATGAAAGAATTTCTCCTGCAAGAGAATCAATTGCCTTGCCTTCAGTGTCCATGAAAACCAGCTGCACTGATGCAATGCTTCCAATAAAAAAATCATAAACAAAAAACAAGGCAATTAATGCAATAACAGCTGCAAGAATCTTTACTCCGTGCTTTTCAAGGAAAGGCTTTGCTTTAATAGAAATTTCATCAATTTTTGCTTTAATTTTATCTATAATTCCTTCTTCTGCCTCTATTTCTTCTCCGAAAGGAGACGGCTCATCAAATCTTGGTGGAATAAAATCCGGTTCCTGCATTAAAGCACCTAAAAGGTATATAATTGTTTTATATTTAATATTAATGCCTATGAAGAGAAAAACCCTAGAAAAAGCAATTAAAAATGAAGAAAAACCCGAAGATGAAAAGCTTTTTCTAGTTCTAGTAATAATGCTTGTAATCATTGTTGCAGGATTTATTTTTGCAATGAATTTAAGGAGAGAGCCGGAAAAATTCAGCGAAGTATACATTGAAAAAACTTTAAGCGAAGTAAACTCAAATGAATCATTCACAGCAGAGTTTTTCATTGAAAACCATGAAAAACAGGAAACAACTTACAATTACAAAGTAATTTCTTCGCAGGAAACAAAAACAGGCAAAGTAACTTTGAAAGATGAAGAAAAAAAATCAATTAAAGAAGAAATGCTTTTCCCATTTCCTTTAAATGAAAAGCAGCAAATCTCAATTGAAGTGAAAAAAGAAAACAACGAAAATGAAGAAGAAAAATTTAATTTATGGTTTTGGGTGAAGGTGAACTGAAATGAAAATAAGCTTGATTGCATGCTCCAAGCAGGAAGTGGATTTTTTTGAAGAATTAAGTGCTGCATTAAACGCAGTTATGCCTGACATTTCAGTTGAATTTTTTTACGTTCCATCTGAACTGGATATTCCTTTTCAGGCAAAAAAAGTTTCAGGAAACTCTGACTTAATTGCAGCCTTCTACTTGTATTCAGAAAAAAATGAAAACAATGCAATTGTGTTGGATAAATTAATCAACATTGAACTGGAATCAAACACAAAAATTTTAAAATTCTTTGAAGAATCAAGCTTTGGCGAAGCCTTAACAGAAGAAGACCTTCAATTGGAGAAAGAAAACATTGCTCAAAAATTTGCGGAAATAATTGTAAATTACCTGCATTACCCTGAAAAGTTCAAGCCAGAAATTGAAGAACAAACAGAAGAAGAGCTTTAGAAAGAATTTAATACAAGAAATTCATTTCTATTTACCGTATGAATTTGAAGCTTTTACTTTCATTAATCTTTATTTCATTTTTATTTCTCTCTTTAGTTTCAGCTCAAAACATTACTTCAAGCTACACTAATTTCACTTTAAGCAACGACTCCAATGCAGAAGAAGAGCCAGTAATAGCCTATAACTCGACTGAAGGCAAGCTTCTCGCAATATGGAAAGATGAATCTTCAACAATAAATAGTTTTTACAACATTCGCGGGCAATTCATTTCAACTAGTGGTTCTCTTTCAGGAAATTCCTTTGCAGTAATTGAAGACCAGAACAATAAAAAAAATCTTGACATTGATTTTGATTCAATAAATAACCGTTTTGCTGTAGTTTATATTGATCAAAATACTAATGACAGCCTTGAATCAATAAAAGGAGTAATAGTTGACTCAAACAGCGAAGTAGGAAGCCCTTTTACACTGAAAGGAACTCAGGCAACAAATTATTACATTAACCCAAAACTGAAATTTGATTCTTCAAGCAATAAATTCATCTTCACTTTCGGAGACCGAAGAACAGGAACAAGAGAAGCATTCATTCAATTAATGGACTTAAACGGAGAATTAATTGACACAGACTTAAATGTATTTTCATACCCCTTAGATAACAACATTAACGGGGCAAAAATTGAATTCAACTCAGAAAACAATTCATATTATGCATTTCAGACATCATCTAAAGGATCCAATGATCAAAATGTAATAGCAAGAAAATTCAATACATCAGGAGGAGCAATTAATTTCACTTCAGATGTGATAACTGTAAGCGACAGCTCAACTGCAACAAAACAGGAGCTTTTCATGAGCCCAAATTCAGATACAGGGGAAACCTTTTTTATCTGGAGCGATCCAAGAACAAGCGCTAACCTTGAATTATATGGGCAAATAATGAATTCAAGCCTGTCAAATGATTTAAACAATTTCAAGCTTGTTCAAGGAACTAGAAGAAGAGCTCAGGGAATTGAATTTCTTTCAGCTTTAGATAAATTTGTTGTTTTCTATAAAAACAGAATAGTGAATACCGGTGGATTTGATTACTGGGATTTAAACGCCCAATTATTCAACACTGATGGAAATTCCTATCAAGATGCAATAGTCCTGGATGCCAATCAGAGGGACCTTGACTTTGCAAAAGAATCCTTGTTTTCAGTGAACCCGAAGTTAATGATTGTTTACAAGAAAAGAATTGCGGGATCAGGATTAGAGTCAGATGTCTACGGAGTGTTCCTGAATTTCATTCTTTCAAGAGAAGTTTCAGGAGGAAAGCCGTTAAAAAAAGACTTAATTGTTGAAGAAATTTCAACGCTTGACTTTGAAGGAAATGAAACGCAGATCTTTGACTTAAATGAATCAATTAAAGTGAAAGCGAAAATAAAAAACAATGGAACTGAAAAAATTTCCCAGAACTTTAAAGTTGCATTGAATGACCCTGAATCAGAGAAAATATTTGCAGAAAAATTAATTGACTTAAATGGAGCTGACTTGAATGCAGGGCAGGCAATTGAAGCTGAATTTGAATTTGCAAGACAAAAACCAGGATTATTCAGGTTTATTGCAGCAGCTGATTCAGAAAACAACATTGAGGAGCTGGGAGCTGAAACAAACAATGAAAAAATTTATGCAGTCTTAATCAGGGAATTTGAAACCCCAAAGCAAGAAACACTGCCTGACTTAACTTTAACTGAATTGACTGCAGTAAAAGAAATAAATTTCGGAGAAAAAGCATTAATTAAATTTAAAGCAAAAAACATTGGAGACAAAGATTCTGAATCATTTAAAGTAACTCTCTTCAATGAATCTTTTTTAACTCCAGGCATTCGAGAGCAATTAATTGAAGGATTAAAAGCAAATGAAGAAAAAGAATTAAGCTTTGAAATTGATTCTTCAAGCCTTTTAAGCGGAATGAACAAATTTTTTATTCTAGCTGATTCAGGCAAAGAAATAAATGAAAAACTTGAAGAAAACAATTTAGAGTTCTTTTCATTGAATGTGAATCTTCTTGAATTGACCATAACAACAAATGCACTTGACTTGTTTCAAGGAGAGCAAATATGCGTTAATGTGTGGAGCGAAGAAGGAGCAAAAATCAATAACGCTGAAATACTGATTTCAGGCCCGGAAACAATTAAGCTGGCAACAAAAGAAAACGAATTAAACTGTGCTCAATTGAATGTTCCTGGAAGATATTCTGTAAGAGCTTCAAAGGAAGGCTTTGACGTTGAAGCAAAAACAATTTTAGTCAAGCCAAGCCCAAAGGAAAAACCGTTTGAACAAATAGAAGAAATTGAAGAAGCAAAAAACCCTTTACAGCAATTCATTGAATTAATTTTAGGCTTTTTTTCAGGATTCTTTCAATAATTATTTTTTTCTTCCAATGAACATTGCATGATCTTTTTCAAAAGGATCTAAAGGAAAAAATTCAATTAAATCAAATGCATTAAC
>DATDZZ010000011.1:0-3532 GCA_035288565.1 archaeon
GAAAGAAAAAGCAGAAAAAAAATTAAATGAATTAATTGAAGCAAAAAACGGAAGAAAAAAATTCACTTTAATAATCAAAGACCCTTACGGGAACAGCGCTTTAGTCGGAAGAAATGCAGAGAAAAGAATGCTTTCAGAAGCGGAAGCAAAAAAATTAATCGGCGGAATTGCAGTAATTGAAAAAAACCCTTAAAAGGATTCAATGTTTTTTAAAACCAAGTCCCTGAGGAAACCCCACATTTTGATTCTTGCATTCTTCGCTGTTTCCTCTTCTCCTCCAACAACAATTCTGGCTTTCTCGAAATTAATCCTTTCCTCAATAAAGGCAAGAGCATCAATTTCATTGATTTTTCTTGCGTTAAATTTCCTTCTGAAGTCCTTTGAAATTTCCTCCAAAGAGAATTTGAAGAATTGATTTGAATAGCTTTTCTTCAAAAAATTAAGTTTCATTAACTCATTTTCAATTTCCGTTTTTTTGCCTCCACCAATTATTGCAGGGTTTAGCAGCATTGTGCTTAAGGAATCAGCTTTTTCAAAAATAAAAATCATAACAGTCAAAGGATTTGCATGAAGCCCTTTTCTCCTAAGCTTCCTTTTAATGTGCCCAATGAAAAATGAAGTCAATTGCTTTTGATCTGTTTCAGGCAAAGAATAAATCCCTTCAATTCCTGCTTCAATGGATTTTTTTATGGCAACTGTTTTTTCATGCCGGCTTTTTTTAGGCAAAGAATCACTTCTTTAAATTCCAAGTCTTTCTAAGTTTATTGTCTTTTGATTCATCTCTCAAGTGCCTTGAATAAATTGAAGCAGCTGACACTACCGGCTCTAAGTCATCTGCTCCGGGAATGAATTCAGCTTTCTCATTCACTCCATTAATTTTTCCGCCATCCACAATTATTTTTGTTTTGTCCTTGTTTTCAAAAAAAGAAATAGCTGAGTTAATGAAATCAGCTTCAATTGAATTCATTGTATGGCCTTTCTTTCTCAAAGAATCAATGTACTCGGCATTCAAAGAAACAGAAAACAAAGCAAGAGAATTTTTTGAAACAGAGTTAAAGCCTTTCTTAATGTTCAAGGTTTTTTTTGAATCCCTTACATCTCTAAGCGAATTTGTTTCACCTAAAATTCCTGAAACAACAAAAGGACCTGTTTTTTCCCCTCTCCCTGTTTCATCAAAGCCTAAAACCAATTCCTTGGAAAGATTCAAAGAAGAAATAATTAATTCCTTGACCTTTTCTGAGTCATTGCCTTGAATCGTAATTTTTCCAGTGTGATAAAGAGTAACAACAGAGGAATTAATTTTAGCCCTGAATTCCTCAAACTCGTTTCCTGTCTTCACTTCTTCAAATTTTTTCAGTAAATCCTTTATCTGCTTTTTATCCTTTGACCCGAAATTTAATACTTCAACCATGCACATACAATGAATTGCTGAAATAAAAAGTTTATGCAAAGTTTAAAGTGCCTTCAGTTCGAGCCAGTTTCTTCACTTTTCAGATAGTTTGCGATTCATCATTAGGCAAAAAGTTATGTTTGAAACAGTATAAATTGCTTTTGTTAAACCAAAAAAATAGTTTGGATTCTTAACACCATAAAATTAAATTCAAAGAATCAATAATCAAGTCGGTGTTATCCCTGAAAAACCGAAATTAAAAAAAAAGATCGGGGGGCAACCTAACCCGGAAAGGGTACAAAATGCTTTAATGCAGTCCCCCCAAATCTTTCCAAAAAAAACACCAAAAACTGTTTTTCTTTAAATTTGTTAATTTGAAAACATTAATAAAATTAAGTCTGCTTATTGATACTTATAAATTTGGAATGAGCTTCAAGCAAAAGCTTGAATTAATTTAATTTATTTCAATTAATATTGAATTTGAATTAAATTAATAATTAAAAAAATTTAGAGGTGAAGGATGAATGACAAAGCATAATGAGTTGTACCTTCCTGCAAGCATTTTGATTGCTTCTTTATTGATGGCAGTAGCAATTGTTTCAGCAGGATCAGCGTTAAGCACAAGCATGAATTCTTTAGCAGGAGCTTTGCAAGGAATTGAATTAAAAGGAGGCGCAGTAAATGCAGGAACAGTTACAGCTCCAGAACCTGCATTGGAAAAAATTGATTTGCAGAAATTATTAAATGAAGCTCCGGCTCAAGTGAAGGGAAACGCAAATGCTTCAGTGGCAGTTTATGAATTTTCCGATTTTGAATGCCCTTTCTGCGCCAAATTTTTCGGGGACGCCTTAAAGCCAATTCAAGAAAATTATGTGAATACAAATAAAGTGAAATTTGCTTACATGGATTTCCCTTTAAGCTTTCATCCAAATGCAATGCCTGGGGCATTGGCTGCAAGGTGCGCTGGAGATCAGGGAAAGTACTGGGAAATGCACGACAAGATTTTTGAAACAAATTTAGCTCAAGGAGACATTTCAGCTGCTGGGTTAAAGGCAATGGCTAAAAGCCTTGCATTGAATTCAGCTTCATTTGACTCCTGCCTTGATTCAAAGAAATTTGAAGCAGAAGTTAACAGTAATTTCCAGACAGGAGCAGAAGCAGGAATCACTGGAACTCCGGGATTCATTGTGGTGGCAGATGAAAGCAAAAAAGAAGATTTAGTTGCCGCAGCAAATGCAATAAACTCAACTTATGGAAGAGTTTTAGCTGAAGTAGTTGAAGATTCAGGAAGCACTGGAAAAATTGCTGTAAGATTAGGCGGAGCGCTTCCATTCAGCGTCTTTGACTCAGTTTTAAGCACAGCAGAATAAAAGCCTTCAAAAAGGCTTTATTTTATTTTTTATTTTCTCTTTTTTTTTGGTTTAAACCCACTCGATACATTTATAAATAAGTAAAATTATTGGGAATTCATGGCTAAACATACCTTAGAGGATTTCAAGAAGAACAGTACTGTCCTTGGATTGACCTTCGCGGTAGTGGCAGTAATTTGGTATTTATTGCTGTTAATTGGGTGGGGCCAGCAATGGGTTGACTTCTCTTTGTCAGCGAAGCTTTTGGCCTTGCCTGTTTCAGTGCTGCCATTCGATTTAACGAATGCAGTTATTGGAGTAGTAATTGCATTTGTTGAAGGTTACGTGCTGGGCTGGCTTCTGACATGGGCTTGGCAGAAAGTTTACTTTAAATAGAATTTTCTATTTTCATTTTTTTTAATTAATTGAATTACTGTTAAGGAGATCCTTCAATAATTCTTTCATGTTAATTTCTTTCTCTAATTCGTTCAATTTTTTTTCACTGCTTTTCACTGCCACTTTATCTGGGCCCAGAACATCGCACATTTCTGGACCGACAGAAATGTCGTGAGTTCCAATTTTTTTGCTGAAATCAATTATTTCCTGCTTTTCAAATGAAATCAAAGGCCTCAATACAGGAATTTTTACAGATGAATCAATTGAAGCTAAATTGCTTAAAGTCTGAGAAGAAACCTGTCCAAGATTTTCTCCGGTAATCAAAAAATCAATTCCTTTTTTTTCAGCCAGTTTCTCTGCAACTCTAAGCATTAACCTCTTCATTAAAACAAAATAA
>DATDZZ010000012.1:0-2930 GCA_035288565.1 archaeon
CAATCAAAAGGTATTTCAGGAAGTTCAATTAAAAAAATAAAGAAGCACGAAAACTTGGACGAACGTTTATTCCTTAATTAAATAATATTGAATTGTTTTTATTTGCTGTTATTCCATTTTTTTATTATTTCATTTGCAGGCTTGTTTCTAACAGTTGAGGATTTATTGAATGAAGAGTCTCCTTTTTTGAACATTTCATCAAAGTCATTTCTCCACCAATAACCCCAAGTGAACATTCCCTGCACCCAATCCTCATCCTCAATGGATTGAAGGAATGCTTCATACATTTTAGCCTGAATTAACAAGTCTTCTTTAACATTTGGAGAGGGAGCTGAAGGCTCAAACCATTCCTGTTTGGCTCCAAAATCCCTGCTTTGAAAAGGAGTTAAAAAAATCACTTTCTTTCCATATTTTTCGCTTAAAGGCTTGAATTGATTTAAATTAAAGTTTTCAAAAGAGTCTTTTAATTCCTGAATTGAAGGATTCTCTTTTCCGCTTGCATTATTGTATAAGTAAATCATAATGTAGTCAGCTTCCTCATAAGGAAAGAATTCAGCCTGAGAAAAATTTTCGCTAGTCCATGCAGCATAACTAACCGGGCCTTTATAGATTTCTTTGATTTTTTTAATTAAATTTCTCCATCGCTGTTCATTTCCCTTGCTTAAAGCTCCTTCTAACTGCTTTCCAATAATAAACATTTCAGCGTTATTTTCCTCAGCAATTCTTGCATGATTTAATGCAAAAGATTCATATTCCTTAAACCAAGAATCCCAATAAGCATTTATTTCAGGTGAATTGCTTTCAAGCTCTCTTCCTAATTCATCTAATCTTCCAGCGCTTTTCTCCCAAAAAGCTTCCTGATATTCCCAGCCCTGCCAATCGCCTCTCATAACATCATAATTTAATTCAAGCATTAAAGCAAACTTCAAACCCTTTTCATGAGCTTTTAGAATCATTTCCTTTAACTCAGATTCAGTTGCATCCCTGAAAAAACCTGAAAACCTTTGAGTAAACTCTCCAATTTTTGGAGGCTCAATAGAATAATAACTGAAATAATTATCGTACACAATCCAGTTCCCTGATTCCTTCATTGAATCAAGAGTCGAGCCAAGAAAACTGTTAAAGTAATTAGTGGAATAATAATCCATGAAAGTGTGCCCAATAAAAAAATCACTTTTCAAAGAAGGTTTTTGAATGAATTCAGGTTTGCTGAACTCTGACTTAAATTCATCAGGAAGCACGTAGGCAAATTTTTCTTCTGCTACAGCAGCTGGAATTGCCTGCTCTAAAGGAATTTCCCCCAAAGAAGGAAGAGATTCAGGAACATCAGGAAAAATTGATTCATCTCCTGCTTCGCATCCAGGAGGTCTAGGCCCCGCCCAATTAGCAGGAGGGCAGGAAACGCAGCCGCTGAAAAAAACAAAAGCAATTAAAAGAAAAAACAAAACAAATTTCTTCATAAAAAACAAAGGAAAAAGACAAATAAATAGTTTTGCATCAAAAATAAAAAAAAGATTATTAGAAAAGGAAAAAGATTATTTCCACTGCTTTTTTTATTTTATTTCAAAAGTAAACATTCTTGCTTTGCCTGTCTTCGGATCAATTGCTTCAATTCTGTGATATTTTGCCATGTTGTCTTCTGGATTGGGTTTAGCTTTCTTCATTAATATGACTCTGCTTTTTTCAGGCTCAACAGGGTTTTTCATTTCCCCTGCTTTTTTGAATCCAAGTTTTTCAAATATTTTCTGAAACATTGGATTGGAAGTGAAATGAATCAATCCATTGCTTTCTGCAATGCTTCTGGCCTCTCTTTCTGTTTTAGATAAAGCCTTTAAAACAAGGCCTCTTCCCCTTAATTCATCTTCAATTTTCATGTGAGCAAGCTCTCTTCCCCTTGTTACAAAGTTGCTTTTTAAAGGCAATTCTAAAACGGTTTTTCCAATTAATTCAACAGAATAAAAATTAATCATTGGAAGCTTCACTCCAAAGCCTTCTTCAATTGAAGACCTGAAAGAAATGTACTTATTTTCATCAATTTTGTACAAGCCCTGCAAGTCATTTGATTTGCCTAAAAACCTCCTGCTCAAAGGCAAAGAAATTCTTGTTTTTCCATCAAAAAAAATTAATTCATTTCTTTTAATAGCCCTTCCAAGCTCTTCAGGAAAAGCAATAGTTAAAGCCTCAGCCAAAGGCTTTCTTCCCTCGCTTTCTCGTTGAAGTCTCCTAGCCTTTCTTTTATTTGATTCCCTTTCACTTAAAGTTCTCTGGGAAGTGAATTTTTTAGTCATTAAAAAATAAGGAAAAAGAAATATTTAAATGCAAAGCAGAAAGGCAAAAGAAAAAGATTTGTGCTACATAACAATTCTGGGATAGATTTAAATTAAAGAAGAATTATTTTATTTCATGGCAAGAAGACCATCAAAACCAAGCAGTGCAAGCAAAGGAACAAAAAGCCAAAAAAGTAAGGGGGGCCAAGCAACCTCAAAGCAACCAATAACCCCCAATAAAGGAGTACCAAAACTTCCAGATATCTCAAATTTGGCCCAGGAGCAGAAAACTGAATTATTAAGACAGTTAGCAGCACAAAAAGGGAGAAGCGAAAAACAAATTGCTGATGTGGCGGCAAAGCTTGAAGAATTATACCAAGCCCCGACCGAAGGAATTGAGTTAAGATTAGCAGACCAAACTGCTTTAAAGTCAATTAACCAAAGCTTAACTAACAGTTCATTAACTACTGCCCAGATAAAAAAATTATACGCAATTTATAATAGGTATTTTAATATCCGCGGCTAAAATATTCAAAAATTTTTAAAAAAATAAGCTAAAATTCATTCTATGGCTAAAAGAAAATCATGGAAAAATAAACCAATTAAAAAGAGACTTTCCTCTGGAAGATATTTTTTGGGAAGAGTTAATGCAAATCAATTGAT
>DATDZZ010000013.1:0-5972 GCA_035288565.1 archaeon
CGAGTATGTTGTCCGTTATCAGGGCGGAAACAATGCAGGGCACACAGTTGTTGTTGAAGACAAAGTTTACAAGTTTCATCTGCTTCCTTCAGGAGTTGTAAAGAATAAGAAAATTCTTATTGGTGCTGGAGTCGTTGTTGATCCAAGAGTTTTACTGGAGGAGCTTGAAAGGCTTAAAGACAGGAAAGTTGATCTGACTATTGACTTTAGAGCCCACATAATAATGCCTTATCATACAATGTTTGACGAAAGAAATGAAGATTTAAAAGGCTTGAAAAAAATCGGGACAACCAAGAGAGGCATCGGCCCATGCTATGAAGACAAAGCCGCTAGAATCGGAATAAGGTTTGAGGATCTACTGAGTGAGGAAAGGCTTAAAGAGAAGCTTGAAGAAATTCTTCCCGTGAAAAAAAAGATTTTAGAAAAGGTTTACGAGGTTGATGCTTCGTCTCTTGAACTTGCAAAAGTTTTGAAGGAATACTCTTCTTATGGAAAAAGGCTTTCAGTTTTTGCTGGGGATGTTTCAAATATTTTAAATAAGGCATTGGAAGAAGGAAAAGAAGTTTTGTTTGAATCCGCTCAAGGAACTTTTCTTGACTTGGATCAGGGAACTTATCCTTTTGTTACCAGTTCTAATCCAACAATTGGAGGGCTTTTTTCCGGAGCAGGAGTAAATCATTCATGGATTAAAAGAGTTATAGGAATTGTAAAGGCTTACACCACAAGAGTTGGTGCGGGGCCATTCATTACTGAATTAACTGATGATTTAGGTGACAGAATCAGGAAGCAGGGAGCAGAATTCGGAACCACTACCGGCAGGCCGAGAAGGGTTGGCTGGCTTGATCTTCCATTGGTTCAGCAGGCAATTAAATTGAATGGAATAAATGAAATTGCTTTAACTAAACTGGATGTGCTAAGCGGAATCCGGAAGCTGAAAGTATGCACCGGCTACGAGAGCAATGGAGAATTAATTGCTGACTTTCCAGCAACAATTTCAATGCAGGAAAAACTTCAGCCTTTCTATAAAGAATTTAATGGATTTACTTTAGAGGACACCAGTAAGTACACTGAATTCTCCTATCTTCCAAGAGAAGCGCAAATTTACGTGAACTTTATTGAAAAGGAATTGAATGTTCCAGTTAAAGTGGTTTCTTTAGGGCCTGGAAGAGAGAGAACAATTTTAAGGTAATTAATTTCTTTTATATTTCTTTTGCTTTTATCTTCTTTTATGCAGACTCATGTTATTGAGGTTGGCTATAAAAAAGAGTTTTTTGATGCAACAGGAAACTCAACTTTAAGTGACATTAAAGAAGATTTATTGATTGATTCTGTTTCTGAAGTGAAGTATTCCGAGTTATTTAAAATTAAATCCGATTTAAGCATTGAGGAAGTTAAAAAAATTGCTTCAGAGCTCTGCACTGATAAAGTTGTCCAGGAATTTTCTTTAAATGAAGATTTAAGGAAAGGCTTTGACTGGATTATTGAAGTTAACTTTCATGCGGATGTAACAGACAATATTGGAATCATTGCTAAAGAAGGAATACAGGATTTGCTTGAAAAAGATGTTTCTGTGAGAACTGCAAGAAAATATTACTTGAAAGGATCATTGACTGAAAGCGATGCAAAAAAAATTGGTGAAGGATTGCTGGCAAATTCAATTATAGAGGATTTCAAAGCCTTAAAGGGAAAAAAATGAATGAATTGATTGAAGAAATCAGGATTCTTGAATTGAATGAAGAGCAGCTTGTTAAATTATCCAAGGACATGCTTCTTTCATTGAATGCATTGGAAATGAAGGCAATCCAGAATTATTTTAAGCAACTGAAAAGGAATCCAACTGACATTGAATTGGAAACGCTTGCTCAGACTTGGAGCGAGCACTGCAAGCACAAAGTAATGAGCGGCTCAATTGATTACTTTGAAAACGGGAAAAATGAAAAAATTAAAGGCTTGTTTAAAAATTTCATTAAAAAAACAACTGATGAAATCGGAAAAGAAGTTGACTGGCTTGTTTCGGTTTTTTCAGATAATGCAGGAATAATTAAATTCAATGATTCTTTTGATGTTGCATTCAAAGTTGAAACCCACAATCATCCTTCTGCTTTAGAGCCTTACGGCGGAGCTAACACTGGAATAGGGGGAGTTATTAGAGACATTTTAGGTGTTGGCTTGGGGGCAAAGCCTTTCGCTAACACTGATGTTTTCTGCTTCGGCCCCCATGATCTTCCGTTCAATGAACTTCCTAAAGGAATTCTTCATCCTAAAAGAATTGCTAAAGGAGTTCGAAGAGGAGTCAGAGATTACGGAAACAGAATGGGAATTCCTACAGTGAATGGAGCAATTGTTTTCGAGGAAAGATATGTAGGAAATCCTTTAGTGTTCTGCGGAACTGCAGGAATTATTCCAAAAGGATTTCATTTAAAGGAATCAAAAAAAGATGACTTGGTTGTAGTGGTTGGAGCAAGAACCGGAAAAGACGGAATTCACGGAGCAACTTTTTCTTCTCTTGAACTGGATGAAGAGTCTTCTGTCAGCGCTGTTCAGATCGGCAACCCTATAGAGGAAAAAAAATTCGCTGACGTGATTCTTAAAGCAAGAGACAAAAGACTGTTCAATGCAATCACTGATATTGGCGGAGGAGGCTTCTCTTCTGCTGCAGGAGAAATGGGCGAGGATTTAGGTATTGAAATCCATTTAGATAAAGCTCCTTTAAAGTATCAGGGCTTAAAGCCTTGGGAAATTTGGGTGAGCGAAAGCCAGGAAAGAATGCTTCTTGCAGTGCCGGAAAAAAACTTAAAGCAGTTAACTAAAATGTTTGAAGATGAATCAGTTGAAGCAACTGTAATAGGAAAATTCACTGGAAAGAAAATGCTTTCACTTCTTTACAATAATGAATTGGTTGGAGAGCTTTCAATGGAGTTCCTGCATAAAGGGAATCCTTTATTTGAAAGAAAAGCTGTATGGAGCCTGCCTGAAAATGAAGAGCCTTCCTTTGAAGAACCAAAAACATTGGATGAATCGCTTAAAACTTTGCTTGCAATGCCAAACATTGCTTCAAAAGAATCCACGTTAAGGCAGTACGATCACGAAGTGCAGGGAGGGTCAATGCTCAAGCCTTTAGTTGGAATAAATAATGACGGCCCAGGAGACGCTGCAATAGTGAAACCTATTCTGGATGCAAAAGAAGCAGTAATTATCTCAAATGGAATAAATCCTTTATACGGAGACATTGACCCTTACTGGATGGCTGCTTCAGTAATAGATGAAGCTGTAAGAAACATTATTGCTGTTGGCGGTTCATTGGAAAGAATAGCCATACTTGATAATTTTTCTTGGGGCAATCCAAACAAGGAAGACAGATTAGGGGCGCTAGTACGAACAGTTAAAGCCTGCTATGATTTCGCTAAAGCTTATGGCACTCCATTCATTTCAGGAAAGGACTCCTTCAATAATGAGTATGCTGTTGAAGGAAAAAATATTGCGATTCCTGGAACATTATTAATTTCAGCAATAAGTGTAATGAAGGATTCAAACACAAGAGTCTCATCAGACTTTAAGCAGCCAGGAAACTTGATTTACATTTTAGGAGAAACATTCAATGAATTGGGGGCAAGCCATTACCTTCTTTCAAAAAAATTAATTGGAAACACTGTTCCAAAAGTCAATGCAGTGAAAGCAAAAAAATTATTCAATGCAGTAAGCAAAGTAACAGAAAAAGGCTCTTCATTTGATTCAAAAATAATTAAGGCACTGCATGACTGCAGTGAAGGCGGAATAGGGGTGGCTGCAGCTGAAATGGCTTTTTCAGGCGAGCTAGGAGCAGAAATTGATTTAAGAAAAGTTCCTTTAGGAGAAAAAATTGAAAGAAATGATTTCATTTTATTTTCTGAATCAAATTCAAGGTTCATCGCAGAAGTAGATAAAAGCAGGCAGAAAGAATTTGAAGAATTAATGAAAGGAAATTCTTTTGCATTAATTGGTTCTGTAAATAATTCAAAGAAATTATTAATTAAAGCTGGAGAAAAAATTCTGGTTAATTCAGATGTGCTTGAATTAAAGAAAACATGGAAAAAAACTTTGCAGTGGTAGAATGAACAATAAAGGAAAAAAAGTTTTGGTTTTAAGAAGCCCGGGAACAAACTGCGATTATGAAGCAAGCCACGCAATGAAGAGAGCTGGAGCAGAAGTAACTGAAGCCCACATTAATTCTCTTTTAAGAAAAGAAATAAAATTAATTGATTATCAAATGCTGTTCCTTCCAGGAGGCTTTTCTTACGGTGATTATTTAGGTTCAGCTAAAATCCTTGCAAACAAACTTACACTTAAATTAGGAAATGAATTAAAGGAATTCATTAAAGAAGACAACCTAGTTATCGGCATATGCAACGGCTTTCAGGTTTTAGTTAAAGCTGGACTGCTTCCGGGAAACAATAAAGCAACTTTAACTTTCAATGATTCTGGAAGCTTTATCTGCAAATGGGTTGAATTAAAGAACGTAAATAAAGGAAAATGCATTTTCAGTAAAGGAATTGATTCATTAAGAGTTCCAATTGCCCATGGAGAAGGAAAATTTGTTCCGGAAAATGCAAAAGCATTGAAAGAATTATATGACAATGACCAAGTTGTTTTCAAATACAGGGAAAACCCTAACGGCTCGGTTGATGACATTGCAGGAATCTGCGATGAAACAGGAAGGGTGTTCGGCTTAATGCCTCACCCTGAAAGAAACCAGTACGGCTGGCAGGATCCAATAAGTTACAGAAAAAACTTTGAAGAAAAAGGTGAAGGATTCAAAGTATTTGAAAACGCTGTCAGCTATTTAAGCAAAAAAAAACTGTAGTGGTTACGAAAAAATAAAGAAATTATTTGCTTACCTTGTTCCACAGCAAAGCGAACACAAAGCCGGAAACATACCCTATAGCGAATGCCCCAACAACTCCAACTGCCAGCAAAACCCAGTCAACTGGATTCACTGCTACTGAAGCTGAAAGGAAATGGACAGACAACACATGGTCTGCATACCATTGCCCGAAGCCTGAAGCAACAAGCAAGCCCCACACTGCATGAAGCACTGCAAAGGTTAATCCGAGAGCAACGCTGGTTTTTTTCGGTTCTAAATGAAAAGATTGCTTTTTCATGATTTAAAATTACTTTAATTATTTAAATACTTTTGCCTTAAGGTTCCAGCATTTGCTTGCGTTCAATGATGCTTTAAAGATCCAGTTCCCAAGAACTGATTAAACTTAATTTACTTAAGCTGATCATAGGCATTTTTTCTTAATTTTACGCTGATGGGTGAAATTGTTTTTTCCCTGAAATTAATAACTGCAATTACCCTGAACTTTCCAACTCTGAGCTTATACAGCTCCAAACCCGAAAGGCGTTCAAAATACAGCATTGGATTTTCTTGTGCTGCCCTGAGTTTTTCTTTGATCCTTTCTATTTCATGCATTTGCAATTTTTTAAGTTCTTTTGCAAAGGCTTGATTAATCAGGATCTCAAACAATTAGATGCCCCACTTTTTCTCGGCTTCTTTCAGCGTCAAAACTTTGCCTGCCTTTATGGCTTTTAAAGAGTTTTCAATTTGCCTTATTTCATCTTTCTCCAATAGCAAGTCTTCTTTGGCAATCATAATTAATCTTTCAATTACCTCTGCATAGCTTTCCTTTTTAGTGTTCTTTAACTCATCCAATTCGGCCTTAATTTTCTGCTCTAGCCTAATTGTTGTCGCATTAGCCACTTTATCACCTAATATACACATGTATATTGATGTATATAAATATTACTTTTATTCCCATTCAATTGTTCCTGGAGGCTTGTCAGTTAAATCGAATAGCACTGCTGATACATTTAATTGCATTAATTTTTCAGTCATTTCATTCAAAATTTCTTTTTTCATTTCATAAAAGTTTGCTGTCATTGCTTCAGTGGAATTAATGGGCCTTAAAACAATTGACTCTTTTTCATTTCCT
>DATDZZ010000014.1:0-10997 GCA_035288565.1 archaeon
TATGATCTACCACGGGGAACTACAAATAGAGGACAAGAAAAAGACCTAATTCTTGTTCCCAATATTAAGGAAGAGCTTGATTCTTTAGAAACTCAATTAAAGGAAGCCAAAAAAGAGAGAGCAGGAGCCAGAATCGAAGAATTGAATTCAAGAATTGGTTTTTTTAAAAGAACTTAAGCCATTGCAGGAAGCACTCGACGCTGAATCCAGTAAGCAGAAGGGCGAAAGAGATGAAAAAAAACTTGAAGAAATACATCGTGAAATTAAAAACCTGTTTATAAAGTATGGATATTTGAATTAATTTATTCTGAAAATCTTTCAGAGATTTCCTTCAATAAATTGAATGCAGCTGTAAGGTCATGCTTTAATTGAACTATTTCATGCGTTTCTTCAAGGTCTCTTAAAAAAATTTTTGAATTCATTAAATCTGCCGCTGATTTGTTTGATTTATTCTTGTAGAATTTTTTATTTTTCAGGCTTTCCCTGATTAGCTGTATTGCGTTAATGACTGCTTCATTTGCTTTAGTGAATTCTTTAGCGTAATTAATTTCGTTTGCTATTTCAAGACTTTTTTCTTTGTCTTTTAAAATCTCAGGCTTTCTTTTTTCTTCATTCAATTCATCTTTAAGGTTTTGAGTTCCCTGCTCTCTTCTGGTTCTTGAAGCCAAGTGAAAGTTTTCAAGTTTCTTAATTTCAGCTGAAGCTTTTTGAAAATCAATTTTTTTTCCTCTTGGGAATGCGAATTCTCTTTTATGTCTTGGCTCTAAAGGCATAAACAAAACAGCTTACTGAAAGTATTTATTTTTATTGAATTCAGTAATTAGTGAATTTTTTAATTATTTTTTTTGCAGTGTAAGTTGTTCCGCCTAAAGGGGCATCCCTTAACTGCCGCAATGCAAGTTCCTGGTCTTTTTCCGGCATGTTTCCGATTACTTCCACAGGAATCTTGAATCCTTTAAGGCTTTCGATTACTTCCTTTCTTTTAAGCCAGAAATTCTCGCCCATGTATTAATTACGCATTTCTGAATATAAAAAATTTTTGTTTAAGTTTTAGTGTTTTTTTTCTTAGTTTTTTTTGCTTTCCATGTAAAACCTGTAGGCTCTTTCAACTTTGTTTTCATTTATTGCTGGAAGATGAAATTTTTCTTTAAAGAAATCCAGTACTTTTCCGAATTCTTTTTCATTTAATCCCCTGCTTTCCACTTCAATCATTGCATCAGCAAATGCTTTTCCCAGCAATTCGTACTTTGAGTCGTCCAAAGCAATTTCAAATCCCTTTCCTTTTCTGTTTTTGAAATTGATTTCAGTTCTTTTTGTTTTAATTAAAAGAATTTTTTCTGCATTGAAAAAGTTTTCTTTGAATTTCTTTACTGCCTTGTTTTCAAAGCTTCCTTCTTCGAATTCCTTCAACTGCTTTCCAGAAACTTCTTCTTCAATTTCCTCGTTTTCTTCCAGGCCTTCTTTAATTGAAATCCTTTTCTTGAATGCAGCGAAAATTTTTTCATCTTTTCTTCTTATCCTGAATAAAATTCCTTTTTTTGCGTGGCTGAATTTCTTGTCATCAAAAATCTGGTTCTCTATAAGTGTTTTTTTTTCTGAAGCTTTTTCAAATTCAAGAACCTTATTCAATTCACTGAATTCCTGAAAAATTTTTTTGTCTTTCACTTCAAATCTGATTTCTATTTCATTTTCTTTATTCATTTACATCCATTCCTTTAATTGTTTTTGATAAAATACATTATCTAATAGCTTTGATTTTTCTTTAAATTTATTTAAAGGAAGCCTTAATTTAGTTGAAATAAAGTTTAAAGCTAAATTCAAATCTTGAAACTCTAATGGCTTTTTTTGAAATGCATGCCTTACTGCTTCCCTTATCTGCCATGTCCCTAAAGATGTTTTGTATTCTTCCTGCACTTCCCTGAAAATTATTGCTGAAGCCTGCCTTTTAATTTTTTCTAGGTGCTCAGCTATTGCAAGCCTTCCTGAATAATATGCTCCAGTTATTTCTGATGCATATTTTTTTCTTCCTTCAAAGAATTCAGAATCAGCAAGCACTTCAGTTTCATGCAGTGATTTGTTTTCTCTTATCCATGCTTCGAGCATTTCATAGCTGTAAGGTCTTGGCAGAAACAAAATCCAGTACTTGTTCCATAAATGCTCTGCTTGAAATAATTGAATGGAATCAATTTCCCTGTAATACTTTATTTTTTCAATTAATTTTTTTGAAACTGAGTCATCCACTGCTGTAATGCTCCACTTAGTTGGAACTAAAACCCTGTTTTTTTGCACTCCGAGTGTTCCGCATGAAAGCAATTTATAGAGTGAATGAATTTTGATTCCTTTACTGTAAAGCTCGTTTAATGCGAAAGAACTTTTCACTTCTCCGTCTGATGCAAGGTAATCAATTGCCCTTGGAATTTTTGGATTGCTTTCCAGAGAAATTTTTTTCAGGGGAGCAGAGGGCCCAAGCGGAGCGAACCTTGAGTCAAAATCCATTTTCAGTGAAGGCTTTTTCTTTAAATGAATTTCTAAGTCAACAGGCTTTTCGCTCATCACTGTTTCCTGCATTAAGCTTAACTCTTTTCCAGGATTTCTTGCTTCAATTGTTTTAATTAATTTAGTTGACCTCAGCAAGCTGGACCTCATCGCAATTAATTCTTCAAGGCTTCTCCCAAACCATCTTTCAGGGTTATCCAGTAAATCTGAATCTTCTACAATGCTTACAGGAGTCATTGGGCTGATTGTTACTTTAGGGTAATTAGTGTGGGAAACAAACAATCCAGGAGGAGAATTTCCTTGAAATTCTAATCCCTGCAGTGAAGTGATTTCCTTTAATCCGTAAATCCGTGAATCAATCGGCAGTCCTTTAAGCATACAGTAAATTAATTGCTTTATTTAAATAAAAAGACTTTATTCAGCAAATTTCCTTTGAATTAAATTTAAATTTGTTTTTCAAGCGAAATGTATCTCTTGCCTGTGTAGTTTAGTGGTTAGAATCACTGCCTAGTAAGCGGTAGATCGAGGGTTCAATTCCCTCCACAGGCTTTTTTTGGTTTTTTTAATGTATTTTTTGCTTAAGTCAGAATTTTAAATTCTTTTGAATTCTATTTGTTTCATGAATACTGTTTTCATTCACTCGGATTTGCTTGAATTTGAGGTTAAAAAGAAAACAAAGCTTGCAGTTGAATTAACTGATGATTTAAAGAAAAATAAAGTAACGGACTGCCTGGTTTGCTTTATGGCTTTTGAGCTTGCTGATGAAGAAAAAGAAGAAGCTCTTGCAGAAAAATTTGTTTTGGATGTAATTGATGTTTTAAATCAGATTAAAGAAAAAAGAATTGTTTTGTATCCTTATGTTCATCTTCTTTTTGGCAAGAAGCCTTCAAAGCCTGAAACAGCAATTAATTCAATGAATTTAATTCAGAAAAAATTAGAGGGAAATGGCTTTGAAGTTTTTCAGGCTCCTTTTGGATGGTATAAGGCTTTCACTATTAAAAGCAAGGGGCATCCTTTAAGCGAGTTAAGCAGGGAAATAATTGCTGACAAGGAAGTTAAGCAGGATGTAAGCGAAGCAGTAAAAAAAGAAGAGAAACTGAAAAGCAATTGGTTTGTTCTTGACTTGAACGGCAAGCTTAATCCTTTGAAGGTCAGCGAGGGAACTCTGGAGGGCTTTGACTTTAAGGGAAATGAAAACCTGAAAACTTTTGCGAATTATGAAATAAATAAGTCAAGGAAAGCCGATCAGGAGCCGCCTCATGTAAAGTTAATGAAGCAGCTGGGCTTGGCTGATTACGAGCTTGGAAGTGATCCGGGAAATTTAAGGTATCCTCCTAAAGGAAAAATGGTTAAAGCTTTGATTGAAGAGCTTGTAACTAAAACTTTGCATGAAAACGGCGCAATGGAAATTGAATCTCCAATAATGTTTGATTTCGAGCACCCTTCTCTGAAAAGTTATCTCAACAGGTTTCCTGCAAGGCAGTACACCATTGAAACTCCAAACAAAAAAGTTTTTTTGAGGTTCGCTGCATGCTTCGGGCAGTTCTTAATGATGCATGACACTCAGGTTTCATACAAGGATCTTCCAATCTGGCTTTATGAATTAGCGAAGTATTCTTTCAGGGTTGAGCAGAGAGGAGAGCTTACAGGATTAAGGAGATTGAGGGCTTTCACTATGCCTGACTGCCATGCTTTCTGCGCTGATTTAGAGCAGGCTAAAGAGCAGTACATTAAGAGATTTGAAATGTCGAGAAACGTAATGCATAAAATCGGCTTCAATGTTTCAGATGATTTAGAGTTTGCTTTAAGGGTTGTGAAGCCTTTCTGGAACGAGCACAAAGAATTCATTTCAGATTTAGTGAAGAGATTCGGAAAGCCTGCTTTGATTGAAATGTGGGAAGAGCAGTTTTTTTATTTTGCTTTAAAGTATGAATGGAATTTTGTTGATGCTTTAAGCAAAGCAAGCGCGCTTACAACTGATCAGATTGATGTTGAGAACGCGCAGAGATACAAAATTGAGTACACTGATAAAAATGGAAAAAAGCAGTTTCCATTCATTCTTCATTTAAGTCCAAGCGGAGCAATTGAGCGTGTACTGTATGCATTGCTGGAAAAAGCGTATATGCAGGAACTTAAAGGAAAAGTTCCTTCACTGCCTTTATGGCTTTCACCTACTCAGGTGAGAATTATTCCAATCAATGAATCTCATTTAGATTTTGCCTTGAAGCTGAGCGAAAAAATTGAAGCAGAAAGCATCAGAGCAGATGTTGATGACAGGAATGAATCTTTAAGCAAAAAAATCCGTGAAGCCGGAAGGGAATGGGTTCCATACCTTGCAGTGATTGGGGACAAGGAAATTAATTCAAAGAATTTTTCAGTAAGAATCAGGGAAAATAATTTGCAGAAGGATTTCTCTTTGGAGAGCCTGGTTAAAGAAATTAAATTGAGGACTGAAAAGCTTCCGTTCAGGCAGATTCCTTTGCCTAAAATGCTTTCAAAAAGGCCTACTTTTGTCCAGTGAATATTTATATATTAGTTTTAGTTAATTTTATAAAAGATAAAAAGTATTGTAAGTGGGATTTAATGGCTGAAGGTTCTATTGGAAGTTTGTTTGACAGATTAAAGAAAGAGAAATCAGATTCTAAAAAACCTGTAGGTTCTTTGCAGGACTTGGTTAAGAAGGCAAAGGAAAAACAGGAAGCTGAAAAGCCTTCAATGCCTGCTCCTTCAATGCCGGAGCCCGTTGAATCCAAAGCTGAAGAAGACAAGGTAAAGGAAGTAATGGGTGCGCAGGCAATTGACAAGGATTTAAGTTCATTTGAAGCAAGGCTGATGGCTTCAAGGCAGAAAGCAGCTTTTTCTCTTGGAGCGGCTTCAACCCAGCCGGCTGCACCAACTGCAATGAAGGCAGTGACTGCAAAGCCTTTTTTCGAGCAAGCAAAAGGAGTTTCTAAAGAGCCTGAAAAGCAGGGAGGGTTTTTTGCAAAACTTAAAAAGAAATCAATGCCTTCAGAAGAAAAGCCTTCAGATGAAGTGCAGTCTTTAGAGGAAGCAAAAAAAACTGTTGTAGCTGAGTATGGCCCTGTAAAGATTTACAAAATTGAGGGAAGGCATCTGCTTCATTACACTGTTCCTGTGCCCAGGCCGACTGCAGCAGAAAAAGCAATCATCAACACTATAAAAGAAGCAGCCACAAGATTAATTTCAATTTCTCCTTACAAAATCAGGGATCCAGAAGAAAGAAGAAATGTTTACTTCAATCAGATAATGGAAATTTTGAGAAGCGCCAAGGAATTAAATATTCCTGAAAGAAGATATTCTTTTTACTCGGAGTCAGCTGTAAGGGAAATGGTTGGATTCGGATTAATTGATGACTTAATCAGAGACGACAAGCTTGAAGAAATAATGGTTATTGGCCCGAGAAAGCCTGTCTTTGTTTATCACAGAGAATTTGAAATGATGACCACCAACATTGAGTTTTTCAATGACAATGAAATTCAGGATCTCGTAAACAGAATTGCAAGAGGAATTGGAAGAAGAGTGGACATCTCTAATCCATTGCTTGATGCAAGGCTTCCGGATGGTTCAAGAGTTAATGCAACTTTCCCTCCAGCTTCTGTGAGCGGTTCATCTTTAACTATAAGAAAATTCAGGGAAGACCCTTACACAATAATTGACTTAATTAATTATGGTACACTGAATGTTGAGTCAGCTGCATTTCTGTGGTTTGCTGTTGACGGCTTTGGAGTGAAGCCTGCAAACATTTTAGTTGCAGGAGGAACAGGTTCAGGAAAAACAACTTTACTGAATGTTCTTTCATCACTCATTCCAGAAAATGAAAGAGTTCTTTCAATAGAAGATACAGCGGAATTAAACCTCCCTTTAGAGCACTGGATCAGATTAGAGGCAAGGCCTCCAGGTCTGGAAGGAAAAGGAGAAATTACAATGGACATTCTTACAAAAAATTCTTTAAGAATGAGGCCTGACAGAATAATTGTGGGAGAAGTAAGGCACACGGAAGCAGCTACATTGTTCACTGCAATGAACACAGGGCACGACGGCTGCCTTTCCCCTGAAACAATTTTAGAAATAAATGGCACATCAATTTCTATTGAGCATTTATTTTCAGCTAATTTTGAAAAAGACCATGCTTTTAATGATGGAATTTTTGAAGTAGTTAATTGTTCTGAAAACAAATTCATTAAAAGTTTGGATTCAAATGGCAGAATTGTTTATTCGAAGATAATTGAAATTCGAAGAAAATTCTTTGAAGGGGATTTGTATTCAGTTAAACTTTCAAGCGGGTTGAGCATTAAGTTAACTGGGAATCATCCGTTTTATTCAATTAAAGAAAGTTTAATTAAAGGAAAAGAAATCAGGAAGACTGTTCAAGTAAGGACTGATAAAATTGAGGCAGGGCAGAAAATATTAGCTTCCGTAAATTTTTTAATGAACGGAGTAAATGGCACAATTTCGTTTCCGACTTTTTCAGAAGAAGAAGTTGTGGAAATAGTTAAAGAAAATTTCAATGGATTTGTTTATGATTTAACAGTAAATGAAACAGCTTTTTCAGGAAAAGTTCCTCACAACTTTGTAGCAAACGGAGTGATTGTGGGCAATTCAATGGGAACAATTCACAGTAATTCTCCAGAGGAAACAATTGTAAGAGTTGTCACTAAGCCGATGAATGTTCCTGAATTAATGGTTGGATCGCTTGACTTGATTTTGATTGAGCACAGGCTGCATGACAGAAGAAAAGGAACAATTAGGAGAATTACTGAGATAGCTGAAGTCTCAGGAATGAAGGATGGAAAGGTTCAGCTGCAGACTTTGTTTGAAAGAAATGCTGCAAAAGATTCGTTATTCAGGAAGGGAAGGGACAGCGCATTTATTAAGAAGATAGAAATATTAACAGGTATGTCCAAAGAAGATATAGAAAAGGACATAGCTGAAAGGCAAAAGGTTTTACAGTCTATTGTGGATAAAGGTATAAGGGAGAGCCACGAAGTAGCCAAAATCACTCAGGACTGGATGGCTAATCATAGGAGAGAATAGTAATGGCTGAGGAAGAAAGAAAAGAAGAGAAATTAGAGGCTTTAAGAAAAAAAGTCGAGGAAAAAGAGAAATTAGAGAAGGCCAGAGCTCCTTTGAGTGGCGAGGGAGAAGAAAAAAGAGCAATTGATTTAGAGAAAGTTGAATCCATTGTTTCCAGAATGAGAAAAAAGTATGCTGAAAAAGGATTGGAAGTAGAGGAAAAAGCAGGCGGAAGACTAGGAGAATTAAGAGGCCTTGTAGCAGAAGAAAAAAGAGAAAAAATTACTATTCAAGGCCCTGAAGAATTAAAGGAATTCAAAAGCCCTGCAATAAAACAAATTGGCAGAATATATGAATCATTTGGAGCTTTTTTAAAGCCTTTGAATAAGGCTCTTCAAGGACTGCCTCAAGTTAAAATGCTTGATTATTACTTATTTTCTGCAAACATGAGGTACAGCGGAAGCCAGTGGCTTGCAATCTCAACTGTTGTTGCATTCATTGTTGCTTTAATTGGAGGAATTATTTCAGCAACTTATTTAGGAGCAATTCTTGCGTCAGCAGGTTTTCCAACTAATTTGCTTGCAGCGTTTGCTTTGCTTCCAATAATTGTTTTCATTGTTTTGTTTTTAGTAGTTGGATTAATTGCTTTAATTATTCCTTCAAGCAAGGCAAAGCAGAGAGGAGAAGCATTGAATGTAGAGCTTCCTTTTGCTTTAAGGCACATGGGAACGGAATTAAGAGCAGGAATTGGATTGTATAAAACACTGCAGACAATTGCTCAGGCTGATTACGGGGTTTTAAGCGAGGAATTTGCTAGAACGATTGCAGAGATAGAAGAAGGAACTGACACAAGAGATGCGTTAAGGCATTTTGCTTCTAGGACGCAGAGCAAGGCAATGAGGAATGCATTGCTTCACATTATCAGGGCATTAAAGACTGGAGGAAATCTTTCAGATATAATGAACAGAATTGCTGAAGATGTTTCCTTTGAATTAAGAATGAGAATGAGGGACTTCGCAGAAAAAATGAATTTCTTGGGAGTAATATTTATTTTCTCTGGAATTGTTCTTCCGGTGTTTGTAGCAATTTTAGGAGCAATAGCTAATGCTCCTTTAGGATTCATAAGCCAGGCAATTCCTTTAAGTGTTCCATTGCTTATGATGTTCTACTTGCTTTTCATGCCGGCAGTATTAATTTTATTAATGTATTATTTATACATCGCACAACCAAAAGTATGAGTGAAAAATCATGGCAAAAGCAACAACTTTAATGGACTATATTCCTGCTTTAAGCAGAAACAAATTTTTGTTAGAGTACAGGAGAAGCTTAAAGCTCATGGGAGTAAGGCTTGATCCATTGGTTTACCTTTTAGCTGCTTTAATTATTTCAGGAGTTGCCGGCGGAGTGCTTGCTTTGCTGCTTCCGGGAATCACTAAGTCGCTGCTTACAGGAAATTTAGCTATTCCGGGAAGAGAAATAGCAACTGCATTTCCAGCATTAATTTTTGTTTTATTATTGGACTTGATTCTTGGCTTTCCTTACTATAAGGGAACTCAGAGAATTACTCAGATTGAAAGAGACTTGGCTGACGGGTTAAAGCAGATGGCTGACACTTTGAAGGCAGGCGGAACTTACGAGTACGCTTTAAGGGAAGTTGCTTCAGCTGAAATGGGTTATTTAAGCGATGAATTCAATAAAGTTTTAAGAAAGCTTGAAGAAGGAGAAAATTTTGAAAACGCAATGAAGTCTTTGACTGACAATATTGATTCAAGATTGGTTGCAAGAACTGTTACAATTATTGTTGATTCAGTGAGAGCAGGTGCAGGTTTAGCAGAAATTTTAGAGGATATTGCAGAGGATGTAAGGGAAAGCTTCAGGGTTGGAAGTGAAAGAAAAAGCAGAACCTTTTTGCAGTTTTTGTTCCTTGTTGCTGCTGGATCAGTTGTTGCTCCATTAATTTTTGGAATGGTTGCTTCAATTATTGGATTCTTGATTCAGGCTGCAACTTTAACTGGAACAATTAGCCAGCTTCAGAGAATCAATGCTGAGAGAGCAAGGGACACAATTATTTTATTGCTGCAGGTTTACATTGTTGTTGAGGTTCTTGCTTCAAGTATTATGATTTCATTAATGAGGGAAGGAAAAATAAGCAAGGCTTTAGTTTTCTTTCCAGGGCTTCTTACTTTGGCTGCAATAGCGTTCTTTGCTTTAAGAATCTTTGGAGCAGCAATTTTAGGGGCAGGTGGATTATAATGAAATTATTAAATGAAAGTAAAGGACAGGCTTCAATTGAAACTCTTGTATTGATTGCAGCAGCAATAATGATTGCTACACTTGTTGGTTTCTTTTTGAAGAGTTCTCTTGGAGGAGAAACTCAGAACAGAATTGCAAACCAGACAGGCAATGTACTTGAGCAATTAGGAGAAGTAGCTCAATAATTGCAAATATTTAAATAAAGGTTTGAATTTTATTAAATAATTTATATTTATTATTGGAGGTTTGAAAATGGATTCAAAAGGACAAGGAGCTTTGGAGTACCTTTTATTAATTGGCGGCGCAGTATTAATTGCAGCTGTTGTAATTAGTTTATTGGTTTCCTTAGGCGGAGCACAGCAGAATACAGCTAGAGCAGCTGGGGAAACAGCTGGTAACCAAATTGAAGCATTAAACCAGTTATTGCAGTAAAAAAGTTTTCAAAGGTTTCAGTCATGGATGAAAAAGGTCAAGGTTCGCTTGAGTACCTCTTAATAATTGGAGGAGCAATATTAGTTGCAGCAATTGTTGTGTTTTTGTTGACACAGCAGACTCAAACAGGCAAGGGAACAGTTGAATCCATTCAAAACCAGCAGTCCACGGGCTTTGAAAGATTTGAAAACAGAATAACTGAAATTGAAGGAACTTTAAATTAATGGAGAGAGATTTTTATGGATGAAAAAGGGCAAGGATCATTGGAATACCTTTTGATTATTGCGGGAGCATTGCTTGTAGCAGCTATTGTTACATTTTTGTTGTTCAGCACAGCTAGCCCTGCTACAAACAGATTAGAGGAAACTCAGCAAAAGTTCTTCAACAGAATTGATGTAACATTAAATCAGGCTTAAAAATTGAAAGGTATTAAAATGGATGAAAAAGGACAAGTGTCATTAGAGTATTTATTGACTGTTTTGTTTAGCGTAATTCTTGCCATGATTGCAGCTATTTTGGCTGGAGTTGTTACTGATATTGGCCAGGGTGCTGCCGGGCAGATCTCTCAGATTGCATCAGAATCAATCGCTTCTTTGCTTGCGGCTTAAGCTTTCCCTTAAAAATTCTTTTTTTTCTTTTTACATTTGATTGAAATGTTTTTTTATGCTTATTTTTTTATTTCAATAATTGGATTGCTTTTAGGGACTTTTACTGATTTAAGGGAAAGAATTATTCCAAATAAATTGACTTATTCTCTGATTGCTTTAGGAATTGCATTGCAT
>DATDZZ010000015.1:0-3198 GCA_035288565.1 archaeon
GCCTGAAATAAAGAAATTAAATTTAAAGGCAAATAACCAGAAACTGAATTCAAGGCAGAAGCTTGTTTTGATTGTTTTTTTTGCAACTGTTCTTTTATGGATTTTTGGAGACTTTTTTTCTCTGCAGAGCAGTGTCGTTGCATTAATTCCAGTAATTCTTTTTTACATTTTAAGACTGGTTGACAACAATGATTTTTCTAAATTGAATTGGCCTATTCTTTCCTTAATTGGAAGCGGAATTGTTTTAGGCTATGCAATGCATGAAAGCCAGTTTGATTTATTCATTGCTTCTTTGCTTCAAGATTTTATTGCAGGCCAGCCTTTGTTTCTTGTAGTGCTTGCGATTTCAATTATCAGTGTTTTGGTTACAATGTTTGTTTCAAATACTGCAAGCAGTGCTTTAATGATTCCTTTGCTTATTCCTTTAGCTCCAATTGTTGGATTAAAGCCTGAAGTAATAATTATTATTGCAGCAATCGGAGCAAGCCTTGACTTCACTGCTCCAATGGGAACTCCGCCGAATGCAATTGCTTACTCTACAGGATTTTTTTCAGTCAAAGAAATGGCTAAAGCGGGTTTAATTTTGTCATTGCTTGCTTCAATTCTTCTTGCACTGTTTGCAACATTTGTGTGGATTTAATTCCTGGTGCCTAACTCGCGGAAAAGATTCCTCGGTGATCTAAGCCATCTTCGCTTCGCTCGATGACTTCCTGGTGCCTAACTTTTTCAAATTTTATTTGAAAAAATTATGCGGGATAATTAGATGTTTATCCCGAAACCTAAAAATTACTTCAATAGCTGGCATTTAATTTTTTGTTTTTTTGCGGCTTTATCCAACTTTTTGTCATAGGTAATTAGTTTTAACCCGAATTTTTTTGCAAAATGAATGTAAGTTGAATCATAGAAGGTAATTGATTGTTTTAAAGCGATTTCAAGAATTTTCTCAAAATCAGATTCAGAATCAATTCTAATAAGGTTATTCCAATCAATTAAAACTTTTGAAATTTTTTTTACATCAGCTTCAGTTAATTCCTTTAAAATATTTTTGTGCTTCCAGAGTACGTTTCCTATTTCATAAAAATTCAAATCCGTTAAAAATGCATTATAATCCAATTCATTGGATTTAAGCAATTCAAAAAAAGCGCTTGAATCGTATAAAAGCATCATCTTGTTTCACGGAATTCTCTTACAGTTTTGGTTGTATTTGAAAGCTTTTTGGCGGATTCAGAGGCTTCTTTTACAGATTCTTTGAATTCTTTTAATTTTTGGTCTGAATGCTTGGCTATCAAAGACTGCCTCACCACTTCAGAAATATTTACTTTTTCTTTCCTCAAAAAATCCACAATATCTTCTTCTACTCTAACAGAAAGTAATACTTTAGACATGTATACAAATAGCGTAATACGTTTAAAAAAGATATCTTTAATTCATTCAACCATGAATTCCCGTAAATTCGTAAATTTTTTGAAAATTAAGAAACTAAATTAAACTTTTAAAGACCTGGTGCCTAACTTTTTAAAAAATCAAAGTTCAAGCTCGAAAACAACTACTGGGTTCTGCAGTCCGAAGTTGAATAGAACTTGCGGATGGATTTCTCCAATGATTCCTTCTTTTCCAGTGCTTGTTTTTATTTTCGCGCATCTTCCTTCAATGAAGCTTGGATGGTTAAGGTTTTCTAATTCAAATTCAATGCCGTAGTTTTTTGCGAATGCAGTTAAATGGCTTTTGATTTCAGTGAAGCTTGATTCGTTTTTCAGCAAAGCGGCTGCTAATGCATTTTTTTCATTTACTTTATTGTCTTTTTTTTCATTTAATTCAAATATTTTTCCTGCTTCAAAAATTCTTTGAGGAATTAATTCGTTTCTGTTTTTGTAAAAGAATTCAAGCAGTTCAGGAATCAATGATTTTCTGAATATTGCATAGCTTGCAGTCATTGGATTCGCTAATTCAACAAATTCTTCTGTTTCTTCATTTAAATTCATTTTGTTCACTTGCTTTTCTTTGCTTGTCAAAGTGTATTGCAATACTTCCTGCAAGCCTAATCCGATGCATGCTTCTCTTGCAGAATCTAAATTCTTTGATTCATTTATTTCTGAGCCTGTAGTAGAAATTTTTATTGTAATTGGATTCAAATTATTGTAGCCGTAAGCAATCAGCATGTCTTCAATTACATCAACTTCATGCAGAATATCATTCCTGAAATCAGGATAAACTGCTTCCACTTTATTTTTTTTGATTTTTGCTTCGTACCTGCTTTTTTCAAGCAAATCAATTATTTCTTTATTGCTTAACTTTATTCCGAACATTGAATGAATTTTTTCAATGCTTACTTGAATTTTTTTTACTCCAAAGCTTGGAGTGTAAAGCGCTTTTTTTGGGTAAATTTTTCCTTTAGGGAAATTTATTTTACAGCTTTCTATTTTTCCTCCTCTGTCGGCTAAAGCCATGCACATTACATTCAATGCAATGTTAACCATTTCCCAGTTGCTTCCAGTGCATTCTAAAAACAAGTTTTTTGTTTTTTCATTGACTTTTCCTGTTGTTTCTGAATTAATTATTGGAGGCATTGAAGCAACAGTTTTATTTTTGTCAATCACTATTGGATAAAATTCTTTTCCATGAAGCAGGTTTCCATAAAGTTTTCCTTTTGGATGCTCTAATAAAATTTCTCTTGGACTTAATTCAACTTTAAACTCTAATGGAATGAATGAAATTTCTTTGTCTTTGAATCCTTTATAGTAAACAGGCGGCTTCATTTTATCCAAGTCATATAATCCTACTCCAACTTCTTTTCTTTTTCTTCCAAAAGTATGGGCAACTTTTTCCTGCAATTGAATTAATTGAATCAATAAATCTTCATTTACTTTAATTCCCTTAATTGCAGCGCAGGCAATGAACGGCCTTACATTCTCTAAATTCTTGTCAATAAACACTTTGATGTTTCCTTTTTTTACTTTGTATTTTGGCAAGCCTCTTTCCATGCCGAGCTTTGCTTTTAATTCCCTTGCAATTCCTTCACTGCTCCACAAATCAGGCCTGTTTGTTTCCTTTACATCCAATTTAATTTCTTTTCCTTCTTCTGCATCAATTTCTCCTTTCACGTACATGAATAATTCAGCTAATTCATCCCTGCTTTGAGGAAGCTTTTTTTTCATTAATTTTTCCAAGTCAATTAAATTCAAATCAATTGTCGGCATA
>DATDZZ010000016.1:0-2304 GCA_035288565.1 archaeon
ATTACAACTGCTGAAACTTTTCCAGGCCAGTCCTTAAAGCTCTTTGAAACAAAGGCTGCTATTTGCATTGCTATCCCCAATTCCTTGTATTAATTTTTTTTGTTTTGAAAGGCAAGTAACAAAACAACTCTCTGTTATAGAGACAGCTGTTCTGTATATAAAGGTTATTGGGGAATCAGTGTGAAAAAAATTACATTAAAAAAAATTAATTGAATAATTTTTTTATTTCAATTAATGCTTTTGCGAAAACTTCTTTTTGATTTTCGAATGAGAGTAATTTTATGACTTCATTTTCTTTTGCCCATTTAAATGAATCATGCTCGATTATTTCCTGCAATAAATTAATTTCTTCATTCATGTCTGCTTGAACTAAGTAGACATTGTTTGTTCTCCATTCCTTTCCTGTGGAAAAATTCAGCCGAGCATTAACCTTCTTCAAAACTTTTATTTTTTTTAATCCTGTTTCTTCTTCCAATTCCCTGGTTAATGCGTTTTCTTCTTTTTCTTTTCCGTCAATTCTTCCTTTAGGGAATTCCCAGCCCTGCCAGTTAAGAACTCTGTGCAGGATTAAAAAAAAGAATTCATTTTTTTTTCTGCTGAAAACAATTCCTAAAACTCCTTTTACTTCTTTCATAACTCATTTCATTCCGCATTTCTTTAAATTTTTATTGCCATTAATTTTTTCATGCAGTTGGTTTACATTACAGTGAAAAATTTAGCTGAAGGAAAAAAGATTGCAAAAGTTTTGCTTGAAAAAAAGCTTGTTTCCTGCGCTAACATTGTTCCGAAAATTCATTCGCTTTACTGGTGGAATAAAAAAATTGAGTCAGCCAGTGAATCTTTGCTTTTATTAAAAGCCCCTGAAAAAAACTTTAATGAAATTGAAAAGGAAGCAAAAAAATTGCATTCTTATTCCTGTCCCGCAATTGTTTCAATTGAAATTAATAAATCGAGCAGAGATTATTTGAAATGGCTTTATGATTCATTGAAATAATTATTTGATTTCATTCATTAATTTTTCAATGAAATTTTTGTCTCCGAATTCCAGCAGGCAGTGATCATGGTTTCTTGCTTCGCATTTTGTTTCAATTCCGTAAACAGGTTTTTGAAGAATTGATTCAAGTGCTCCTGCAAAGTAGCCTGTAAGAAATAAATCTACTGGATAGCTTTGCTTTTGAAGCTTTGCAACAAAAGGAGAATGAGTTACCTTGAATTTGAATTGGTTTTCCGAGAAATTTGAGTAAGCCAGCTCAATTTTTCCGAACCCGCTTACTACTGCAAGCTTTCTCTGCAGCTCAATTATTTTCCTTTTGTCTTCATATCCTAAATGCTGAATGTAATATTCATGGAATTCTTTTGAGCCTTTTTTTGCTTCATTGAAAAAAAAATTATATGTTTCCTGAAATCCATGGGAGTTAAAGTAGCTTTGCTGAAGATTTGCAATAATGTCATAGGGGAACATTCCAACATTTCTTTTCATTAGCTTTATTTCCCCGTCACTGATTTGAATCAATCTTGTCAAGCGGAAAACATGGAATAAAGACATTTTATTCTCCGGAGCCGATGTTGAGTCCTTTTGAAGTTATTTCAAATGAGTAAACTCCTCTTTTATGGTTTGTTTTTCTCATTTTAGGAATTGACAGCGACCTGAAGTCTTCTCCTTCCACTGAAGAAAGTTTAACTATTCCGTCGCAGAAATACTCGCTTAATTTGTCTCTGCTGAATGCATTTGAATCTAAATCTGTTTCAGAAACAAGGAAAGCTGTGACTTTAGTGTTTTTCAGCAAGTCAATTACTTTTTTTACTTTAATTTTATTGAAGTTTTCCACTCCTAAAGCCTTTACATCTGAATGAACCTTGTTTTTTCCTGAAGAACTTAATTCTTCTTCTGACATTGGATCAAGCATCATTGCTGAAATTGAATCAATTGAAACTATTTCATATCCCTGTTTGTCCATTAACTTTAAGTCCTTAAACAAGTCTTCAGGTTTATTTGTATTCATTTCCTTTATTTCAATTTTCTTTAATATTTTTTTATCATTGAATCCAAACTGGTCTAATTGTTCAAGCAGTTCTTTTTCTGTCTGCTCAAAAGTAAAGTGCTTTACTTTTTTTCCAAGCATTGCATTTCTGTACAAAACCTCTAAAACAAAAATTGTTTTTCCGGTTCCTGGCCCGCCGGAAACCAATATATTTGCTCCAGCAGGAAAGCCTCCATTGATTATATCATCAAATCCTTTAATGTAAGTGGAAATCCTTTCCATTAAACCACCTCTCTGCTTATAGAAAGGAAAAGTAGTATAA
>DATDZZ010000017.1:0-3124 GCA_035288565.1 archaeon
AAAAGGTTTGCCTGCAATGCCAGAAAATAAAGTAATTTTTAAGACAATGGCAGAAAATAATTACTGTAAAGACATAAATAATCAAATAGAAAAGCCAAATTAAAGCAAAATTCAAAGAAAAAGTCTGGCTTGCCAGAAATAATGTTTAATAAAAAAAAGAAAATTTAAGGAATTTACTTGAATAAAGAGTCATTGATTACTTCTTCTTCTACTCCTAAATCATCTGTTCCTGATAAAAGGTCATCTATTTCGCTTAAATCGGAATCAATTGAGCTTACTTCATCTGAAGTAATGTCCCCTGCTCCAGTTCCTGTTCCTAAACTTGAATCTATTACAGTTGATGGCTGTGCAGGTTCTGCTGGTTGTGTTGGTGCAGTGCAGCCTGACAAAAACACCAATAAAATAATTAAAATTGCAAAAATTACTTTCATTAATTCACCTCGAAAAATAAAAGAAAAGTAAGACACTTATGTGTCTTAATTCTTTTAAAGGTTTGCTTAAGCTGTTTCCTCAACTGCTTCATCTGATGAAGTTTCTGCTTCGGATTCTGTTTCTGCTTCCTCAGTTGTTTCTTCAACAGTTTCTTCAGCTGAGCCTTCAGTTGTTTCCTCTTCAACTGCTTCATCCAAGTCGGATGGCTCTGCTGCTTCAATTTCTTCTGCTTCCTGCCCTGCTTCAAGCTGTCTTTCATGCTTAATGATTTCCTTCAGCAAGTTAAAGCCGAACTTCAGCCTTTTGTTTAACCTCTTTACGTAGTTTGCTGCATCCTTTAAGACTTTGGCTTTTTCTCTTGCAGTTTCAGCTGCATCGTATTTTTGCTTTGCAAGTTCAAGATCTGATTTCACTTTGCTTAAAATTTCGCTGAACTCTGCAATAGCTGAATCAAGCCTTGCAGTGTCCTTTCCTTCGCTTGAAAGCTTTTCAGACAAAGCCTGAAGCTTGCTTAAAGCTGTTTCAGCTTTCTGCACTAAGCCTCTTGCTCTTGAAACAATTTTTTCTCCTGCAGCTGCCTTCACTTTGTGCTTTACTTTTTCATATAATTCATTTATTTTTTTTGAAGCTGCAAGAATTTCTTCCTGAGTTGCGCCGTCTTCCTCTAAAGAAGTTTTGATTGCATTAAATTCATCAATCTCTGCCTGGATTCCTTCAGGAGCCCCTTCTTTTTCAGCTAGGGACTGCAAGTGAGCTACAATTGTTTCAATTTTATGAATTAAAACAAGGCCTGCCCTTTCCTTGATTTCTCCCCTTACAAGCTCTTTGTCTTCCTCTGTTGCTGCATTTTTTAATCTCTCTCTTAAAGCCTTTAATTCATCTTTAGTTGAATCAAAGTTTTCTCTCGCTGTCTCAAATCTTTCTTTCACTATAAGAAATTTATCCTCGCTATCCAAAAATCTTTTCCTTGCAGCTGAAACTCTTGGAAGAGCTGCAGCTCTTGCTTTAAATTCTTCATCTGAAAGAGAATCAAGCTCAGTTAAAGAATCTTCATCTAATTCGCCTAATGCTTCCAAGTCCTCTTCACTTAAATCAGCTAATCTTTCTACATTTTTTATTCTTTGAAGCTTTCTTAATTTATCTGAATTAATGCCTGCTAATCTCTTCAATTGAGCTTCATCCAAATCAGCAATTCTTTGAAGCCTCACGGCATCAAATTCAGTTAACCTGTGCAATTGCTCTTCAGTTAATTTGTCTGAAAGCCTGCTTAATTTTTCTTCGCTTAAAGCAGTTAATTTATCAAGTCTTGATTTCTTTAAATCGGCTAGCTTATCCAAATGCTCGGCCCTTAAATTCTTTAATTTCTCTAAATCCTTTACTTCAAGATCTTTAAGCTTCCTTAATTTTTCATTATCAAGATCTGCAAATTTCTTTAACTCTTCATCTGAAAACTTTTCGAATTTCTTTAATTCTTTTTCCTCAAGCTTTCTGAATTTCTTTAATTCATCGTCCTTTAATTTTTCAAATTTTTCCCTTGCGTTTTCAGTCAAAGAATCAAACCTTTTAGCCTGATGCTCTTTAACTACTGCTCTTTCTTTAATGCTTTTAACTGCATCCCTTGCCGCAGCAACTGCCTCTTTCACAGTGGTTCTTTTATCTGAATCAGTTGAATCAGAATCTTCATCGGCAAGAACTGCAGAAGAAAACACACTTAAAGCCATTAAGAGCGCCAAAAAAATTGCCCCTAATTTATTTAATTTCATTAAATCACCTCAAAGTTTTAACATGAAACCTGTACACATTGCCTCAGAGTTTATTTAAAAACATACTTGCACCCTCAAAAAATTTAAAGCTTTATTCGGGATTTAAATTAAAAATAAAGCTTTATGAGGCTTTAAAACCTGATTTGAGGCTTTTAAAATAAAAGTGTGTATTTAAAATAATTTTCAGACAAAAAATGATTTGATGAGACTAATTTTTGCCTTATTTATTGTTTTGTTGTCAGGAAATGCGTTTACAGCGACTTTGTCGGGAAAAGTTTATGATTTTGCTTTAGATGAATTGAATGATTCAGTAATTGATGTAAATTCAGTTCCTTTGCAGAGAGTTGTTTCAAAAAATGGGGAATATAGTTTTGAATTATCTCCAGGGGTTTACAATTTAACAGCTAATTTTTATTCCAATTCCAATGGTTCAATTTCTCTTACTGCAGATGAAAATATTGTAATTTCAAATGAAGGAGAATTTGTTTTTGATTTAATTTTATCTCCGCCTTTAGAGGAAGCGCCTGAATTTGATTCATTTGATGATTTCACTGAAGAAGCATTTGAAGATGAACTGGAAAAAAAGGAAAATAAAATTACTGAAATTGGCAAAGCAGAAACAATAAAGCCGAAAAAAGAATTTGATTTCACTTTTTACGGAATTGCGATTGCAGTAATTGCGTTAATTGCGGGAATTATTTTTTTGATTAAAAGAAAGCCGAACGAAGGCCAAAAAGAAATTGAACCAAGAATTTCTTCAGCAAGCGATGATTTTGATAAAACAGAAGAAGTAATTGAAGAAGAACTGAAAAAAGCAATTGAAGCAAGAAATGAAACAAAAAATGAATTAAAGCAAGAGGAAAAAAAGGAAACAAAAAATGAATTGCATTTAGATAAATATGCAAGAGAAGTGATTGAAATCCTTAAGA
>DATDZZ010000018.1:0-3900 GCA_035288565.1 archaeon
GCTTTGGCTTATTCAAGGAAAAAATATGAATTGGATTACTGGGAAGGCGGAATAATGCTCTTCATTTACGTTGCATATGTTTTCTTCTTGATTTCAAGAGGCTAGCCAAGAATTTTAATTAAATTAGTTTGAAGCTTGAAGTCATCCTTAACCTGCTTGTCTGAAAGCCTGAAAATGCTTGACACTCTTTGAGCCAGGGAAGGCTTTTCATTCGGCTTAATTAAAATAGTGAAAACCTTTCTAGCTAAATCAATGTCCCCATACGAATCAGTGATTAAAACAATTTTTTTGTCTGAAAACTTCCATTTCTTTTCCTTGAAAAGTTCCTGCAAAGCCTTATGCTTTGTTCTTTCTTTTCTTTCCTTTGATTCTCCATTTCCCAATCCAATAATTTTTTTCACTCCAACAAGCTTTTTCTCTTTATTGAATTTTAATTCTGTTCCAATTATTTCATTAAAGCTGAAAAAATATTTTTTTTTCAAATACTCATTTAAAATCAATCCAAAATCTTTTGAAGATAAAGTGGCTAGAATGATTTTTTTTCCTTTCACTTCCTGCAGATACTTTAAAGTAAAAATTAATTGGTCCCTTATGCTGAATTTGACTTTATTGAACACTTTCAGCATGTCGTTGTAAGTGAAGTTTTTTTCAATTAAATAATAATGCCCTGCGACAACAGCTTCAGCCAGAGTTAGCTCGCCTCCAACTATTTCGTCAATGATTTCCTGATACAATTTTTCTCCCTTGCTTTTCTTTCCCTTAATTTTTTCTGGATACATCAATGCAAGGGCTTCTAAAACAGATTCTTTTCTAATAATAGTTCCATCCATGTCAACTACAATTGTTGAAACCCTTTCAGGATTAAATGTTTTTTTTAGTTTTCTTCTTTTAATGTTAAAGGTGTAAGAGTCTTTCAGAATGTCTTTCAAAAGCCTTGCTTTGTTGATCCTGTTCTTTATTGCTTTCTTTATTCTTGTTGTTCTTTTTTCTTTCATTTAATTTAAAATAACTAGAAAACAATAAAAACAGAAAGCAAGCCTTATTTTGAACTTATTTCAAGACTTTTTTTAATGAGCTTAAAAAGTTTACATCAATTTTTTTCAGTATTTCTGAAGGAACAGCGTAAACTACTGTTTTTCCTTTTTCTGTGCTTAAAGAATGAATTGTCTGCAGTGTTCTTAAATAAATTCCGCCTTTGGTTTTTGTCAGCTCTAAAGCTGCTTTTCTTAAGTTTACTGCTGACTCCAATTCTCCTTGCGCTCTTAAAATTATTGCTCTTTTCTCTCTTTCAGCTTCTGCTTCCTGTGAAATAATTCTAATTAAGCTTTCTGGAAGAATGATTTCCTTTAATTCAGTCGATTCAACCTTTATTCCCCATGGATCAGTTACTTTGTCAAGTATTTCCATAATCCTTTTAGCTATTTTTTCTCTTTGAGATAATAACTCGTCAAGGCTTTTCTCTCCGACAATTTCTCTGATAGTTGTCTGCGCTATCTGGCTTATTGCAAACTCGTAATCCATTACTTCCATAATTGCTTTTTCTGAATCACTTACTCTGTAGTAAACCACTGCGTTGATTATTGCTGAAACATTGTCTTTAGTCATTATGTCTTGTTTCGGCACATCAATGACAATTGTCCTGATATCAACTTTTCTCCAGGATTGAAGCAAAGGCACGACAAACCTGATTCCCGGATTCATTATTCCTGCAAATCTTCCTAAAGTGAATTTAACTCCTCTTTCATATTCATTAACTATTTTAATTGAAGCTAAAACTATTGCAATAACAACTATGAACAGGAAAATTCCTTCAACTTCAAGCAAAAATAAAACAATTGAATTCATTTCTTTTTCTCCTCTTTATTGTATCCTTCCACTGCCCTGATTGTATCAAGGGGAACAAAGAAAACTACTTCATTTGATGCATCAGAAGCAATATTGTCGAGTTCCTGCAAGGTTCTCAGATTTAATCCTCCTTCAACTCCGCTGATTATTCCAGCAGCCTTTGAGACAACTTCTGCTGCCTGGGCTTCACCGCTTGCCTTAATTATTGCTGCTCTCTTAATTCTTTCCGCTTCAGCCGCCTTGGCCATAATTGTTTTCATTGAGTCAGGAAGCTCTACATGCTTTAATTCAACTGCCTCAACTTTAATTCCCCATGGATCTGAAGCTTTGTCAACAATGGCCTGAATTTTTTTTGAAGCCTGATCCCTGTTGCTTAAAACTTCATCTAAAGTCATTTCCCCAATGACATTCCTCATAGTGGTTTGAGCAAGCTGGCTGATTGCATCCCTGTATTTTTCAACTTTAATTATTGAGTAATGGGCATGCTTCTTCATTATTCTGAAATAAATTACTGCATCAACTCTCACTGAAACATTGTCTTTAGTAATAGGGCTTTGAGCTGGAACATCGCTTACATTCAGCCTTAAATCAACAATTGAAAGGCTCTGCGCAACAGGAATAATGAAATTAATTCCCGGCTCTAAAAGCTTAATGTATCTGCCAAAAGTAAACAAAACTCCTTTTTGGTATTCAAAAATAATTCTGATTGATAAAAGCGCGAGCACCAAGGTAATGAATCCAATAAAGTAAAACAATAAGGAGTCAATGAAAGCAAATAAGGCAGTTAAAGCAATTAAACCAAGAATAATTATTCCCATTAAATTCATGCAGTATCAAACTCAATAATGAAGTTTTCTTCTTATTAAATATTTCGTCAGCTCAATTTTGTCTCGTTCAATCGAGTAATCCCTGCACTTCAATTGAATTAATTAAATATAAAAACAATAATTCCAATTATAATTGTATGAAAAAACTTCAATTAGCTTTCATTTCAGGGCAGAATGTAAATCACGATAAGAAAGTTGTCGCAAAAAAATTAGATGAATTATTTGAGGAATTAAAGAAATTCAATGAAGAAATCATTGTAATGAATGGAGGCCATGTAGGCGGCTTCATGTCAATGATTTCAGAGAAAGCAAAAAAGAACGGGTTTCTGACTTTAGGAGTGCTTCCAATTGATTTTGAAAAAGAGTTTCAAAAAAGAAAAAAATTCAAAGACGTCTATGATAATTTTTCTGATATTATAATTAACACAACTGCGGGCTTTGGTTTAAGGAATGAAGTTTTAGTGAGAAGCGCTGACTTGGTTGTCTTGGTGAATGGCGGTCTTGGAGCCAGCGGATCTTTTGCTGAATTAACCTTTGCTTATCATGCAAGAAAAAAAATTTTTGTATTGGAGGGAACAGGCGGATTGGCAGACAAGCTGAAAGAAATAATTAAGGGGCATGGAACTCAAGGTTTTTTAGATATAAGAAAAAAGGTTAAAGTAAATTTTTTTGAAACTCCAAAACAATTAGCTGATGAAATAAAAAAAGAGTTAAAGAAATTCAAGTGATTTAATGGATTTAATTAAAGATAGAATTAATTTGTCTGGAGGAATGATTTTCAATGACTCTGGAGAGGTTCTTTTGCTTTTGAAGAGAAAGCATCATCATTGGGAGCTTCCCGGAGGAAAAGTTGAAAAAAATGAATCAATCAAGGAAGCTGCTTTAAGGGAAATAAAGGAAGAAGTCGGCTTGAATGTTTTCTTGAAAGGCTTTCTTGGAGTATTTTATTTTTCAATGAAAGGAAAACAATATGCTTCCCATACTTTTTTGTTTAAAATGAAGGGAAAAGCCCGCTTGAACGAGCCTCAGGAATTCAATGGCTTGGCTTTTGCTGATCCATTTAATCCGTTGCTCAATAATTTAGCTCCAAATGTGAAAAAAATTTTCAAGGAAATAAATAAAGGAAAGGAATTGCAGGAATTGGTTTTGAAAATATCTAAAAAGAATATTAAGAAGAATTAAATAATAGTTAATTCATTCTTTTTTCAATGAATTTCAAGTTTTTTTT
>DATDZZ010000019.1:0-5386 GCA_035288565.1 archaeon
TCGCAGCAATCAAAGCAGGTCTCTTTTTTTCACCTGATTGATCTGTAAAAGGGAAAGGCAAAACAACAATGTCTCCTTTCACAAATTTTTCCATGCTTTCTCATCCTCTTTTGAAAGCCAGTTTTCAGCCAAAACATTTTCGCTTGCAAGCATTGCCTGCACCGCGTCACTCATTTTTTTAAAAGGCCTTAATTCAACCTTGTCTTCAAAAACAACAATAGTTACTTTAGAGCCTTCTTTAAAGCCATTCATTGTTCTAGCGGTATTTGGAATGCATATCTGCCCCTTTTTGGTAATAGTAGCCGTTCTAATTTCCTTGATTTCCTGCATTAAATCACCTTCTTACTTGTATTATTAGTAAGAAAACTATTTAATGGTATTGGCGGTTGATGAAGTCAGACTTTGTGTGGAATCCATAAGCTGTATTGGATTTAATGAATACGCAGGAAGAAGCTGCAATAAAGCAGTGCATTAAGTAATTATTTATTTCTTTTTTTCTATTTTTTCTGAAATTTTTGATAAATTAACTTCAAATACTTTTATATATCAAATGATATATGGTGTTTTTTATGCAGGAAGAAATACAGATATTCAAAAAAAAGGTGCTTAGATTTCCAAGGCTTGATACTATTTTAATGATTGAAAAAGCATTAAGGAGTTCAAAGGGAGAATTTTCTGTTAGAGAAGTTTGGCAGAAACTTCCAAAAAAAGTGATGTGGCAGACTTACACTGCTGCACTTGATTATTTAGAGTATAGCGGAAAAATAATTGTTGATCATGAAAATCACCCTATTTGGATTTGGGCTCCAAAAGAAATTGCAAGGCTAGAAAAGAAAAAGTTATTGATTAAATAAATCACAAATGGAGTTGATTATTCTGAGAGACAGAGAAGACAAAAGAAACTTAGCCATAAGCGAATACCAAAAAGGCGCAACTCTAAGAGAAGCAGCTGAAATAGCTGAATTAACTCCGAAGAGAAATGATTGATTTTTTGATTTCAGAAGGAATTAAATTTGGCGGTTTAAAGCAAGAAATTTCAGTTCAAGTAAAAAAATTAAGATAAGAAAAATAAATCAGAAAAAAAGATTTGCCTGCAGAATCGGAAGTTGATTTATGGAAGAAAAAGAAATAAAATGTGTTTTTTGTGAAGGAAAAGCTTTACTGAAGTTTGAGGATTTAAAGCTGCTTGAAGGAAAAAGTATTTTGAAAGACAGTCCTTATTTTAAATGCATTAACTGCAGAAAAGAATTTGTTTCCAGCAATCAAATGAAGGAAACAGAAAAACAATTAATCACATAAGAGATCAATTAAAAGAATTCAGAAAAGCGGCGCAGGAAATAGCCAGGCAAGTATCTTGAATTTTCTTTTTTTTAAATCATCAAGACTGCCATTAAGCTGCCTTATTAAATCAAAATCTATTTTTTCAAGCTTTTTAAGTCTTCTATATTTAGTTTTTGAAATAGTTACAGTTTCCATATTGAAATATCAGAAATAGAATTATATAAAACTTATGAGGATTAAAATGCGTTTTTTATATTAAATTAACGACTAAAGCAACCTTTAAATAAGCTGGATATATTATATATAAAGGGAATTCAAAGGCATTTTTGTCTAAGAATTTAAAGAATTTTTAAGGTGTTTTTTTGGCTTTATATCAGTCACTGGAAGAAGCTTATTACAATGCAGTTGATTCAATCAATAAAATAATTCCTGTAAGGAAAGTGACTGATCCAATAGACAAAGTAGTTCCTTCAATGATAGTATTTCTCTTAATTATCTTAGCTGTTGTTGCTTTGATTGCACTGCAATTCATTCCTTCAGGAGCGTTGGGGCAAAGCAATGTATTCTTAACATTTGAAGACTCTCAAGGCCAGCCATTGCAGGGAGTGCAAGTAAAAGCAACTTTCAATAACTCAACTCAGGAATTTTCAAGCAATGAAAAAGGAGAAGTTTCTTTCACTGTTCCTTTTGGCTCGCAGATAAAAATTGAAGGAACTAAAAAAAATTTTGAATCAATTCTTAGAAGCATTGAAGCAAACAAGGATTCTTTAAAATTATCAATTCCATTAATTTCGCTTGCCTCTTCAGCGAAGAAAAGAATCACTTTAGCTAAGCCGGATGGCTCATTGCTTCAAGAACCTGCTTCAATTAGTTTTGGGTGCTCTAATGCTTTCTCTGAATCACCTGAAGCGATAACAACAAGCATTGGAACGTTTGAAGTCACTCCAAGCAATGAATGCGGCGACTTGCTTGTTGATGTTGAAAGCCAGAGCTATAAAACTTTAAGTTCAAGAAGAGTGCTTGGAAATGACACAATTTTTTTAAGTGAATTTGATTCACCTAAAGGAAAAGCCGAAGTATTTGTAACAGATGAAACAGGAAATGACTTGGACGGAATAGAAGTTTCTTTATTCGATTCATTCGGATCATTAATTGAGTCAAAGAATTCAGTGCAGGGGCTTGTTGTTTTTGAAGATTTATTGATTGGAGAGTATTTTGTTTCAGGAAACGATTTTTCAGGACAGTATGCAATTGAAAGAAGTTCCAGCTCTTTAGTGCAGAAAAACAGAGGCACTACTTTCACGTTAAGGATGAGCAAAGCAGTGAAAGGAATTTTAACAGTTAATTTAAGTGACTCTAAAAGCAATGCAATAGTTTCAAATGCAAGAATTTCATTAACAAAAGAAGGAGCTTTAACTCCTTTATTTACAATTTCAAGTGACTTGCAGGGAAAAGCTGAATTCAGTTTAATTGATTCAGGAAAATACTTTTTAGCAGTGAGCCATGACGACTATTTATTAGAGCAAAAAGAAATCAGTTTCACTTCAGGAGACTTAAGTGTTCCAATTGCGTTGGAAAAGCTTTCCCCTGAAAACAGCGGAAGAGTAATTGTTTCAGTGAAAGATGAAGACGGAGCAAGAGTTGAAAACGCAAAAATATTTGTATTCAATGCAGAAACAAATCTTCTTGTTCCAGTTGAAGCAAAAATAACTGATGCAAACGGAGAAACAGAATTCAATGGCTTAAGCGAAGGAAATTATTTTTTCAAAGCAATAAAGGATTTAGTGAAAGCAGACTCAGAGCCATTGCAGGTAAGATTAAGGCTAGTTAACCGAGCCACAGTTAATTTAATTCGAGGAACTGGAACAATTGAAGTTGAAGCAAAAGACGTTGACGGCTCAAATGTTTCTTTCAGTGAAATTGAAGTAATTTTTTTAGGGGAAAACAGAAGCGAAAAAACTTTAACTGATGAAGAAGGAAAAGCACTGCTTCCATTGAAGGGGGGCTCACAGGTTTATTTAAGAGTAACAAAAGAAGGCTTTCTTCCATTCAGAAGCCAGACAATAAGAGTATTTGATGCACAGAATGTTAAAGTGAAAGCAGAAATGCAGGTGCAGATTCCTGGAAGAAATCCAGGCATTGAATTTCTTGGATTGTTTGAAGATGAATCAGTTTCACAGCCAGTGCAGGAAATTGAATCAGGAACAAATTACATTGCGAGACTGCAGTTAAAGATTCCAAGCCAGGCAAATTACAGAAGACTTGGAGTGCATGTAAGAACAGGGCAAACAGAATTACTGCAGAAAGACAATATTTTCATTAAAGACGTTCTTGCACCAAACTCTTCTATTATAAGAGGAACAAGCTTTAATTCTCCTTCAAGCGAAGCATTGGATAAAAGCAACATAACTTTCGGCGACGCGAAATGGGCTAACATTTTATTCAATGACCTGCGCCCGGGAATTTACAACATTGATGTAGAGGTTCGCGTTAAAGGAGAAATTGTTCCCGGAGACATTGCGCCAATTTATTTCAGGGCTTGGGGGGAAACAGCCCAAGGAGAAATCTTGCGCGACCCACTTGATTCAGTTTTAGGAACAGCAAGAACAGGCGATGCAAAGCAAGAGCTTTACGCTCAAGCCAATGAAAAGATTTTTTATGAAGGACAGCCGGCTGCATGCGATGAAGATTTTTGTTACGCAGCTGAAAGAATTCTTGACTTGGATGAAAGAATTTATGCAAGGCAGCCTTACGCAATAGCTTTATTTGGAAAGCATAAACTTTCACTTGAAATAACCAACAACAGCCAGGCAGTGCACGATAAAGCTGAAATAAGAATAAAGAATTTCACTGAAGGAAAATTAGTTGATGACGCTTTAACAATCACTTCATATAAATTCACTAACGCTGACTCTCAAACATTTGAAAGAAGCAACATTGAAGTAAATCAATTGCCTCCGCTTAAATTAGGGAGATTCACTCAAAACAAAAATCTTTTACTGGAAATGGATTTCACTCCAAGAAAAGTTGCTGGAACAAGCTTCTTACTGCAGATTGTTTCTGAAGGAAACATTGTGTTTGAAAAATTCATTCAAATTTCAGTGCTGGCAGACAAGCCTTTCCAGTACACTTTAATGCCTGAATTAATTCCTCCATTCATTGAACAGGAAATGAATTTAAGGCTGACAGAAGAATCGGGCTTAGCTGTTCCTAATGCAAAGCTTGAATTGTTTAAAGTGCTTCCATCAGGAACAAAAGTCAGAGCTTCTTCTTATACAAGCAATGAAAACGGAAGAATTTTATTCAAGGTTCCAAGCTCTCTTCCGAATGACAAGTATTTTTTGAAGGCAAGCAAACGCGGATTCAAAAGCCTTGACTTGGACTTGTTAGTTGATCCAAAAATTGTTTCATTTAATCCTGAAACACTTTCAACTAAAGTGCAGTCTCTTGGATTAAGTGAAGACACTGCATTAGTTTCAATAACTAATTTAATTAAGCCTCAATTAAAAATAAAGGAAATCGATGTGCTTGGTTACTTTAAAGGATTATTGAATGAGAGTTCAATGGAAGAATATCTTGACCAATTCAAAGGCACGCCTTTAGAGCAGAACAGAGAAAGGGACTTTCCTTTTTTCAGGGTTGCATTAAATGAAGGCGCTTTAGTTGACAGGCAGCAAACTCTTTCAGGCGAATTACAAGTTTTCATGGAAAATGAAGAATTAAGAAAAACATGGAGCTTTAAAATTCCATTCAATGTTCTTGTAGAAGTGGGAGCAGGAGTCTCAGAAGAAAACTGCTTAATTGTTGAAGGAATTAATGTCCCTGAATGGAAAACCATAAGTGAAGGAGAAACAGTTGCAACCGATGTACAGATAGTGAACAGATGTTTAAGCAGTGGAAGAGCAGTTCAATTAAGAAATTTAAAAGCAAACATTAACTGGAAGTCAAATGCAATAGGCAATGTAGAGCTTGCAATAAGAAATCTTGAAACAGGAGAGTCTTTGCAGGAAACATTAAAACAGGGATTAAGTGTTCCGTTCTTTGGAGCAATTTCTGCAGATGAAACTCTTTATCAGGGAACAATTTATTTTACTCCAAAGCCGGG
>DATDZZ010000020.1:0-15479 GCA_035288565.1 archaeon
TTCAGTGATTTCAATTCTTTTCAATGCCTGCAACAGGTCTTCAAAATCAATGCTCTTCAATAAATCCATTTCAATTAACTTAAAAGGAGTAAATAAATCAGTAAAAATTTCTATTTTAATTTGTTCTTCAGTCATTTTTGCTGCAAATCTTTGAATTGTCATTTCAAGATCCGGTTCACTAAATGAGTAATGAAAAAGGTTTTGAAGTCTTTCATTAAATTCAGCTTCTTTAAAAAATTTTTGTTTGAATTCATGGAAAAGGTTCTTAACCTGAGTTAAAGCTATTCCCCCTCTTTGATTTCTTCTTAAAGGAATTAGTTTTCCTTTTTCCTGCTTTTTTGGAGGAGTAAACTTTTTCGCCATAACTAAATTAGTGCGCTTTTATTAATATTTTTATTCATTTTTATTTGCATGATTAAGTTAATTGTTTTTGATTTTGACGGAGTAATACTTGATTCAACTGAAGAAAAGCTGATGCATTTCGCTGAAGAAATGAAGGCTTTCAATAAAAGCCCTGAAGAAGCCAGAAAGGCAATGCTTGATTCTTTTGGCCAGCCGTTCAATGCCTGGGGCCCAAAATTTCTTAAAGAATTTAAGGATGAAAAAGTTTTAATGAGTTTCTGGAAGAAATGGAATGAATGGGTTATAAGTTCCAAGTTTCCTTTCGTGAAAGGCACTAAAAAGTTTCTTGAATTCTGCAAGGGAAAGAAAAGATTGATGGTTTTTTCAGGGGTGAGAGAAGATGCCCTTAAAGAGCAGGTTAAAAATTACGGAATTGAAAAGTACTTTGAAAAAGTAAGAGGGGGCCCCGATAAAAAATCCGATTCTTTCAGGAAATTGTTGGAATCGGAAAACATTAATTCAGAAGAAGTTTTGTTTATTACTGACGCAATTTCTGATTTAAATGAAATAAGGCCTTTCAATGTTCACATGATTGCAGTTAATGAATTGCTTGATGAAAGCAGGGAAAGCGGAGCAGAATTTGTTGTGAAAGATTTAACTTCAATGATTGAAGTTTTAAAAGAATTGGATGAAAATTAATTGATTGGTTAAGTGATTTGAATGGGTTTATTGGATAAATTTATTGGCAGGAAAACTGACCCTGAAGGAATTAAGGAAATGAAAGCTGAAGCTGCAGGAAAGTATGAAGAGCAATGCCCTGTTTGCGGGCAGGGAAAAACTGAAGTTAAGTGGATGGGAAAGTACTGGCATAAGAAGTGCAAAAGAAAAGCAAAAAAAATGGCTAAAGGAATGATGTAAAATTAATTCAATTCACAATCATTATTTCTTTTTTGAATTGATTAAATTCTTTGTCAAATGATGCTAAGTATTTAATTCCATTGGATTTCATTGTTTCAACAATACTGCAGTCTGTAAAACTTAGTTTATTCCTTTTTATGAATAACTGCCATGCACTTTCAAATAATTCTTTAAACATAAAAATTATTTCAATTTCTGAATTAAAAATTGCTTCTCCAACTTCAATTGCTTTTTTCTCATTCAGTCTTGAACGCAGGAGAGTTATTGTTTCATCAAAAACATAATCTGAAATAAAGATGTGGCCGAAAGCACCGCTTTCTATTTCTTTCATTTTTTTTACTGCTTTTTCGTGATTTACATCATTTTCTGCATAAAGAGAAAATAAAAAACCAGTATCTAAAAAAATGCTAATTTATTTCACCCGTAAACGAATTCATCAACCCTTTCACTGATATTGTACGGCCCTTTTTTTAGCTTAATTGGTTTTACATCCAATAAACTGACTTTCCTTTTTTTCTTTTCTTCTTTGGATTTTTTATTGAGCCATTCAGATAAAGCTTCGGAAATGGCGTAGCCCGTTTTAATTCTTTCTTTAGCTACTTCTTCCTTAAATTTCTGAAAAATTTGGGAACTAACGTCTCTAATACTTATATTCATAGTAATCATATGTATTACATGTAAACATATATTTAAATTTTAACTTCTATTTTTTTAAATCTGCCCCAAATAACCCCAAACAATTAGTTTATCGCTGTCTTCAGTCCATCTTTCTCCGATGTCATCCCTGTAATACATGTTTGGAATCATTATCTGCTTTATTCTTCCGTAAACTTGCGCTTGAGCCTGCTTCATTGTGCTTCCTATTCCGCATACAATTAATATTACTCCGGATTTTCCTGTTACAACCCATTCTCCTCCGGAAATTTTGACATCCTCTATATGAACTCCGTCAAAGTGGCCTTTTTTCTTAAAGTAAATTATTGCATCTTTTGATTTTACTTCAAATGTTTCCTTGTCTTGGAATGGAAAAGGAGGAACAACAATTCTTACTCCTATTTGGAAGCCTGTTCTTGTTTTTAATTTAAATTTTTCTCCCGCAGCCATCTTGAACAGCATTTCCCCTAAAGGAGTCAGTATTCCCTCGCTTTGAATTTCTATTGTTGGATAGCCGAACCTTGAAGTGAACTCTAAAGGATAAATTCCGTTTCCGTTTACAATGCAGTTAATGTCAATGTATCCAACATATTTTTCTTCAGCCAATTTTTGCTCCATTTTCTTTAAAGTTAAATTAAATATTTTGTTTGGCTCGCTCCAATACATTGTACTGCCCATTTCTCCTGTGCTTGGCCCAAGATTTCCTGGAAACAATTTTTTGTGCTCGAAGTTAACATTAATTGGGTAAATGAATTCGTTTCCATTAAAGAATGCCCCTACTCCTATTTCCACTCCAATGACTCTTTTCTGGAGCTGAAATGAAGGAATTTTTTTGCTCCAAGCCTTTTTATAGTCATCTAATACCTGTAAAACATCTTTTCCGTCTTCTTCCTCTCCAATGAAAAGCAATCCTTTTATGTTTGCGGCTTCTCCGCTTGGCTTGATTACATATCTTGCAGGGTTTTCTTTAACGTAATTAATTGCGTCTTCAAAAGAAACAAATTCCTTGTAAGGAAGGATTGGAATTCCGGCTTTCTTTAATTCTTCTTGCCCGAAGCCTCTGTTGTCTTCAAGCCTGTCAGTGTAAGGAGTTCCTCCTACAACAAGCTTTCCTTTCTCTCTTAATTTCTTGGCTTTTGTTCCCTGCCCTAAAGTGTCATCAAAAACAATTACATCCGCCCACTCAATTTCTTTTTCCCAGTCAGCGGTTTTTTCTACAAATCCATCGCCGATGTCTTTTTCATCAGATGAATCAATGTAAATTTTTACGTTATGGCCTTCCTCTTTTACTCTCCAAGCTGCATCAAGAATCAGTGCCCTTAAAGAAACAAACAAGAAATTTTTCTTTTCGAATGAGTTATTCAAGGTATCCTTGATATATATTATTTTGAAGAAGTATTTAAGCTTTGCTTTAAAAAAATTATTTTTTTCCGTAAATAGTTTTTGGAATCAATGGAATGAAGTCGCTTGCCACAAATCCGTAGCCCATTTCATTGTAAAGCTTGTCTCCGATTTTTCCGTTTACAAAGGCTGCAGCAGCAGCTGAATCAAAGAAGGAATTTTTTTGGGCAACAAAGCCTGAAGCTATTCCGCTTAAAATGTCGCCTGTGCCTCCGACAGTCATTCCAGGATTTCCTGTTTTGTTTACCTTCACATTAACTCCATCTGAGACAACATCAAAGTGGCCTTTCAGTAAAACAGTGCAGTTGAATTCCTTTGCATATTTTTTAGTTAAATGAATTCTTTCATTTAAGTCATGCGACGGTTTTTCCCCGAAAACTATTTCAAATTCTCTTTCATGAGGGCAGAGGAGGCCTTTAATATTTTCTTTATTCAATTGCTGAATTGCGTCTGCATCAATCACTATTGGAATTTTGTTTTCTTTAATGAATTTATTTACGAATTTTTTAGTTGAATCTCTTTTCCCTAATCCGGGGCCGATTAACACGCAGTCAAAGTCGGAGGCAAAAGCAAGAAGCTCTTCTGAATGGCTTTCATCCATAAAGGTTCCCTTCATTTTTTTTGTAATGAAATCAATTGAAAAGCTGTTGATTGCGTAAGCAGCTTTTTCAGGGCCTGCAACTTGAATTAAATCTATTCCGGTTCTTAAGGCCGCTAATGCACTTAAAGCGGGAGCGGAAACATAGTGCTCTGATCCTCCAATAACTAAAACTGTTCCATTTTCTCCTTTATGGGAATGCAGTGATCTTTTCTTTATTACTTTTCTTACATCGCTGTAATTGGTTAGTTTCATTTAAATCACGTTGATTAAATTGCTTTCATTAATTCTTTTTTTAAAGTGTTTGAGATTTCCTGTCCTGAAGCCTTTCCTTTAAGCTCCTTCATTGCTTCTCCCATTAAAGCGCTTAAAGCCCTTTCTTTTTTCTCTTTAATCATTGATTCATTTCTTTTAATTATTTCAATAATTACTTTCCTTATTTCATTTGAATCAGCTTTAGCGATATTCATTGAAGCAATTACTTCAATTAATTCTTTTTCTGGAAACTCAATCCATTTCCTTAAAACATCCTTGATTACTTCCTTGGTTATTTTTTTTTCCTTTAAAGCCTTGAAGAATGATTCAAGCTTTTCTTCATTCAATAAATCAGTATTCAAATTTTCTCTTTTCAGTTCAGTTAAATCCTGAGTTAAAATTACTGCAACTTGAGTTGAATCAAATCCTTTTTCAGCCATTCTTTCAAAGAATCTTGCAGAATTATTCAGTTTCATTTCTTCTGCCAGTTTTTCGCTTAGCTTGAATTCCTTTAAGTATTTTTGTTTTCTTTCTTCAGCCATTAATGGAAGGTTTTTCTTTAATTCAATTAATTCTTTTTCATTTACTTTAATTGTTCTTAAATCTGTTTCAGGGTACATTCTTGCTGCTCCAGCTAAAGGCCTTTGATATTCAGTGTTTCCGTCTTCTAATGCTCCTCTGGTTTCTTTTGGCACGCCTTCAAATGCTTTCATTGCACGTTCAATTACTGCTTCCAATCCCTGAATTACTTCTAATTCCGGTCCAATCACTAAAACGAATGCATCCAGTGCTTCCAATTTCATTATTGAGTTAATTGATTCAACTTCTTTTCCTGTCAAGCCGTAATTTGGGAGTTCATCGCTGTGAAGAATGCCTTTCAAATATGATTTGCTTTTAACGTAATCAGATAACTCTGTTCCAAGCCTTCTCCCTGGCTGCAATTCCTTTCCAATTAATCCTCTGAATTTTGGAAGCTTTACTCCGTAAATTACATTCTGTTTCTTTAAATTAGTCTGAATTAAATTAGAGCTGCTTTTGTTAAGCAGCTGGGTTAATGAAACAAATTTTCCCTTCAATTCTTCTTTTCTTGCATTCCTTTTCTCTAATTCTTTTTTAATTTCAATTAATGAAACCTGTCTTTGGATTTCTCTTTTAATGTACTCTGCCATTAACTGAATATTCTGCACTCCCTTTACTTCAACTCTTGCGCCTTCCTTAATTGAAATGTTTACATCCTGTCTGATTGTTCCTAAGCCTCTTTTAGCTTTTCCTGTTACTCTGAATATTTCTCCAATCTTTAAAGCTGCTTCAAGCGCTTCTTCAGGGCTTTCAATTTCAGGGTCAGTGGCTAATTCAATTAAAGGAAAGCCAAGCCTGTCAATGCTGTAAATAATTTCCTTTTCTTTTTTTTCTACAGGCCTCGCAGAATCTTCTTCTAAAATAATTGTCTGCACACCTATTTCCTTGTTGGAGATTTTTATTTTCCCTCCAATTGCCGCAAGCATTGTTCTCTGAAAGCCTGAAACATTTGATCCGTCAATAATTGTTTTTCTCATTACAAACAATTCATCCAATACATTTGAATTGCACAGCAACGCGACTTCCAGAATTGTTTTCATTGCTTTTTTGTCAGCGGGCTTTGGAGGCTCTTCATCTGTCTCAATCAAGGAATTAACATCAGAAAAAGCATTGTAGGTGAAAGTAAAGTTTTTTCTGAAAGCGTCAATTGCCGCGGCATCATATTCTCCTTGCTCGCTTGGAACAGGCCTAATTTTTCTTAAAAAAGTTTTTTCAGGAGATTCTTCCTTTAAATAAGCAGGGCATCTTGAAAAAAGTTTTCCTGTGTCAAGCTGCTGATGGCATTCTAATCCGCAGATCAATCCAAGCTTTTTGTAATCCAATTCAAGCATCATTAATATGGAGAAAATAAAGGTTTTAAAGCATTTCAAATGCATTAAAATACATAATTCAAAGAAAATTTGGTTCTGGAAACCTTTTTATATGTTTTTTCTTTGACTTTATTTGTTGAGCAGGCTTTTGTGTTTTTATGAATGTATTAGTTATTGGATCAGGAGGCAGAGAGCATACTCTTGTGTGGAAGATTGCTCAAAGTCCTTTAATTGAAAAAGTTTTTTGCGCTCCAGGAAATGCAGGAATAGCTGAAATAGCTGAAATTGTTCCTTTAAGCGCAGGAAACAAGGATGCATTAATTGAATTCTGCATTGAAAATTCCATTGACTTAGTTGTAATTGGCCCTGAGCAGCCTTTAGTTGAAGGCTTGGTTGATGAATTGGAAAGAAATGGAATTAATGCTTTCGGGCCAAAAAAAGATGCAGCAATAATTGAAGGTTCAAAAGTTTTTGCAAAAGAATTCATGAAAAAATTCAATATTCCTACAGCTGATTTCAAGGTTTTCACTAACTCTGATTCAGCGATTGAATTCATTAAAGGTACAAAAAAGCAGTTTGTAATTAAAGCTGACGGCTTAGCTGCAGGAAAAGGAGTAATAATTCCTAAAAATAAAGAGGAAGCACTTCATGCAGTTCAGGAAATAATGGAAAGCAAAAAATTTGGTGAAGCGGGCAATCAAATAATTATTGAAGATAAATTAGAAGGAGAAGAAGTTTCAGTAATAATTTTAAGTGATGGAGTAAACATTCTTCCAATGGTTGAAAGCCAGGACCATAAAAGGGCTTTAGACAATGATAAAGGATTGAATACAGGCGGAATGGGCGCTTACTCTCCTGCCCCGGTTATTGATGAAAAGTTAAGAAAAGAAATAACTGAAACAATTCTGCTTCCAGCGATTCAAGGCATGGCAAGCGAAGGAAGAACATTCAAAGGAGTTCTTTATGCAGGCTTAATGATTTCAAAAGAAAAAAAGCCTTTTGTTTTGGAATTCAATGCAAGATTTGGCGACCCAGAAACTCAAGTTATTCTTCCAAGGCTTAAAAGTGATTTAGTTGAATTAATGCTTGCATGCAACGAAGGAACTTTAAGCAAAGTGAAAGCAGAGTGGTATTATGATTCAGCGTGCTGTGTTGTTCTTGCTTCAGGCGGCTACCCAGAAGAATATGAAAAAGGAAAAATTATTTCAGGATTAAATGAAGCGAAAAAAATTCAGAATGTAATTGTTTTTCATGCAGGAACTTTATTCAATGAAGGAAATTATTTAACTAACGGCGGAAGAGTTTTATCTGTTACAGGAATGGGGGCAAACTTAAGCGAAGCAATAAAAAAAGTCTATGAAGGAGTTTCAGTAATTGCCTTTGATGAAATGCATTTCAGGAAAGACATCGGAAAAAGGGCCTTAAAGTAATTCTTTGAAATAATTAATTCTCAATTTCTATTTTCATTTTACTTATTTCTTTTCCTTTTTGAAAGCACATTTCAAGAACTTCAGGCATTTCCTTTATTTCCCTGAATTTGTCTGCCTTGATTTTAATTTTTTCAACTGCTTTAATGCCATGGCAGATTAAAAAGTCATCAAAGCTTCTTGAAAGCCTGCTTACAGAGTCATCGCTCCATCCGCCGACTGAAACAGTTACAACTTTTTTGTCTTTGAAAATCGGGGGCTTGCAGTAAGGATCAGTTCTATCCATCCATCTCTTCATGTGAGCTGAAACAATGTTAAAATAATTTGGAGAGCCAAGAATCCATAAATCAGCCTGCTTCATTTTTGGAACTATTTCCAGCTCCATGTCATCCTTTATATGGCAGTCTTTTTCTGTTCCAAAGCAGATATCGCATCCAGTGCAGTCTTTAATGTTTTTTTCTTTTAAAATTAAATGCTCTGTTTCTGCCCCCATGCTTTCAGCCCCTTCCAGAATTTTTTCAATTGCAAGGAAAGTGTTTCCTTTTCTTGGAGAGCCGTTGATTGCAAGTACCTTCATTTAAAGTCCTCAATGAAAGGAGCCTTAATGCTAGTGAAAGCAGAAATTTCTCCTCTAAGATTTTGAGTGAAAAGCTTTTCAGCTTCTTCTTTTTTATAATTTGCAAGAAGCCATGAAAGCTTTATGTGAGCGGTTTCCGCAAACATGTCTTCAGCAAAAATAACTCCTTCATTTGAAAGCTTTCTTAAATTAACGTAAACATCTGGATGCACTCTTCCGAAAATAGTGGCGCTGGTTGAAGCAACAATTAATCCTGCTTTAATTAATTCTTTAATTGCTTTCAGGTTTTTTTCGTTTTCCTTGCTTGTTGCAGGCATGTGCCCTAACCCTGTTCCCTCAATCACTAATCCCCTGTATTTTAATTTTTTGAATAAAAGAAACTGCTCAGGCACCATGTTAATATGGGTTTTAAGCAGTCCTACCTTTAAATCGAAATTGCTTTTCACTTCAAGCTTTCTTGAATTATTTTTCTTTGAATAATCTTTTTTAAAATAATTGATGTTTCCTGTCCTGTAATCAACTGAAGCAACAGGAATGTCGTTAATTGACTTGAATGCGTCTCTTCTTGATGTATGCATTTTTCTTACTCTTGTTCCTTCAATGATTAAGCAGTTGTCGTCTGAAGTTGAGGCATGCATGCATGAAGCTACTCCCACAAAATCTGTTTCAGTAATAAATTTCGCGGCGCAAAGCAGGTTCATTGCTGCATCCGAGCTTCCTCTGTCAGGAGATCTCTGGCTTCCTACTAAAAGAACGGGGACATTAATGTCATGCAAAGCAAATGAAAGCGCTGCAGCTGTTACACCTAAATTGTCTGTTCCATGAGTTACAATAATTCCTTTAATTCCTTTTTTTACTTCTTCTTCTATTGCAGTGCACATTTTTTTGTAATGAGGCATTAGAATGTCTTCGCTCATTATCTGCGAAACCATTACTCCTCTAATGTTTGCAAGCTTTGTTAATTCAGGGTACATTGACAGCAAATCTTCTGTATTGAAGTCAGTGATTACTCCCCCGTATTTGTAGTTAATTCTTGAAGTAATTGTTCCCCCTACATTTAGTATTGAAACTGTTGGAAGGTTTTCTTTTGCTTCAAATGAAAGCTTTTTTCCTTTAGAGACTTCCCTGCTTTCCCCTGTCTTCTCAATTGCTTTAATATTTTTTATTAAAATTCCTGTATTGTAGCCTGAATTTAATTTTAAAGCTAAAATATTTGAGTCAGTGCTTGGAATAATGAAGCCTTCAAGCTTGCCTTTGCTTGAATCAACTTTAACGAAATCGCCTTGACTTAAGCCTTGTTTTTTCAGAAACTGAGTTAAATTCATTTAAATCCATTAAATTCATGAAAAAAAAGGTTTAAATTAATGAGCTAAATTGTTTATTCAAAACCCAAAATTGACCTGCAAGCAGATGCCGCCAGTCCTTGAAGCAATGCAGTGTTTTTATTTACTTCAGAAGTAGAAAAGGTTTCTCGTTCGCTTAATCGAGGGATTAACTCAAGGATTTTCCCCTGTTTTCTGATTTCCATTAAACAGCTTGATTCATTTGAGCAATTTTCGCAGAAAACTCTTATTTGGCAGGAACCTCCAAGGAATTCAATTTGGTAAATTCCTTCTTTTTCTTTTATTCTGCATTCTTGTGTTTGAATTTCTGTTTCAATTTCTGGCAAGGGCAGGGCAGTTTCAGTAAAAGGAGCAGCAATGCATTTTTCTGAATCAGTTGATTCAAGAGCAGAATCCTTGTCTCCAAGCTCTATTTCAGCGCTTGGCTTCATTGATTTCCATAAATTAGCGCATTCAACTGCATAAGAACAGCCATTGCAGTAATTTAATTTAAAGCATTTATTGCTTCTTTCAACGAATTTTTCAGGGCCTTCAATTGCTTCGCATCTCTCGCTAACTGCATTTATTGAAACAACTTTAACTTTTTCAATGTCCTGTCCTCCGTCAAGCGCATCAGCAATTAACTCAATTTCATAATTTCCATTTTTCGAAAAAATTTCTTTTTCTAATTCAATTGTGGTTTTTGTCTGTTCTCCTGGAAGAAGATTTTTAGGCTTTTCAGGCTGCAATGCCTTTGAATCAACTAAAATGTTTTTTACTTCTCTTTCAACAATAACTGACTGATAGACATTGACTTTAATGTCAATGTCATTCACTATGACTTGTTTTCCTGTGTTCACTAAAATTAATTCAAATTTAAAAGGCTCCGGCTTTGAATGGTCAAATGTAAGTGCTTCAGGAATTGAGTCAAATGTTAATTGCCCTGGCTCCTGTCCAATGTAAATTCTGCAGCTCTTCAATCCAGCTATTTCTTTGCATCTGAAGCAGGTTTCAATTTCCCTTGCCTGATTAATTAGGATTCTTCTTTCATCCCAGGCAATTTTATTGCATTGAGGGTCATTAATGCCGCAGCAAATCAAGTTGTCATTGCATTCAAAGGTAACTGACCTTAAAGAAGTGTCAAAATTTCTTCCAATAAAGCTTCTTTCAGCCGGAAAAGCAATTTTTGTGCATTTATAGCTTCCTAACTCCAGTTCCGCGTTTTCCAAGCCTGCTTCAAGAATTGGCTTCGGGTCTTTAACAGGAAAAAAGAAAGGAATTAAATAAAAAAAAACTAAGGCAAGGATCAGCATTGCGGCAATGGCTGAAACCAGCACTTTGAATACATTCATTTTATTTCCTCTTGAATTCCAGCCTGTACTGCCATATTAAAAGCTTTCTTAAGACATAGGAAATTATTGCAAACAAAACCACTATTCCGATATAATCAGCGAAATTTCCTGAAAAAAATAAATAGTTTTTGAATTGTTCGCTGAAATCAGTGAAAACAATAATTAAGTAAATTACTAGAAAAAATGTAAACAAGAACAATAAAATCTTTTCTAAGAAAAGCAAGTTATCAATTAATGAACTTTTTCTGTGGGGCATGAGAAAAATAGGCTAAAGAAGTATAAATTTTTATTGGAAGTAAACAGGCCAGCCGAAATAAATTGAAATCAAGTAAAGAGCTATAATTACTGCTCCAATCAGAGTTCCAATTGACCTGAAATTTTTCTGAGAAGCCGTTTTAAGGAACCAGTAAAGCTCTCCAAGCAAAACCAGGACAGCGACTAAAATCAATAATAGCCCTGATAAATTCATTAAAGCTGAAGGATTAATTAAAGCAAAATGGGTTACTGCGGCCCAGTAAGCAAAATAAACAAGCCTTTGAATTGCTTTCCATTTTTTGTAGCCAAGCTTTTTGACTGCAAAGTCATTTGAAGAAAGAAAAACAATTAAAAAAATCAGGAAAGCAAGCAATCCAAAAAGTATTAAATTATTGAATGGATTCAAAGAAAAAAAAATCTGTCTTGCGTCTCCTTTAAAGCCAAGAATCACAACGCTAAAAAAATGAAAAATAATGAAAATAAATCCAGTTACTCCCAAGCTTCTTCTAATATCCCAGTGCCTTGCAAGAACCGGCTTGAATTTAAATAAAATGCTTGAAAGCAAAGACAATCCAATAAATGTTGCTCCGCTGAAAGCAAAGCTTCTAATAAAAGACAGTTCAATTAATCCCCCAGAAACAAAATAATAATGATACGAAAACTGAAGCAGCCAAAAAACAAATGAAAATAATAAGAATTTCAATACAAATTTCCAGTTCTTAAATGCGCCTTCAAACATTTCAATCATTTACTCCAATTTAATCTGCTTCTGCTTTTTGTACATTGAAATTATTTCTGATTCAGTTGTCGCTTCTTCAGGAGTTTTTTCCCTCATTGAAATCAATCTAGGGAACCTCAATGCATAACCCATTCCATTTTCCTTGCCGGTAGTATGAACAGGGCTTTTAGTTATTTCATCTGCCCTCACTTCAATTACATATTTCGGCTCAACCCATACATCCGGCTCAATTTCTGATTCAACTCTTGGAGATTTTTTCTTTAATTTAATTTTGCTTAAAATTTCCTCTAAATCCTTCATTCTCTGCTCAGTCATTCCTGTGCCGACTTTTGCAACTGTTTTAAATGAATCAGAAATTTCGTCATAAGTTCCTGCAAGCAATACACCTAAACCGAATTGAGTTCTTTTGCCTTTTCCCTTAAAGTAGCCAAGAATCACTAAGTCAACTGAATCCTGAAGCTCTCCTTTATAGCTTCTCTTTAATTTAATCCACGCAAATTTTCTGGCTCCAGCAATATATTTTGCATTCAAATCCTTTGCAATAATTCCTTCCAGTCCTTCCTCAATTGCTTTATCAAAAAATTCATTTAATTTTTTTGAGTCATCTGTTTCAATTGCCTGAGTTAAATTAATTGTTTCTCCTTTCCTTAAAATGCTTGAAAGAATTTTTCTTCTTTCCTTAAAGGATTCATTCATTAAATTTTTTCCATCCAGGAACATTACATCAAAAACATATAACCTCAAAGGCATTTCCTCTGAAGCTTTCTTTATTCCGTATTTCCTTTTTCTGGTAATGGTGATCTGAAAAGGCTGAAAGGTATTGGTTTTTTCATTGAATGCAAGAGCTTCTCCTTCAATTACAGCACTCTTTGCTTTAATTTGCTTTTTCACTGCTTCAACTATTTCAGGAAACATTTCAGTGACATTCTCTGACTGGCGGGAAAAAATAATGATATTGTCTTTGTCTTTGCTTACCTGCAAACGAAATCCATCGTATTTTCCTTCCACTAAGCACCTGCCGAGCTTTTTAATTATTTCTTCAGCTGAATCAAGCCTTTCAGCAAGAGTCGGCCTGATGGGAATTCCCGGAGTGATTTTAATTCCATCTAATCCTTTGAATCCGTTTTTTTTAATTAACTCAGCTATTTCACCTAAATCGCTGTGAATGTTGTATTTTTCTTCAATTAATTCCCTCACTTTTAATCTAATTTTTTTGTATAACTCTTCTTCAAATTCTTCATCTGTTTTTGTTTTAGCTTTAATTTCATTTTTTGCCTGTTCAACTAATTTTTTGTTTTTCTTTGCTTCTTCAATGAGCAGGTCAGCTAATGCATCCATTAAAGTCGGATCGCCTGTTCCAAGCCTGAGATTTCCTAAAGGAATTCGCACAATGTATTTTGCTTCAACTGCATTAGAGGAATTAATTAACTCTGAAACTAATTTAATTTTTGATTCCTGGCTTCCCGCTCCCTGCATTGAAGCAATTTTAAGAAAGTTATTGAAAACTTTTTGAATTGAAAGCTTTTCCTTAAACAAAGAGCTCTGCTTTTTCTTTTTCATTAAAAATTCTGCAACCAAGCCTAAATCGCCTTTTTCTTTATACAAGTCCTCGATTTCTTTTCGAGTAAATCCAGTGCTCTTTGCTATGGATTCAATAATGAATTTTTCTCCCAAGCCAGTATCAATTCCTTTAAACTTTGGGCCAAGCTCTGACTGGCATAAATAAATAATGTTTTTGATTTCATCTGCTTTAGCTTCACTAAATAATTCGCTTACAATTGAAATCATGTCAAGCCTTGAAGCAGTTCCCTCAATTTTGTTGAAATAGTCAGCGAGCTTTTCAAAATCCATTAAAGTAATAGGATTGATTTATTTAAAATGCTTTTTTTAGGAACCTTTAAATTCCTTTAATTCTTTTAATTTATTGGTTTTATGGCAAAAAAAGAAAATAATGAAGAAAAAAACTTGCTTGGAGTCACTGTTAAAAAGGAAGAAAACTTGCCTGAATGGTATGAACAGGTAGTGCTTAAAGCTGAGTTAGCTGATTTTGCTCCAATTAAAGGTTTTATGATAATAAGGCCTAACGGCTACAGCTTATGGGAAGGAATTCAGGAAAAATTTAATGCCCAAATAAAGAAATTGAATGTAAGGAATGCTTACTTTCCTGTATTGATTCCTGAAAGCTATTTTAAGAAGGAAGCAGAGCACGCTAAAGGCTTTGCCCCTGAACTTGCATGGATTCAATCAAAGCCGGGAGATGAAGAAAGATACGCGATAAGGCCTACTTCAGAGACAATGATTCATGATTCGTTCAGCAAATGGGTTCGAAGCCACAGAGATCTTCCTTTGAGAGTAAATCAATGGTGCAATGTATTGAGATGGGAAGTAAAGCAGACTAAAATGTTTTTGCGCTCCAGAGAGTTTTTATGGCAGGAAGGCCACTGCGTTTACGCTTCAAAAAAAGAAGCAGATAAAGAAGTTTTATTGTTTTTAGATGAATACAAAAAATTAATGGAAGAAGAGCTTGCAATTCCTGTTTACACTGGATATAAAACTGAAGCCGAAAAATTTGCTGGAGCCCTTTACACAACTTCATTGGAAGCATTAATGCCTGACGGAAAGGCCCTGCAGATGGGAACCTCCCACAACTTAGGCCAGGGTTTCTCGAAAGCATTTAATGTAAAGTTTACTGGAGAAGATGAAAAAGAGAATTATGCATGGCTCACTTCTTGGGGAATTTCAACAAGATTAATCGGGGCAATTGTAATGGTTCACGGAGACAATAAAGGATTAATTGTTCCTCCAAGAATTGCATTCAACAAGCTTGTAATGATTCCGATTTTAATTAAAGGAAAAGAAAAAGAAGTTTTAAATGAAATAAAGAAATTAAAGAAAAAGCTTGAAAACTTTAATCCAATATTGGATGAAAGAGAAAATTATTCTCCGGGATTTAAGTTCAGTGAATGGGAATTAAAGGGAATTCCGGTAAGGCTTGAATTGGGGCCGAAGGATATTGAAAAAAACCAGGCAGTGCTGGTGAGAAGAGATTCAGGGGAAAAGAAATTTGTTGGCATGGAAAAAATTGAATCAGAATTAATTAAATTACTGGGTGAAATCCATCACTCAATGTTCAATAAAGCGAAAAAGTTTTTGAATGAAAACACTTTTGAAGCGAAAAATGAAAAAGAATTGATTAAGGGAATAGAGGAAGGAAAAATGGTTTTAATTTCTTTCTGCGAAGAACCTGAATGCGAAGCAAAATTCAAGGAAAAAACTGCAGCCACAAGCAGAGTAATTCCCTTCAATCAGGAAGAAAAGAAAACGAAATGCGTTTTGTGCGGAAACGAAGCGTTCAGGAAAACATTTTTTGCAAAAAATTACTGAATCATTGATTCTGTTTTAAGAACAAGAATCATTCTGTAGGCCTCAATTCCGGCAACTTTTTCTGTTCCTGATTCAATGAAATCAAATTTTTCGTAAAGAGTTTTAGCTACTTCATTTTTTTTGTCAACAGCCAAAATTAGTTCATTCACTTCTTTTTCCCCTGCAAGTTCAATTATTTTTTCAGTTAATTTTGTTCCGATTCCTTTTCCCCTGAATTCAGGCAAAACAATGATTGAATTAATTCTGGCAGTGAAAGAATTGATTAGCTCCAATTCAAAGAATCCCTTCATTTGATTTCTTTCCTCGAATTTAAAGAAAAGAAAGTTTTCTGAATTGAATTTTTTCCTAAAATCAGCAAGCGTGAAT
>DATDZZ010000021.1:0-44446 GCA_035288565.1 archaeon
ATTTTAATTTCTTTAACTTCATTTTTTATTCTTTTTTTCTCTTTTTTTTTACATGGATAAAGTTACTGAGCAAGTTATTTCAATGTATGAAAGGTATCCTTATCCGAGCACCGGCTTCTTCAGGGAAAAAATTAATTTGGAAACACATGCAGATAAAATCACTAAATCTCTTGGATTGAAGGCAAGGCAGCTTCCAAGGGAAGCTGAGGTTCTTGATGCCGGCTGCGGCACAGGAGAGATTGCGTGCTCGCTTGCTGCTTCAGTTAAAAGCGTTACAGCTTTTGATTTAACTGAAAATTCTTTGAAGAGAGCTAAGCTTCTTGCATTGAAAAACAATTTAAGGAACATTGAATTCAGGAAAGAGAACTTGCTTGAACTGAATTTAAATAAGGAATTCGATTTTGTTTTCTGCATTGGAGTGCTTCACCATACATCCGATCCATTCAAAGGGTTTCAGAACCTTGTAAAGCACACAAAAAAAGGGGGAAGAATTACTCTCGGCTTGTACAGTTCTTATGGAAGGCTTTTCCACAGGGCAAAAAAAGCTTTCATAGGATCATTGTCTTCAAATATAGATGAAAGAATTTCTCTTTCAAGGAAATTTTTTTACAGGAATTTAAGGAATCCTTCAGAGGAAAGCAAAATTTATTTGGCTGATAAGTTTGCTCACCCGAATGAAAGATACAATTCATTGGAGCAGGTAATGCATTGGTTTGAATTGAATGAAATTAAGCCAATCGGAATTGCTCCTAATTTTAATGGAAATTTTTCCAGATTAAATTTATTGAAAAATCAGCTTAAATGGATGAAGAACAGGACTTCTTTTTTCTTCATTTCAGGTTACAGGAAATGAGAAAGGTTTTTATTTAATGTTTCACTAATTTTTTTCAATGGCTGAAGCAAAAAAAGTTATTGAGGCAGCTTTGTTCATGTCTCCTCAGGCAATAAGCTTTAATGAACTGGTTTCATTGGCTGGAGGAGTCTTGGAGTTAAGAGATGCTTTGAACGAGCTCATGAAAGAGTATTCTGAAAGGGATTCTTCTCTTGAAATAATTGAGTCTGCAGGCGGGTTTCAGATGAGAGTGAAGGACTCTTATTACTCTAAAGTGAAAAATTTTGCTGCTTCAAGCAATTTAAGCCAGTCTTATTTGAGGACCCTTGCATTGATTGCCTACAAGCAGCCAATAAAGCAGGCAACTGTAATAAAGTACAGGTCAAATAAAGCCTATGACGACATAAAGGTTTTAGAGGAAATGGGATTCATTTCAAGGGAAAAAAATGAAAGGACATTTATTCTGAGGACAACCAAGAAATTCGTGAAATACTTCGGAGACAATCCGATTAGATTGGAGCCCTACGAAGAGCCAGTGGCATCACAATAAAAATCTTTTTAATTAATTGATTGCTATGAGATTCCTGTTTTTTTTTATTTTAATTTCAGTAATTCTTTCAGGCTGCGTAACGCAGGACTTTGAAAAAATTTACGGAAAAGAAAAAGAGTTAATTGAGCCTCAAATTGATTACACTGATTTAAGAAAAGAAACAGTGAAAGAAGAAATTTCGGAAGACGAATTCATTGACTCCATTTTAGGGGAAGCTCCAGGTGAAGAGCCTTCAGTGCAGGAATCTTTGCCTGAAATAATTGTTCCTGAAATAACTGAAACAGGAGATGAAGCGGCTCTTCCTGAAGAAGCTGTTCCTGAAGAGATTGCTGAACAAGAAGCAACAGAATCAGAGCCGGAATTGATTGCAGATGAAAGAGTTCTTTCAGTTTCAGATGAAATTAATGCATTGCTTGAAAAGCAGTTAAATGAAGCTGATTCAGTGCGGTATGAAAAAGCAGGAGATATTGGAAGGCTTTCTTCTTCAGGCAATGACACAGATGAATTAAACAAAGATAAAGTAAAGTCTAAAAAGTTTTACTGCACTGACAATTTAACCATCAGAGACAAAATTTTTGAGGATGCGGAAGTAATAATTGGATGCAAGAATGTTTATTTAACGAACAATATTTTCATTAACTCTAAAGTGATTTCCTTTCATGGAATCAATCCAAGAATAACCAAAAACAGGTTCATTAACAGCAAGGGAAAGCCTGCGCTTGAATTAGAGTCAAGCTCTTATGCCTTTGTGGAAGACAACGAGTTTGAGGGAAACGAAATTGCTTTGCTTGCAAATGATTCCAGGAACCTCAAGGCAAGAAGAAATTCATTCATTAACAACGGAACCGCAATTAAAGTTACGGGTGCAAGCATTGTTTTTATTGAAAATAATTATTTCAGGGAAAACAAAGAGAATTCCATCATTTTTTTGGGGGAAGGAAAAGCAAAAGACAATTTTTTTGAAGTGTGCCAGAACGACTTCATAAAGGAAAAATCAAATGTTTTATTGGTTCAGTCAGAGTCTTTAGGGCAGTCGGTTTTCTGCAAAAACAATGTAAGCGGAGTGAAAGAAGACAAAACAGGAGTCCTTTACTTTAATGGCAGTGCTTCAGAGCAGTTAGAGTTAAGGAATAATTATTTTGAGCACATTTCAGCTCCAGTCTTTTTCAATGGATTCAATAACGCAAAGCTTTCAGAGAACACTATTGTGAACAGCAAGTTTGGTGTAGCCGGAAAGAATTCAGAAAACGTTTTGCTTGAAAAAAACGTTATTTGGGGAAACCAGTTAGGAGTTTATTTAATTAACTCCAGCTTCAGGGATTCAGTTAATGAAATAAGCAAGAATTCAATTGACAAGGAATTAATTGAGTCTTCATTTGAAAAAAACTGATTTAAATAGCTTGAAATCATGGAAACAATATAATTAAAATAAAGTTTGTAGGCATATTTACTGTTATAGGGGTGATTTTTTGGGATTCTTAAAGAATGTTTTTGCCAGCAAGAAAGAAAGCGAAATTGATATAGAGGATTTTTTAAACAACTTGGATGTTGAAGAAGAAACAATGTATGAGGAAGCTGATGCTTACGTTAAGCCTGTTTCTCTTTTATCTGAAGCAGATGTTGCAACTGTAATGGCTGAAGCAAGGCAGGGAAACATTATTCTGCTTAATATTGCTGATTTAAGCAAGAGAAATGCAGTTAAATTAAGGGAATTGATTGGAAAAATCAAGGAAGAAGTAAGCGACATTGACGGAGACATTGCAAGAATTTCAAGCGACAGAGTGCTTGTAACTCCCTCAAAAGTTAAAATCATTAAAAAAAGAAATTAAAGGGAAATAAATGCTTTTAAACAAGCCTTTTTTCTCCATTTCTTTACCTTTAGATAAAGTTCATAGTTCAATTGAATCTTTTTTGGCAGACCATTACTGGACTGACTTTCAGCATGTTTCGACGAAAATAATTTTCACTCCCCACTATTTCTTTAACTACGATATTTATTTTGAAAAAGATTCAGAGGCATTGAAAAAGAAAGTAATTTCAGGCCATGAATCCGGAGCAGCCTGCATTAATTCAAATACAGGAAAATTAACTGAAAAAATTGCTGAAATTTTTGCTGGAACGCAGTCAAAAAAAGAATTTGATTTGGATATTCCTTTCGAGATAATTTCTTCCAAGGTTTCAGAAAAAGAGGTAAGGGAAATAGCTCCTTTAAGGATTGCCTCAAAATTTTCTCTTCCAAAAGAAAATGTGGTGATTTCAGCTTTAGAGGAAGTTCTTGTTCCAGAATTCTTTGCTAAATACAGAGTAGAGGAAGTGGATTATGAATTCAAGGCTGATGCAGTTTCCGGAGAAATTTTGAATCCCGAAGTTATTTCTGAAAAGCAGAGAAGCTGGAAGGAAGCGGCAAAAGAAACCTTTTCAGAATTGAAGAGCCCTTCAGCGTGGGCAGGATATGCTTCAGAGGTTGCAGGAAAGGCTTCAATGATTCATCCAAAGAAAGTTCAGGAAATGGAGCGCAATCAGAGAAGGCTTATTATTTATGCTTTAATTGTTTTCTTAGTTTTGCTTTTAATTGTTTTTTTCTTTGTTTTAAAATAATTCAAGAAAATTAAACAAATTCGAATAAGTTCTGCTGCTTCACTTTGTCGTCTTTAAAGATGGAGTCAATTTCTTTTTCGCTTAACTCAATTCTCTGCTTTAAATAATTTGACAATCCGTGCTCGTTAATTATCTGCTTCGCTATCCCCAAATACTTTCTTACAGAGCCCTGCGCAATAGTTAAAATTAGGTCTCCGTTTTTGCATTTAATGCAGTATCCTCTTAAAGGAATTCTTCTGTACTTTGCATTGCATTTAGTGCACCTGAATTTCTGCCTTGAAAAAGCCCTGGCGTTTCCAATAATGTCCGGAAAGAAATGGCTGTTCAAAACTCTCTCTAAAGCATCTTTTGCTTTCACTGCTTTAATTTTTCCCTGTAAATTAGCCTGTCTTTTGATTTTTTCTTCCATGGACTTCAGCTTAGTGTACATTGACTGCTTCGGCCCCTCATCAAATGTTTTAGTTGAATGAGTGAAATTAATTTCAGTGTACTGCTCTTTTCTGCCGAGCTTGTTTTTCACTATGGGAATTGAGTCAAGGTAAGGAGAAGCAAATTCCTGGCTTTTCTCATACAGCTCCAATGAATATTTTTTGCATGTCTCCATTTCATACACTTCATCATCGATTTCAGTCGGATTCAATGCAGTGGTGAATACAAGGGGAGTGTCCATTCTTCCCCCCATTCTTCCGCTTAAATATTTTTCAGAAAAATTCAGCAAGGGATCGAGCAGCAGCATTATTGAATCCTGGTCACCGTCGCATCGTGGCATTAATAACTGGTTTCCCCATAAAACTATTTTGTCTTCAATTTTTTTTCCTTCAATATCAAGGCAGTAACTTGGTTTTCCGTCATTGAATTTTTCTATTTTTTTAATTTTATCTAATATGAATTCAGCTTTTTCTTCTAAATTAAAACTTTTGTAAATTTGCACACTGCTTCCATTTTCAACTGCGTTATAAACAGCAGTTTTTCTTGCATTGCTAATTTTGTTTTTTATTTTTTCAAATTTTTCTTTTTTTAATTTATGCACTAAAATTAATTTGTTTGCCAAAATTATTGAATCTTTAAAACCCAGCTTAACTCTGTAGCCTGTGCTTTTTTTTGGAGGTTTATTCAATTCTTTGTATCTTTCCAATAATTTTTTTCCCGGAAGCCTTCCCTTATTTTTTTCATATCTTGAAAATATCTCAAGTCTTAAAAGCAAATTAGCTATGTCCTCCAGAAGGTTTTTTGAAACCGAATGAAATGTTATAACTTTTCCAACTATTGATCCGTCTCCGTCAAAATAAGCCGAAAGGAATTCAATTATTTCTGTTTCATTTGCAGTAAACAGCCATTTTGGGACTCTTTTGTCATGCGCATTTTTTCCTGTTTCCCAATTTTTTTTCATTATAAAATATAATAGCTTGCACCCCACTGTTAACTTGGTTTTTTTTTCTTCAATGCAGACATGGCCAAAAACTTCATTTAATAAATTCTTTAAATTAACTTGCATTTCTTTGTTGCATATTCGAAAGGATAAATGTCTTGAATGCAGTTTTTCTCTTCCATGCCCTTCTGCAGCATAATATCCTAAAATCCTTGCAAGTTTTATAGAATCTAATTCTATTGGCAGTGTTTTAAAACTTCTTTTTATTCCAACCTTGGTTTCTTTAGGAATTTCATCAATTGATAATATCCTTGCATCTAAAAGTTTTTCTAAGTGAATTAGCGGCATGCTCCCATACCAATAACTCAAATTCCCGGTCTTGAACTTCAGAATATCTAAAACTTTTTTTCTTCCATTTTTTTTTATCAAATTTTTGAAAAAGTTTCTTGCATTTCTTACGGTAATCTTTTCTTTTTCTTTTTTATTTAATTTAATTGCTTCTTCTATTAAGTTTATTTTTTTATTAATAATTGGAGGATGTAGTTTTTTAGAAATTGGTAAATTTTCCATTAGTTTAAGTTCTTTTGCTTCTTTTATAGTAAATCTATTATTTTCATATACTGCCATTTTGTGATTAGGAGTTATCTTAATCTTTCTTCCTGTGGCAGTTGTTATTTTTAGCCAGCCTTTATCGCTTTTTCCCTTAAAAAATTTTGTTATTCTTTTCCATTTGAGTTTACCATTGACTAAGGAGAGTGCATAAAGTTTTTTTTCATTTTCAAGTGATTTAGTTCCAAATCCATCTATTGAAGTTAAACAGCCAGGGTTTTCTTTAATTGCTTTTTCAATCAATTTTTCTATCTTTGTATTCTCAATTAATTTTTTTTCGCCATCATATATTATTATATTTGTTTCCGGGTGGACGCAGTTTCGTCTTTTAGTCATGATAAAGTAAGGGTGCCCCCATCCGAGCCTTGACTTTGAGTAGCCTAAAACTCTTCCCACAATTCCTGCTGAAGTGTGGGGAGCCAAGCCAATGACAAGCTCTCCAATCAAGTCTTCTTTTTTTTCTGCTTTATAATATGGTTCAGTTTTATAGAATTTTTCCAGCAAGTCATCAATGAATTTGCTTACCTGAACCAGCCATTCTCCTCCAGTTTCATTAATCACGATGTCCTGGGGAAACAATTCAATTATCTGCTCCTCGCTTTCAATTTCTTTTCCGTTAACATCTTTTTCGTATCCAAGCTCCTTAACTTTTTTAATGCTTAAATTTAATTCTTTTGCAGTGAAATGAGTTAAAGGTGCATTCAATAATTCGAACCTGCTTGTCCCGTCCCTGAATACATGCACTCCGTGCTTTGCTCTCAGAATCCCTTTCTCTAAAGCTTCAGGTTCCTTTAAGTCATTAAATAATCCTTTGACTCCCTTAATTAAATTTGGAGGCCTTTCATTCAGGTTTTCTGAAGCTTTTTCCAATAATTCTCTTAAATTAATTTTTTTCTTGAAGTGCTCCATTGGCACGTGCCCTGAAATTTTTTTTTTATCTAAATTAACTTCAACTTCGATTACTCCGTGCTTTAATGTTTTGTAGTCAACTTTCTCTATTGCTTTGTTAATGCTTCTTGTAGCTCCGCCGGCTAAACCAATCGGAAACAATACATGGGGATTGCCTTTCATTTCTCTCGGCTTTGCCTGTTCAGGCCTCCCCATTCTGGCTCCAATAAATGTTCCGGCTTTATTCTTTATTTTCACTCCGCTTATATTGCTCAAGCTTTCCAGAATATTTTCTGAAACCAGAAGCAGTGCATTATCTTTTTCTGCTCCAAAAGTAAGCCTTAAGGCTTCTCCAATTTCTTTTTCAAAAACAATTTTATTTTCTTCAATTGAATGAGGCACTCCAATTTTTTCCAGTAATTTTTTTGTTTCATCTTTTTTATTTAAAAAATATTTTTCTTCACTGAACTGCATTTCCTTGAATTCCTTAACCAGTAATTCCAGTCCTTCTTTTTTCAAAGCAGTGTAATAGTAAATGAATTTTGGATGCAAAGGAATTCCTAATTCTTTTGAAAGCTTTACAGCTTCATTGAAAGAAATTTCTTTTCCTGTTTCGATTTTTTTGTTTTTTTCTTTCAATGCTTTCTCTAATTCAAGCTGCCACCATTCCTCCACGTAAGGGCTTGGCGCAAGAGGATGAGCTGTTTTCCTGAAATCTCCCACTGTAATTAAAATGTCTCCTAAAAAAAGAATTTTTTCCAGCTGGGTTTTAATTTTTTCTGCTTCCTCAATTGAATCCACTTTCATTACAGTTCCGTTTTTCAGCAGCACTGTCGGGCCGTCAATTGAATCGCATGGAAACAATTGCGCTGCTTTGCCGGGCCTTTCAATTCTTATGTGTGTTCCGACTGCAATGAATTCATCCAATAAAATCATTAAAGCAGGGTTAATTGCCTTGCCCATTGCAGCAGTGTTTCTTCCTCTTCCATACCTTAACCTAAAGCCACCGAACTTGCTTGGATAGGCAAGCAGCGGCCTTCCAACAGCCATTCCATCCAAGTAGCTTTTGATTGCCTTTAACTCAGTTATTTTTTCTCCTTTCTCCACTTTCTTGAAGCTTTCAAGCCATTCCCAGTCAAGGTTTAATTCTCTTGCCCATGAAAGAATTTTCATTGCCTTCAAAGCAATTCCCTCGCTTACCACAAGAGCAACTCCGTTTCTTACTCTGTTTGAAGGCATTCTTGGAAGGTCTCTGTTAACTGAAACTTCTCTTTCCTCTGACGGAATTCCATTAATGCAGACAGGGCAGTTCCTGATAATTGTCCTTATTTCTTCCTGCGGAATCTTGTACTGCCTTGAAAGAATTTCTTTTTGGTACAAGTCAATTTCTTCCACGTATCTTTCCACTTCTTCTTCTGTCGGCTTATATCTGTCTAATGCAAGAAGCTTTCTTGCGTAATCTCCTAAAATTAATGGAATGACTGTCGCGCTTCCTCCAGCTGCTCTAATCGGCCCCGCAAAAAAAACATCAATGTACTTTGAGTTATCAAAATTTTTTGAAATCCTTACTTCAGGCAATCCGTCAAGCGGGGAAACAACCACTCCTTCAGTCACTAAAACAAGAGCCGTTTTGATTGCCTGTTCAACTCTTTTCTGGTCATCAGGAATTGCAAACCATTTTTGTTCAATTATTTCCCTGAAAATCTGGAACAATGCCTGCATTCTGTTTCCGTTATTTTCCTTTAAAACTTCCCTGTACCTTAAAGCAATTCCTTTTGGTCCGACAAGCTTTTCAGCTCTGTCAGCCAAGTCAGTCACTGGAACGCATTCAACAATGTTTGAAGTGTCAACTTGTTTTGCCTTAGCCTTTAAAGCTAAATTGAATTGCTCTTCAACTCTCTTAGAAACCGATTCATAGTATTTCTTTGTACCGCTATCGCTGACAATATTCAATTCCATTACATGCACCGCGTTAAAACCGCTGAAAGATAAAATAAAAAAGTTCAAAAGAAATTAAAAAGCTAATTCAAGGAAAATTCCCCTGAATTCATTTCGTGTTTTTCCATAAATTGTCAAAGAAGCTGCTGAAAGAATTCGCTATTTCCCTGTTTTTAATTGAAATTACAACCATTTTCTCTGACAAATCCCCTATATCCAATCGGTCACTGTAAACCTGGAACCATGAAGGCGACTCAACGTAGAATGGCAGCCTTTTCGCTTTTGACAAAGTTTTTTTCTTGTTCCAGTCAGCAAGGTATTTATCTGACGCTTTATAATTCAAAAAAACATTGAATTTAATTCCTCGCTTTGCTCTTCTTTTATGATAATTTTTAAGATAGGGATAAAGCTCTTTTGCTGCTTTCTCCGATACTCCAAAAACCCTTAATGTTTCGCCTTTCTTTAAATATTCAAGGGTTCTTTCCCTCACTGCCTGAAACCCTTTAATGCCTTCAAAAATGCCTGCACTTGTTTCAGGTTCTTTCTCTTTCTTCATTTTTTCAAATCCGGGCAGCAGCTCCTTCAAGAGTTCTTTTTTTTCATTCAAAGCTTTTTCTTCCTTCATTAAGTATTCTTCAAGCCTTTGAGGATCTGAAGCAGAAAAGTATTTTTTTCCGCCTTTCTCATAGCGGCCTGCCAGCCCTTTTGAAACAAGCTTGCTTAAAATCTCATAAATCTTGGAAGAAGATACTCCGGCTTTTTTTGCTGCCTCTCCGGAAGTTCCTTCTCCAAGCGAAAGCAGGGAAAGATAAACTTTTGACTCCCCTTTTGTAAGCCCGATTCTTTCAAGCAGTTCAGGTTTCATGAAATAATTAAGAATTCAATATATATAATTGTTTCCCCCTAAGGGGGTAAAAAAGTTTTAGAATAAAAGATGAGCATTTCTTTTATGGAGCGCTTCATTTTCGATTTGGTTCTCAATTTGCTTTCATTTAATTTAAGCTATTTTGCAGCACTGATTTTAAGCAACCTATTATGGCTTTTTCCTTTAATTCTGCTCTACAGGCATGCATGGGAGCAGAAAAAGCCTTCTCTTCTTGGATTCATTTTCTTCATTGCAATGTTTTACTCTGTTCCTGCTGTAATGAATCTGCTTGGATTAAAGCTTTGGACAACGGTTTTTCCCATTGAATACTTTGCTCTTGGCTCAGCTTTAACTTTTCTGGGCAAAGAAACTTTCATTGAAAGCAATGGAAAAGCAATTAGCTTTTCGCTTCTATTCATTATGAGCTTCATGGTAAGCTGATTTTTTTTTGCAAGCTGTGCTGTTTAGTCTTCTTTTTTATAGAAATAGTTTTCAATTATTTTCATTGAATTCAATTCAATTACTGGAACAATTCCTGGAGTAGCTACATGCCCCATTTTTGTCTGGAACTCTGTCTGATCTTGCCATGTTCCGTTGTTCACTATCAAGCATCCCCTGTAAGTTCCGTAGCCGTTGTGGTGCATGTCCCCTCCAATGTAAATATCAGGAATTTCTCTTAATACATTGAAATCTTTTTTTTCTGGAACATAGGGCTGCCTTAACCCGAAAGTGAATCCAACGCTTCTCCTCTTCAAAGCTTCAATTATTGCTTTTTCCGGCTTCTTTGAATCCAGTCCAGTTAAACTTGAATACAAGTCATGCAGTGAGCATCCATGATAAACAAATACTTTCAGTTCTTCTATTTCAATCATTGAAGGAGAGCCAATCATGTGCACGTTCGGCATATCATAAAGCTCTTTCAGGAACTCTCTTGGAAGCGCAGGCTGAGGGTCAGCTCTTCTGACTGCATCGTGATTGCCTGGAGCAATGAATATTTCTATGTGCTTTGGAATCTGCTTAATGTATTCAATGAAAATATTGTACTGTTCGTTGATGTCTGCAACGCTTAACTCATTTATCTGCTCAGGATACACCCCAATGCCATCAACTAAGTCTCCTGCAATAATCAAGTACTTTATTTTTCCGACTTTTTCAATTTCTTTTTCGTCTCCGATTCTTCCATTAATCCATTCAATGAATCTTTCAAATTGTTTCTGCAAAAACAGCTTTGATCCAATATGGATGTCTGAAGTAATGCATAAATTTAATTCTCTTTTTCCTTTTTTCTGCTGCCTTAAAGGAAAATCAGGGAACATGAATTCCTTTAAAATAATGAAATCATTGTTTCCTTTGACTCCTTTGAATCCAATAACGTCATCCAATAAAATTCTTTGAGCTTCGATTAACAGCTTTTCATCATCTTTTAATACCAGAACTGTAACCTCTCCTTCCAAATCCTCTATCTTGAAAGTTAAATGCCCGTTTTTTGTTTTCCTTTTCTCAAAAACCATTCCAATAAAATCAAGTTCATCTCCTTTCTGGAATGCATTAAGCCTCTTCAATGGCTTTGGGTTAAAGCCGCTTCTATTATCGAAAGATGTTTTCAAAAAATTGAATTTGTCATGGAAAAATTCCAAGAAGTTTTCAACTTTTCCTTCGCTTGAACTTTTTCCGGTTACATCAAATTCATCCAGAATCCTGAAATCAGCTTCAATGTTTTCCGCTTTCGCATTGAATTCTTTTCCTTTTTCGTTGAATTCTTTTTTTTCTTTTTTAATTAGTTTTGTTTCTTCAACTAAATACTTTTCAACCTGTTTTTCATCCACAATAAAATTAGTTTCCAGAATTCTGTCAAGCACTGACTCAAAGTTCTCTACTCCTGAAAGAAGCTGGACTGCGTTCTGGTTGATTATTGCATTTTTTTCCGAGACATAATTTATTATCTGAGAGCTTTTTGCATTCACTTTCACTCACTTAACTTTTTCTTTTATTGATTCAAGTTCAGAGATTATCCCCCAAATTTCCGTTCTCGTATGCGAAGGCATGTTAATGTCATTTGAAATGTCATCAAGCAAATACATTGCGCTTGAAATGCTTGTAGAGCTCAGCTCTTTTTCAATTTTCTTTTTTGCTTCCTCCACTGCTTTCCTGATATTTCTTGGCACTGAAGTATCGCTCATAACAGAATCCATCATTTCAATAATATTTTCTTTCTCTGCCTGCATTGCTATCACCTAAAAAAAGTTTACTTGCTTTTTAATCAATCCAATAAATATAAATTCATTTTATTCTTTTGCCCATTCAAGGACCTGCTGCAATACCTTCATTTCTTCCGCCAAATAATTAATTTTTTTCTGCATTGACTCTGAATTTTTGTTTGAGGTTTCCATTCTGAAATTCCTCAACTCTTCAGCGTACTTAGCCACTCTTCTGTCTTTCTCGTAAACAATTGAAGTAAGAACTGTTTCAGTCAACTGCTTCCTGTAATCAAAATCATTAAGGAAAGCCTCAATCATCGGCCTGTACTTAGGCTCTGAAACCATGTTCACTGGCATCTTAACTGACTTAACATCCTTTCTGTAGTCCCCGTCTATAATGCTTTTCTTTAAATGCCTCCAGTAAAGAGGATCAAAAAACTTTTTTACTCTGTTCCTTGAATTATAGGTTTTCGCGTCATCGAATCGCTTGTCCCATGATTTTTTCTTCTTGTCAAGCAGGCTGAGCTTTCTTTCAATTGCCTTAATTTCCTGGCTCACCTTAAAATGATTCGGGTAAAGAAGCTTAGGCCATTTTCCTTCCACGGAAACAGCGCTGATTACTCCGCCTTTCTTAAAATACTTTTTCAGTCCCTCAACTCTCTCAGTGTTTTTTTCAAGCTTCTTCAATTCAGGAAACTTTTTAACAAAAGAATCAAAGGATGAAATAATTTCTCTGGACATAATAAACTAAGTAATTAAAGTGTTAATAAACTTAATCTAATTTTTTTAATCTCTTTGGATAGCTTTAAAAGTAATTCTTTAATATATTGCTTCAGCTGGTTTGAATGAAGAAGAATTTAATTTTTTTATTTGCCTTAATTCTATCTTTTGTTTTAATGCTTTCTTATTCTGTTTTTGCTGCAAGCTCTTTTTCTGCTCCTGAAGGATTAAAGGATTCAATTAAAGAAGTAGTGGAAAAAGGCTATGAAGTGTCAGTGACTTCAAGCAATGGATGGAGTGCGGAACTAAATTCCCCTAAGCACCAGTTCGGAGCAAAAGGAATTGATTTAATCAGAACAGAGGAATTAGGGCAGTTCATCAGGGGAGCGCAGGGAATTCAAAGCACTGGAATCCTTTCAGACGACATCAATTCAAGAATTGACACTGTTTCAAATGAGCTCCTTAAATGGCAGTGGGTTCCATCAGAAACTTCATGGGGAATAAAAAACGGAGAAAAGTCTCCCGACAACCAGAATTCAATTGTGAGAAGCGAAGTGCAGGGAATAAGCGGAGCAGGAGCCCAGTGCATGGATGCAGCAGTTCCATTGAATGAATGGTTTTTTTCTTTCGGTTCAGGAAACAATGAAAATGAAACATTTCTCGGAGCAACAAGCTCTGCTTCAAGTGCAATGCTTATTGCTTCAAAAATTAAAGGAGCAGGCAGTGCTTCAAGCAAATTAAGTGCAGCAAAAAACTCTGCACGAAACCTTGTTGAATTTGTTGTAACTCCTTCAAATGAAGGTTTTGGAATAGAGCAAAGCAAATTAACTGAATCCGGCGGAGGAGAAATTCCAACAGGATTCATGGCAGGCGAATTCAAAGTAAATAATTTAGAGGATTCAGCCAACTGCAGTACAGCAGGATTCATCAGGGGAAACAAGGCAGATAAAAGCGAAGTGCTTGAAGCAGGAATCTTGTTCAAAAAAATGTTTGAAGAAACAAATGAATCAAAATACAGCAAAGCAGCCAACTACATTTTAGACGGAATTCTTGCATTGGATGAATGCGACGGCTATTTCGGAAACTACACTCGATTTGACACCAGCAGCGCAAATCTCGACATCTGGTGCTATCCAGTTGAAGCAGAAAAATTCAAGAAATACGCAGACAATGTAATTACTTTAAACGACAAAGAATTCACTTACGACACCGCCTTAATTCTTTACTTAATGCAGGAAATTGACAGAGACATTTATTCAAGCAAAACAGCTTTCCAGGAATCACTTGACTGGATGGAGCAAGTGGAAAGAACTTCAAACTTTTCAGGAGGCCAGAAAAAAGAGCCAGCCTATGAAATAAGGTATCCCTCAAAAGCCGTTTCATCTGAAAGAGAGCCATTTGCAGAAGCATTAATGGGTTCAATGTTTTTAAGGGCTTCATGCCAAATAAATGATTCAGAGAAAAAAGAAAACTTTGCTTCAACAGCTTACTCAGTTCTTCAGACAGCAGTTAATTCAGCTCAGCTTGAACTTGATGCAAAGCCAAAAAATGCTTTAAACAAAGAAATTGGAGAAAACTTTATCGGCTTAAAGGCTTTAAGCGAAGCATGGGAAATGCTTGAATTCGGATGCGAGAGAGCACCGGATGAAGACGAAGATTCTTTTTACCTGCTTCCAGGAGCAATTAAAGCAGACTGCGATGACTCAAATGCCTCAATCAATCCAATGGCAGTAGAAATATGCGATTTTGCTGACAACAACTGCGACGGAAAAATTGATGAAGGCTTTGACAAAGATGAAGACAATTTCTCTTTATGCCAGCTGGACTGCAATGACAATGACAAAGAAATCAATCCAGGGGCAGCGGAATTAATTGACGAAAAAGACAATAACTGCAATCTCTTAATCGATGAAAGAAGAATTAGTTTAAACACAGACAACAACGGAACTTATTTAGAGAACACTCAGCTTTTATTCTTCAATGCAGGAGAAGAAGCATGCCAGAAAGCCTTCAAGGAAACAGAGTACTCCAGAATTACTGCCAACTGTTCAGCTGACGCCAACTGCACCACAAATCCTTTGGGAATATGCTCTTTTGAAATCCCTGTAGGAAATTACACTTTGATTGCAAAGCAAAACAATAATTTCCTTGCAAAATTAATTTCAGTAAACGAAAACAGCACTGATATTCTTCCATTTAAAGCTGAAGTTAAAGAAGAAGCCAAAGAAGAAGCAAAAGAAACAGTTCAAGCTGCTGTTCAGGCACCGGCTCCATTGCTTTCATTAAATGCATTCTCAAATGATTTCGCTTTCCTGATAATAACAGGCTTGGCAGTACTGCTGATTATAGTAATAATCGCAGTAGTGGCAGTAGTAATATACATGATTAATAAAAAGAAAAAAGAAAAATCAACCGGAAAAAAAGTGAAAGAAAAGCATTCAAAGCAGTCAGGATGGAAATACAAAATAAGAAAGAAAAGGAGTGATTAAATGATTCCAGGAATGCCTTCTTTAGATCCAAAAAATCTTCAGAGAATGATGAAGCAGTTTGGAATGAAAACAGAGGAATTAAATGTAAGGAAAGTAATTTTTGAATTAGAAAACAAAAAACTTGTATTCGAAGACGCTGAAGTAACAGTAATGGAAGTGCAGGGAAAAAAAACATACACAATTGTCGGAACTCCAAGAGAAGAGTCAAAGGAATTAGAAATCCCTGAAGAAGACATTGAAATGGTTTCATCTTCTGCAAATGTTTCAGAAGAAGAAGCCAGAAACGAATTAAGGAAAACAAAAGGAGACATTGCTGAAGCAATATCAAATTTAAAGAAATAATTTTATTTTAATTTCATTCTTCAATGAAAACAATTAACTGCACTTTTTCAAGCAGTGCCTGCACCGATAAAGTTCCTTCAACTGAGTCATTTTCTTTGTGCCCTGAATTGAAGTAAGATTCAATTCTTTTTGATTCAAGCTCAAAAGTTTTATTGCTGTCTTCAAGCAGCAGGCTTTCAAGTTCAATGAATCCCTTCTGCTTTACTGGGTCAAGGCTTAACTGGAGCTTTTCAGCGGCAGCGTTAACCTCTTTTTCAATGCTTTTTGATTTGTCTTTTAATTTAATTTCTCCTTGAAAGAAATTCATTGAAGAATAAATTCTGTAATCTTCTTCCTTTAAGCTATAAGAGTTCTTCAGCAAATTGTCTAATTCTTTTTTCAGCTCGCTGAAAGAAATTTCTTCATGGAATGCAATTGTGAAATTCAGGCTGAACAAATCAGGGGTAAAGGAAGCTGACTCAATGCCTGGAATGGCTTCAATTGTTTCAGTTAATTCAAGTGTTTTGTCATTCAATTTGTTTCCGTCAATTGTTCCATTCAATACTCTCTGAAATGGAGGCATTGAAAAATTTGCATCCAATACATTTTCAATTAATTTAAATTCATTGTTCAAGGCGCTTGCATTCAAAAGAAAATTGCTTGTAATTCCGCTTACCGGAACTTCATTAGTTAATTCCTTTATTTTAAATTCTTTTTTAGCAGAGAAAAAAACAGGAGTTCTCGTGAAATTCTGGGCTTCAAAAACCATGGCCTGTGAAAGAACGGATTCCTGGAAAACTCCCTGAATTAATACTCCGATGCTGTCGTTCTTTTCAGTTGAAATGCTTATCAGTCCTGGAACAAAGTTTTCAGTGAATTCATATTCCTTGAATGTGTTCGCATCGTCTATTGAAGCGAAAGTAACTTTTTTCTGAACTTCAATTAAAGCCTGAGAGAAGACTTCCACTCCTGAAAAGAATTCAATTCCTTTAATGCTTTCAAGAATTTTTTCCCTTGAAGTGCTTTCACTGAATGAAGCATTTCCAACAAAAGTCTGGCCGGCAGTTATTTCCTGATCAGTGCTTGGAGCAATCTGTCCCTGCGCCTGAAGCACTCCAGGCAGAGTTAAAAGCCTTGAATTAATTTTCCCTGAATCTTTTTCACTTGAATTAGCTGTGAACACAATTGAAGGAAAAATTTCTGCCACTCTAGCAGAAACATTTTCTGCAACAAAAAGCCTGGGCTGAGCCACATTCAGCTGCTCTTGAGTCAAATCCAATGGCTTCTCTCCTGAAGGAAGCCCGTCATCTGCAGAGCCCCCCAAAAGAAAGCTGTAGCCTATTACGCTTCCAATCATTAAAACAGCAATAAAGATGCTGAATGCCTGAGCTGTATTGACTTTAATCATTTAATCCCTTGCCTTTAAATTTCTTTTACATAAATTAATATTAAAGAATATTAAAGACAAATAATAAAACATTTTAATAATGATTTCAATAATGGTTTTTTTTAATAATGATTTTTTTGGGTGATTTGCATAGAAAAAGGAGCATTGATAACTATTTCTTTTCACGGAAAAGAAAAGATTTCAGGAAAAATTTTTGACACTACTTCAGCAGAAGAAGCAAAAAAAGCAGGAATCTTTATCGAAAAAGGAATCTATAAAGCAATTCCAGTAATAGTCGGACACGGAGACATAATCAAGGGGCTGGATGAAGCGCTTTTTTCAATGAATAAAGGAGAAGAAAAAGAAGTTGAATTGATTCCGGAAAAAGCTTTCGGGCAAAGAAAACCAGAATTAATCAGATTAGTTCCATTAAATGAATTCAAAAAAAGAAGCCTCAACCCCGTTAAAGGAATGCCTGTAAACGTAAACGACTCAATTGGAAGAATCCAGTCAGTTTCAGGGGGAAGAGTCAGAGTGGATTTCAACAACGAGCTCGCAGGAAAAACAATTCAATTCAAAGTAAAAATTGAGTCAGTGATTGAAAACAAGGAAGAAAAAATAAAAATTCTTTTAGAAAAATATTTTCCATTCATTGGAAAGGAATTCAAATTCAAAATAGAAGGAGATTCCCTTAAAGTAGAATTAAAAGAAAAATACTCTAAAGTGCTTGAAATAGTGAAACCGCTTTTCGAGAAAGCATTAAAAGAAACATTAAAGGAAATAAAGAAAACCGAGTACAGTTTAATTAAAGAAAAAGCAAAAGAAAAAGAGGAATCAAAGGAATCAGGAAAAGAAATCCCTGAAAACGACGACATATGAATTAATTTCCGGCTTCCGGAAAGCCTTTTAAATATTTACGTTGTATTCATGCTTTATAGGCTTAACTAATTTTGGTGAATTTTTGGTTAACACAATCAAAACAGGTACAACAACAGTGGGAATTGTTTTGAAAGACGGAGTAGTTCTGGCTTCGGATCAGAAAGCCTCAATGGGCCACTTAAATTACGACGAAGAAGTAAGGAAAGTTTTTCCAATTTCTGATTCAGTTGCAGTGACAATTGCAGGGTCAGTGGGAGATGCTTTAACCATTGTAAGATACTTGAAGAGCCAGGCAAGGCTTTTTGAAATGGAAAAAAACATGTCAATGACTCCCAGAGCAGCAGCAACTCTTCTTTCAAACATTTTAAACGGAAACAGGTATTATCCTTATTTAGTTCAGTTAATTATCGGAGGAATTTCAAAAAAACCAATATTATTTGATTTGGATCCAGCGGGAGGACTGCTTGAAAAGAAAAGATACGCAGTTACAGGCTCAGGAACAGAGCTTGCATTAAGTTCATTGGATGAAAATTTCAGGGAAAATTTAAGCGAAGAAGACGGAGTCAGACTGGCAGTGAAAGCAATTCAGGCCGCAAAAAAAAGAGATGTTTTTTCAGGCGGATTATCAATAAATGTTGTTATAATAACTCAAGACGGATTAAAAGAATTAACTCCAAGCGATGTGCAAAAATATTTGGCTTAAATAAATGATTTCATGCTGTTTTATTTTTTAAAAAAAAAATTCGAATTAGATTTAAGGCTCGGTGAATGAATGGATTACTTGAAGGAAATAAAAGACATAATAGTGAAGGGGCTTCCGGAGGAAGCAATGATTACAAACGTTGACATGGAGGGCCCGGAAATAGCTATTTATACAAAAAACCCCAAAGTATTTTTTGAAAACGAAAACTATGTTTCAAAAATTGCTTTCGAGTTAAAGAAAAGAATCAACATCAGAACTGATAAAGCTCTTCTTTCAGATGAAAATTTAGCAGAAAAAAAAATCAGGGAACTGGTTCCAGTTGATGCAGATATAAAAGAAATTTCATTTAATCCTGCTTTCTCTGAAGTAGTGATTGAAGCAATCAAGCCCGGGTTAGTGATAGGGAAAGGAGGGGAAACCAGCAAAAAAATTATTCTTGAAACAGGGTGGACTCCGAATATCGTTAGATCAGCTACTGCTCCGTCAAAAATCTTGAAAGGAATCAGAGGCTATCTGAATAAGTATTCTGATGAAAGAAAAAAAATTTTGAAAGAAATCGCGAAAGACATTTACAGAGAGCTCCCTAAAGGAAAAAACTGGGTCAGATTCCATGCATTAGGTGCATTCAGGGAAGTAGGGAGAAGCTGCATGCTTGTTGAAACTCCTAACACTAAAGTAATTTTAGACTGCGGAGTGAATGTAGCAAACAAGGAAGAGCCTTACCCTTACCTGGAAGCATTAAACTTTCCTTTAAGCGAATTAGATGCAGTAATTATTTCTCACGCGCATTTAGATCACTGCGGATTCCTTCCATACTTATTCAAAGTAGGCTATAAGGGGCCTGTGTACTGCACTAAGCCTACAAGAGACTTAATGACATTGCTTCAGTTTGACATGATTGATGTTTTAATTAAAGAAGGAAAAGAGCCGCCTTACTCTGAAAGAGACATTAAGGAAATGGCTAAGTACTGCATTACAAGGGATTTCAGAGAGGTTACAGACATTGCTCCCGACATGAGGTTAACTTTTCATAACTCTGCCCACATTTTAGGAAGCGCTTCAATTCATCTGCACATAGGAGACGGCGACCACAACTTAGTTTACAGTGGAGACCTGAAATACGGCTTCACAAGATTATTTGATAATGCTGATCAAAGATTTCCTAGACTGGAAACTCTAATCATTGAATCAACTTACGGCGGGTCTCAGGACAATTACCAGAAAAGAAATGAAGCAGAAGACACTTTAATTAACATGATTAAGGAAACAGTGCAGTTAGGAGGAAATGTTTTAATTCCTGTTTTCAGCGTAGGAAGAGCTCAGGAAATAATGCTTGTAATTGAAGAGTATTTCAGAAGAGGGCAGTTAAAGGACATTAAAGTTTACGTTGACGGCTTAACTAAAGAAGCTTCTGCAGTTCATACGGCTTACCCAGAATATTTAAGGAAAGCAGTGCAGAGAAGAATTCTTACAAATGATTCTCCTTTCACTTCAGAAATATTTGAAGACGCTACATGGGATAAAAGAGATGAAATTGTTGCAAGAGGCGCTTCAATAATTATTGCAAGCTCAGGAATGCTTACAGGCGGGCCGTCAGTGGAGTATCTGCATAAACTTGCAGAAGACGCCAAAAATACTTTAATTTTTGTTGGATGGCAGGGCAAAGGCTCTCCTGGAAGAAAAATCCAGGAAGGATTAAAGTCTCTGCCCTTCGAGGATGCAAAAGGAAGAACCAAAGTTCTTCAAATAAATTTAAGGGTTGAAACAGTTGAAGGCTTTTCAGGGCACTCAGACAGAAAAGAATTAAGCGCTTATATTAGAAACTTAAAGCCAAAACCAAAAAGAATTATTGTAGATCACGGAGAAAAAACCAAAACAATTGATTTCGCCAGATACATTACGCAGAAATACAAAATTCCTGCAGTGTCTCTAACAAACCTGGATGCTTTAAGGCTGATGTAAAAAAGTTAATAGAAATGGCATTAGCCTCTTCTTGTTATTCTAGTAATTGGTTTGCTTCCTCTTAATCTAGCTAAAAATTCTCTTCTTGACATTTCTTTATTTGGTGTAATTCTCGAACCTATAGGTTTTGTTTTAGGGTTTTCGTTTTCTGCAATTGTTTTTGAAACATTGAATCTTTTTGTTGCGCTCGTAAATTTTCTTGTTTTTTTGTCAAATAAAAATAATATTGCTCTGTTAATTTCTTTAGGGTCAATAAAATGCCTGCTTAATGGATTGAATCCCTCAAAAATTTTTTTTCTTTCTTCCGGATCCAATAACAGTTCCTTAATTCCAATATGTGCTGCTCCGTAATAAATTCCGATTCTTGGTTTTCTTCCCAGCTTTTCTCTTAACTCTTTTGCGATTATCTCTGTTTTTTCAGCGGTAATAGCATCCCTTAATGTTGATGCCACAAATTGTTCAAAATCAGTCATTCTTGAAATAGCGTTATTCACTTCTTCAAATTTACTTAATTTTCCGTCTTCCGAAAGTTTCTCCAAAATTCTTGTAGGTTCATTCAGGTAAAGCCCGCCTGCAAGCAAAAAAGCTAAACCGATTTTGATGAAATCTCTTCTTTTTATTTTTTCATTTGGAGAATCTTTTTTTCTTTTTGCAATCATCGCAGATTTTCCAATAAAGTATAAAGACAATAGCACTCTCATTGCCCTCATTACTTCCTCTCTCTTTTCATCATTTTGGACCATTCTCCCAATTTCTTCATTTGATTCTTTTATGTTTGGAAATGCATCCAAAAAATACACATCAGAATTTCTGTTAATTCCAATCATTCCTGTTTTAAATATCAAAGGAAGTTTGAATTCCCCCAACTCCAATATTTTCATTCCCATTTGATTTCGCATTAAATCAAAATACGCTTCAACTTTTTCTTTTGAAGATAAATCACGGTTTTCTATAATCTTATCAAGAAGCTCCCTTATACTGGCATCAAATTGCACATTTTTTGGAACAGAATCAACAGGATTATTATGGTTTTCCAGATTCAAATAGTAAATAGCATCCTCTGTTTCAAATTCAGTATAAGACATTAGCAAATAAAGAATTCCAATATTATAAATGTATTATTTTCAGAAAGAAACCTTTAAGTATTTAAAAATCATTTTATTTTTTAATGGTGAAAGCGAAAAAGAAATCCGGGAAATCCAGAGATGCAGAAAATTTCAAGGACCTTGGATTTAATGCCTACAGGATTCATAGAGTCAAGAGAATCTTGATCGTGAATTCTTTTTTATTCCTGGCAACTTTTATTGCTTTAAGCTTAATGAATTTCTTTAAGCCTGAATTATTTAATGGATTCAGATCAGTTTTTGATTCAGTTACTGTGCTGTTATTAGTTTTGTTTTCTTATTTTGCTGCAGTGCACTTCATTTTCAATTCCCTTCTTGCTTTAAGGTCCGGCTATGTAAGCTTCACTTTGTTTTCTTCAAGAAAACATTTAATTGAATATTATGTAACAGAAAATCCTGCAGGCTTCCAGTTTTCAGTTTACGGCGGATTCATTCTTGCAATAATTCTATTATTCTTTGGAACCTTCATTCCAGTTTCAATTCTGCTTTAATCAATTAATTGCCTTTTTTTTGCCGGAAAATTCAGATAGCTTTAAATGGTTTTTCTCTTAAAACTGAAGCCAATCCATTGATTTAAATACTTTTCCGCTTTAAATTCACTAATATATTCTATTACATTTTTCTCTTCTGGGTGTATAAGGGTTGTTGAGTCACGTTAAGCTTTGATTTTGATTTCATTCGAGTTTAGGCGTCAGACCGGAAGGGTTTAGGTGAAAGCATGAAAAGGTTAGACGAGCACTTTCTGGTTCCAAGGCATGACATCTTAACAAAGGATGAAGCTGAAGGATTTCTTAAAGAGCTTGGAGTCATCAAAAAAAATCTTCCCGCTATTTTGGAAGACGACCCAATTGCTGAAGAGCTTAAAGCCCAGCCAGGGGACATAATTAGAATTGTGAGAAAGTCGCATACTGCAGGGCAGGCAATTTACTACAGAGTGGTTGTTTAAAAGGTGAAGCTATGGAAGGATGGCCGTTAATCCAGTCTTATTTCAGGAACAAGAATATTGCGCAGATGGAAATCGATTCCTATAATCAGTTTGTTGACTTAAAGTTGGATGAAATTGTTGAAGAAAATAAAGATGTTACTCCTAAAATGGAGGAAGTAAGATTAGAGTTATCAAAAATTGAAATTTTAAAGCCAAGAGTTGTTGAAGCTGACGGCTCTCCCAGAACTAATTTTTATCCAATGGAGGCGAGAACCAGAAACAGGACTTATGCTTCCCCGATTTTTTTAACAATGGCTTTGCTTAGGAGAGAAGTAGAGCAGGATGTAAAGAAAACTTTCATCGGAGACCTTCCTGTAATGCTTAAATCAAACAGGTGCTGGCTTGAAGGAAAAACTTCGGATGAATTAGTTGAAATGGGTGAAGACCCAATGGATTTCGGGGGATACTTTATAGTGAATGGTTCTGAGAAAGCATTAATGACTCAGGAAGTTCTTGCTTCAGATAGAGTGCTTACAGCTGATTTAGGGCAGGGTAAAAGCGTTGCAGAAGTAATTTCTACAAAAGGAGCATTCAAGGGAAGAACAAGAATAATCAGGGGCTCAGACGGATCATTAAGTGTTACTTTTCCTGCCTCCCCAAAAAAACTGAGACTTTATGTTTTACTGAAAGCACTTGGAATGAGCAAGGATCAGGAAATAATTAATGCTTTTTCAAATGAAAAAGAAGTTGTTAATGACGTTTTACTGAATTTTGAAAACCTTGACGTGAAGAAGGAAGATGAGGCTCTTGACAGAATTGGAAAATATGTTGCTCCGGGCCAGGTAATTGAATACAGGTTAAGAAGAGCTCAGGAAGTAATTGATGCATTCTTATTGCCTCACATCGGGCAAGGCAAGGAGCACAGGATTGCTAAGGCTTATTATTTGTGCATGATGGCAGAGAAAGCAATTGAAAGAGCCTACAATTTAAGAGGCGAAGACGACAAAGACCATTACGCCAACAAAAGACTTGAGTTAAGCGGAAAACTAATGGAGCACTTGTTCAGGTACTCATTCAAGTATTTCATTAAAGACTTAAAATTCCAGATTGAGAGAACAATTACTAGAAGAAGAAAATTAAACATTTCAACTGTTGTTAGGCCGGGAGCAGTAACTGAGAGAATCAGGTTCGCCATGAGCACAGGAAACTGGATTGGAAGAGCAACAGGGGTAAGCAAGTTCATGGACAGAGTGAATTACTTAAGTCCTTTAACTGATTTAAGGAAAGTTAAAAGTCCTTTGGATAAAAACAGAGAGCTTTATGAAGCAAGAGATGTTCACGGCACTCACTGGCAGAGGCTCTGCGGAATTGAAACTCCTGATGGGCCTCAATGCGGTTTAGTAAAAAATTTAGCTTTGCTTGCAGAGGTTACAACTGAAACTTCTGAAAAGCCTGTAGAGAAATTATTGAATGAAATGGGAGTAAAATTGAAGTGATTTGATGAAGCAGGCAAAGGTTTACATTAACGGAAGATTAATTGGCTTCCATAATGAAGGAAAAAGATTAACCAGGGATTTAGTTGAGAAGAGAAGGCAGAGAAAGCTTTCAGTTCATGCAAACATTGCGTTCCATGAAGACACTAATGAAATTTACATTAACACTGATTCAGGAAGAGTTGTAAGGCCCTTAGTTATTGTTGAAAACGGAAAACCGAAAATCACTTCAGAGCATGTCAAGCAGATAAAGGAAGGAAAGCTTTCCTGGCAGGACTTGATTGATAAAGGGTTAGTTGAATACTTGGATTCAGAGGAAGAAGAGAATACTTTGATTGCTTTAACTGAAGATGAATTAACTAAAGAGCACACTCACATTGAAATTAATCCGATAGGGATTTTTTCTGTTGTCACTTCATTGATTCCCTACATGGAGCATAACATGGCGGGAAAGGCCCTGCATGGAGCAAAAATGTTCAAGCAGAGCCTTGGATTAAGCGGAATTAACATGAATTTAAGGACTGACACTGAAGGTTATTTCCTTCATTATCCTCAGAGAGCTTTAGTTAAAACAAGAACAATTGATATTTTGAATTTAGAGAAAAGGCCTGATGTGCAGAACTTTGTTGTTGCAATAATGCCTTTCTACGGCTACAATGTGCTTGATGCAGTTGTATTAAACAAAGCTGCTGTTGAAAGAGGACTTGGAAGATCAGCTTACTTTAGAACCTATGATGGAGTAGAGAATAGGTATCCAGGAGGGCAGGTGGATAAATTTGAAATTCCTGACGAGGAAACTGTTGGATTTTTGGGAGAGGAAGCTTACAGGCATTTAGGTGCTGACGGCTTAGTTGAAGTTGAAACTCTTGTTGATGAAAAAGACATTATTCTTGGAAGAACTTCTCCTCCAAGATTCCTTGAAGAGATAAGCGAATTCGGAGTAGTGAAAGAAAAGAGAAGAGAAGCTTCTGTTTCAGTCAGGAAAGGAAAGCCCGGTTCAGTTGACAGAGTGTTTGTAACTGAAGCTGAAGGCGGAAACAAGTTAGTGAAAGTAAAAGTCAGAAGTACTATGACTCCTGAACTTGGAGATAAGTTTTCAAGCAAGCACGGACAGAAAGGAGTAGTGGGGGCAATTATTCCTGAAGAAGACATGCCTTTCACTATTGACGGAGTAAAGCCTGACTTGCTTTTGAATCCTCACTCAATTCCTTCAAGAATGACTATGGGGCACTTGCTTGAAATGCTTGCAGGAAAAGTTGCATCCATTTCAGGAGAGCAGATAGACGGAACAAGCTTCAATGAAGTTCCAATGCAGGAATTAGAGAAAAGGCTTCAGGAATCAGGCTTCAGAAATGACGGAAAAGAAGTTTTCTATGACGGAATTTCAGGTGAAAGAATTGAGGGACAGATTTTCACTGGAGTTGTTTCTTACAGAAGATTATTCCACATGGTTGCCCACAAAATGCAGTCAAGAAGCAGAGGCCCAGTGCAGATACTGACAAGGCAGCCAACTGAAGGAAAAGAAAAAGAAGGCGGATTAAGGTTCGGTGAAATGGAAGGAGAAACTCTTGTAGGACACGGAGCCGCAATGCTTTTACAGGAAAAATTCATTGATGACGCAGACAAATCAATCCAGTTAGTGTGCGAGAAATGCGGAAACCTTGCAGTTGATGACACCATAAGGAAAAGAAGATACTGTTCAATGTGCGGAAGCTCAAAAATTTATCCAGTTGAAATGAGCTACGGATTCAAGCTATTGATTGATGAATTAAAGGCTTTAGGAATTTTCCCTAAAGTAAATATTTCGGATAAGGTTTAAAGGTGTTAAAGCATGCCAATGAAAAAAATTACCAGTATTGAATTTGGTTTACTGGGGCCTGAATTAATCAGAAAAATGTCTGCACTGGAGTTAAAGAATCCTGAAACATATGATAAAGATGGGTATCCAATGGAAGGAGGATTAATGGATCCTCATTTAGGGGTAATCAATCCAGGGTTAAGATGCAAGACATGCGGACACAACATGAAGAACTGTCCAGGGCACTTCGGGCACTTGGAATTAGTGAGGCCAGTATCTCATTCAGAGTTCGGAAAAAAATTAGAAGACTTAATGAATGGGACATGCCAGAGCTGCGGAAGAATTTCGTTAAAGGATGAAGAAATAAGTAAATTCAGGGAAAAGCATGAGAAAGGAAAAAATTTCACTAAACTAATTTTAAAGAAAACAAAGAAAGCAAAAAAATGCCCTCACTGCAATGCACCCAGAGGAGAAGTTGCATTGGATAAGCCCACAAACTTTTACTTGGATAAAGAAAGAATTTATCCAACTCAGATAAGGGAATGGGTTGAAAAAATTCCCAACCCTGACTTGGAATTATTCGGCTACCAGCCTGACAGAATCAGGCCTGAATGGTTTGTTTTAACAGTGCTTCAAGTTCCTCCAATAACTATAAGGCCTTCAATTACCTTGGAAACAGGAATAAAATCAGAAGACGATTTAACTCATAAACTAGTTGACATTGTCAGAATCAATTTAAGGCTGAGAGACAACATTGATGCAGGAGCACCTCAATTAATTATTGAAGACTTATGGGATTTACTGCAGTATCATGTAACAACTTACTTTGACAATAACACTGCAGGAGTTCCTCCTGCAAAGCACAGAAGCGGAAGAGCTCTCAGGACTTTAATTCAGAGACTGAAAGGAAAAAAAGGAAGATTCAGATACAATTTAACAGGAAAAAGAGTTAATTTTGCTGCAAGGTCAACAATAACTCCTGACCCATTTTTATCAATTAATGAAGTCGGGGTTCCAGAAGAAATTGCAAAGGAATTAACTGTTCCCGAAATAGTCACTGAAGTGAACAAAAAATTAATTGAAGAATTAATTAAAAAAACTGATAAAATTCATTACTTAATCAGGCCTGACGGAAGCAGAAGAAAAGTAGTGGAAGAATTCAGGAAAGAGCTTTTAGAAGAATTAGCGGTCGGCTACAAAGTTGAGAGATGCCTGCAGAACGGAGACATTGTTTTATTCAACAGGCAGCCTTCGCTTCACAGGCTTTCAATGATGGCTCACAAAGTAAGAATAATGCAGAACAAAACTTTCAGGTTAAATCCAACTGTTTGCAAGCCATACAATGCAGACTTCGACGGAGACGAAATGAATCTTCACGTTCCGCAGACAGAGGAAGGAAAAGCTGAAGCAGAAGAATTAATGTTTGTTGAAAAGCAAATAATTTCCCCTAGATACGGCGGACCAGTAATTATTTTAGATGAAGACGCTGTTTCAGGAACCTATATTTTAACAATGAATCAGACAGAGTTCGATAAAGAGGAAGCAATGTATATCTGCCACGAATTCGGATTCAATGAGCTTCCGAAGCCGGATAAAGGAAAGAAATGGAGCGGAAAATCATTATTCTCCTTGCTTCTTCCAAAGGATTTGAATTTGTCTTATCCAACGAAGACAATGAGGTTAATTAAAAAAACAGGAATTTCGAAAAACGTTTCAAAAGAAAACGATCCATACGATTCATACTTAGTAATAAAAGGCGGAGTGCTTGAAAAAGGAGTAGTTGACTCAGCTTCATTAGGGGAAGCAAGAGGAATTCTTGTGGATACTCTTGCAAAAGAATATCCTCCGGAAGTTCTAAGAAACATTTATGACAGGTTAAACAGAGTAGCGTCATACCTCATTACAAGAAAAGGAATGTCAGTTGGATTAGATGAATACATGCCAAGCGACGGAATGAACAGAGCTAAAAAGAAAGCCATTGAAGAAGAGCTTTTAGAAGCAGAAGAAATCGTTAAAAAATACAGAAAAGGAAAACTTGAAGTAATTCCAGGAAGAACTTACGATGAATCATTTGAGATGGCAATGATGCGTCTTGGAGCAAAAACAAAAGACCAGTTAGAGGCCTACATTTTAAAGGAAAGAATTGAAGAAGTTTTAACAGAAAATCCTCCAATGAATTCAATAATCATGATCTTAAGCGGTTCAAGAGGAAATCCCACAAACTTAACAAACATTTCAGGGTTCTGGGGGCAGGCAGCTGTAAGAGAAGGAAGGCCTAAAAGAGGATTCAATCACAGGCTTATTCCAGTCAATCAGAAAAATGATGTCGGAGCTTTAGCAGGAGGATTCATTCAGACAAATTTTGTTGAAGGAATGAATGCAAGAGAATACTTTTATCACTCAATGGGTGGAAGGCAAGGAGAAGTTGACACTGGAGTAAGCACAAAAGTTTCAGGCTACTTATACAGAAGGCTTGCAAACTCATTGAAAGACCTGATAGTGAGTTATGATTCAACAGTAAGATCAGCCAGCAAGAACATAATTCAGTTTGCTTACGGAGAAGACGGAGTTTTCACTACAGGAACAATCGGCGGAAAAAACATTGATGTAGAAAAACTCGCAAAAAAGAATAAGGTGAAATAATGCCAAAAAAAGCAAAAGAAAAAGAAGCAAAAGAAGCAAAAGAAGAAGCAGAGGAAGCTCCTCCAATTGAAAGAGAGCCTGTTGTAGATTACATGAAGCTTTACGGTCTTCCAAAAAATGTTTTTGACTCAGCAATAGAGCATTCAAAAAAACACAATTTAAGCGAAGCAAAGCAGAACGAGTTAATTGAATCACTGAAAGAAAAATATGAGTCAATTAAAGTGGAGCCTGGAGAAGCAGTGGGAATAATTGCAGCCCAGAGCCTTGGAGAGCCTGGAACTCAGTTAACATTAAGAACAAAGCACTACGCAGGAGCAGCAGAAGTTTCAGTTGGATCAGGAATTCAGAGAGTGGAGGAAATAGTTGACGGAAGATCAAAAGCAAAGTATCCTTCAATGACAATTTACTTGAATGAACCTTTTAAGGCAAATGCAGATGACGCTGATTTGTTCGCAAGAAGCTTAATTGATGTAAGAATGTCTGACGTATTAAAGATTGATGAAGACTTCACTAAACTGACTGGAAAAATAATTGTTTTAGAAGAAGAATGCGATGCAAGAAATGTTAATGTAAAGGAATTAATTGAAAAAATTGAAAAAACAGTTAAACTTGATTTAAGAAAAAGAACAAATGAATTGCATTTCTCAATTGAAAAAAAAGATGGATTCATTAAAACAAGAAAACAGCTCCTGAAATTAATGAATTCAAGAGTGCAGGGAGTAAGAGGAGTAGAAAAAACAATTGTCTCAAAAGAAAACGAAGAATATGTAATCAAGACAAGGGGAACAAACTTAAAAGCAGTTTTAAAGTTACAGGAAGTTGACGGAGCAAGAACAACAACAAATGACATTAAAGAAATTTCAAGAGTTTTAGGAATCGAAGCAGGAAGAATGGCAATAATAAACGAATTAAATAAAACATTGGTTGACAACGGAATCAATGTAGATATAAGGCACATGATTCTTTTAGCTGACTTAATGACTTATGACGGGCAGATCAGAGGAATTGTTAGAACAGGAATCACAAGAGAGAAAAGCTCTCCTTTTGCAAGAGCGGCATTCGAAGAAACAACAAAGCACCTCCTTGAAGCAGCATTCACAGGAGAAAAAGAATTACTGCAAGGAGTAGTTGAAAACATCATTGTAGGGCAGCCAATCAAGGTTGGAACAGGGATAGTGAGCTTAATCCAGAAAGACTAACTAATCAAATAAATACATTTAAAAATACTTTAATTGAGAATTATTTTACTTTATTTTTCCCAAGAATGCGCATGCATGTGAGGGAAGTCATTAATTTAAGTGGTTTAAATGGCGGACGTAAGCACTGAAATCAGAAGAGCAGTTGATTCAGGGAAAGTTTTCTTTGGCTCAAAAAAAACTGAAAAAGAAATCCTTACAGGAAAAGGAAAAATTGTAGTGATGGCGAAAAGCATTCCCGTCAATGTAAGGGAAAGAATTGAGTACTTAACAGAATTAAATCAAATGCCTCTCATTAAATTTGAGGGAACAGCTAAAGAGCTTGGAGAGGTATGCGGAAAGCCTTTCGTTATTTCATTAATGCATGTATCAGATCCAGGAAAAAGCAAACTGCTTTCCTTCATTGAAACCCAAAAAAAGAATGCAAAAGAGAAATAAAACAATGCAGTGATATTAAGTGAAAATTTCAAATCAAGAAATACTTTACATTAATGCATTCAATTCAATAACGAAAGTTACTGCAAAAGGATGCATGGAAAGCAACGGAAGCATTATTTTCCTTGTAAATGAAATGGACATAGGGAAAGCAATTGGAAAAAAAGCATTCAATATAAAAAAAATCGAGCAGAAAACAGGGAAGAGAATTGAGGTTCTTCCCTTTTCATTAAATGCTTCAGATTTTTTTACAAAATCATTAAAGGACATAAAATTTGATGAAATAACTGAAAAAAATGAAAACGGAAAAAAATCACTGAATGTTTCGCTTGACGCAGAGAATAAAAGCAAATTAAAGAAAAAATTGTTTAAAATGAAAGGAATTAAGGAAATTCTTAAAAAACAATTCGGAATTGAAAATATTAGAATGAGGTAATATTAATGGGAAGCGGAGAATTTGCAGCAAGGCAGCTTGAAAAAAAAAGAAAGAAATGGAAATGGAAAGACAAGCACTATAAAAGAAAGATGAAGGGCTGGGACAAGAAATTTGACTTGCTTGAAGGCTCTCCGCAGGCAAAAGGAATAGTTATAGAGAAAAGAGGAGTAACTGCAAGGCAGCCGAATTCAGGGATAAGAAAATGCGTCCGTGTTCAGTTAATTAAAAACGGAAAGCAGCTCACAGCTCTTGCACCGCTTGACGGAGCAATTAAATTCATTGACGAGCACGATGAAGTAATGGTTGAAGGAATTGGGGGAGCGCAGGGCGGACCAAAAGGAGATCTTTGGGGAGTGAAGTACAGAGTAACTCATGTTAACGGCCAGGCTCTTGAAATGCTTAGAACAGGAAGAAAAGAGAAGACAAAGAGATGATTAAATGGAAGTAAACAAAGTTTTCGGTAAATGGGGAGGAGAAGGAATTAAATTCAATGACATCAGCTTGGCTAATCACATTGCTTTAACCACGAAACTCATTCCTCACACGTTCGGGAGACTAAGCCAGAAAAGATTCGGAAAAGAAGAAATTTCAGTAGTTGAAAGGCTTTTAAACAAAGTGATGAGATCAGGGCAGGGAAAAAGAAAGCTTTCAGGAAAATACATAAGAGGAAGAGGAGCCTGCGGAAAAAAGCTTCAGGCAATGAGGCAGATACAGGAAGCGTTTGAAAAAATTGAAAAGCAGACAAAAGAAAACCCGATTCAATTATTAGTGAAAGCAATTGAAAATTCTGCTCCAAGAGAAGACATTACAAGAATCAAAAGAGGAGGAATCTCCTACACTGTTGCAGTGGACATTGCTCCAATGAAAAGAATAGATGAATCTTTAAAGAATATTGCTTTAGCTGCTTTTTCTCAAAGCTTTAACAGCAAAATTTCCGGAGCTGACGCGCTTGCAAAAGAAATAATGCTTGCAGCAAAAGACGACAGCACCAGCTTCTCAATAAAGAGAAGAAACGAAATTGAAAGAATTGCATTAGGTTCAAGGTAAAACTTTTTTTTGGTGAAATCATGGGAAGAAAAGAAGATCAAGCAAATTTAGCTCAAAGCTTAATGGCTTCAAGAGAAGTAATAAGAAACATTGGAATAGTTGCGCACATAGATCACGGGAAATGCGTTTCCCCTGAATCAAATCTTTTTTTAGTTGGAGGAGAATTAATTACAGCAGAAGCCTTGTTTAATAATTCCTCAGTTATTGGAAAAAAAATTAAAGAAAATTCAAATGAATTAATTTTTGATGTTTCAGATCAAGAAATTTTGACTTATTCGTTAAACAAAGAAACAGGAAAAGTAGAATTAAAGCCTATTACTTTTGCATGGAAATTAAAAGGCGGAAAATTAAATGAAGTAATTCTCAGGAATGGCTTGAAAATTAAAACAACTCCTGAGCATAAATTTATTGTTTTACATGAGCTTGATTTTAAGGAAAAAACAGCAGAGCAATTAAAGCAAGGAGACAGAATAGTCTGCCCAAGAAATCTTCCAGCAGAATCAAGCAAAAGCATTAAGCAGGAAATACTGGGAAAACTCAGTGAAAGAAATATTTACGCAAAATTAAATAAAAATTTTTCAGAAGCATTTAAAGAGAAGATTAATGGCTTTAAAATTGAAAGAGCATTCAGCCTAATTAATTCGAAAATTAAATTGAACAGCTTCAGAGACAACGTGAGAAAAGGAAAATTCAAGCTTAAGGATCTTTTAGTCTTGGCAAAAACCTTTTCAATCAGCCCTGAAGAGCTTTACGGTTCAATTGAATTAATTTTTTTGAGAAACAATGCAGTTACGGGCCCAAGCGCAAAGCCAATGCTGTTGCCAAAAAATTTTGAAAACTTCTTTTATCTTGCAGGCCTTCTTTTTGGTGATGGCTCAGGAGATAAATTTATTGTTGGAAAGCAGGAACTTGGAAGCAGGTTTGTTGAAATCTGCCACGAACTGGGGATAAATCCATATTTTAGGAATTATTCAAACAAAACTCCCGAAATAGGAGCAGGATCAAAAACACTGCTTGAAGCACTTAATGCATTATTCGATTACCCAAAAAATAAAAAATCAAAAAACATTTCAGTCAGCAGTTTCTTAATGACTTCAAATTCTGCTTATATTTCAGAATTTATTAAAGCTTACTTTGACTGCGACGGCACAGTTGAAAAAAATAGAAGAGCAATTTCAATAGTTTCTGCAAGCAAAAAAATGATTGAAAAACTTCAGTTACTGTTATTGAGGTTCAATGTAATGTCAATAACTTCAGTAAAAAAAGGCTATCATAACCTGCATATCACTGGCCAGTCAGTGAAGCAATTCAATTCCAGAATCGGCTTTGGTTTAACTGAAAAACAGCAAAAAGCATTCAAGCTGGCTGAAACTGTTGTTGCGAGCACAGTCCTGGATTTAATTCCTTTAAGCAAAGAAAAGCTGAAAGAATTACGAGGAAGCACTTCAATGAATTCGATTTCTCATCATTTTTACAAGTATGAATCGCAGACTTATGTGCCAACTAATTCTACTGTAAATAATTTAATTCAGTTATTCAAGCAGAAAGGACTTCAAGCAAATCAATTAGAAAAATTAGCCAACCCAGACTTATCATTCATTGAAGTAAAGCAGGTAAAAACGGCAGTTGAAGAAGTTGTATTTGATTTCACTGTTGCAGACAACCATAACTTTGTAGCAGAAGGAATGTTCATTCATAACACAACAATGACCGACAATTTAGTTGCAGCAGCGGGATTGATTTCAGAAGAGCTTGCAGGAAAGCAGAGAATAATGGATTACGAGGACCAGGAGCAGGAAAGAGGAATAACAATTAACGCGGCAAACATTTCATTAGTAAACAAAGTAAACGGAAAAGACCACTTAATTAATTTAATTGACACTCCAGGGCATGTTGACTTTGGAGGAGAAGTAATCAGGGCAATGAGGGCAGTTGACGGAGTTGTTCTTGTTGTGGACTCAGTTGAAGGAGTAATGCCTCAAACTGAAACAGTGATAAGGCAGGCTTTAAGGGAAAGAGTTAAGCCGGTTCTATTCATCAACAAAGTTGACAGGTTAATTTCTGAACTGCAGTTAACAGAGCAGATGATGCAGGAAAGATTCATTAAAACAATTACTAAAGTAAATGAATTAATTAAAGCAAATGCGCCAGAAGAATTCAAAAACCAATGGATTGTGGCTCCATCCAACGGCTCTGTTTCATTCGGCTCAGCTTACAATAAATGGGCTGTTTCAATTCCTTACATGCAGAAATCAGGAATCACAATGAAAGATGTTTACAATTTCATGAAAGAAGACAAGCAGAAAGAATTAGCTAAAAAAAGTCCTCTTCATGAAGTAATATTCAAAATGGTTGCAGACCATCTGCCTTCCCCTTCAACAGCGCAGAAATACAGAATTCCCAGAATCTGGAGCGGAGAACTGGAATCAGAAATAGGAAAAAACATGCTGTCATGCTCTCCATCAGAGCCTTTCTCAATGATGGTTACAGATGTTTCAGTTGACCCTCACGCAGGAGATGTAGCCACTGGAAGAATTTTTTCCGGAACAGTAAGAAAAGGATTAATTGTAAAGCTTTTGGGAAGCAAAAAGCAAATTCATGTCCAGAAAGTCGGATTGTTTTTCGCCAATGAATTCATTGAAGTAAAAGAAATTCCTGCAGGAAACATTGCAGCGCTTGTAGGATTAAAAGAAGTTTATTCAGGAGAAACAATTTCCACAATAGACATGCAGGAATTTGAAAGCTTTTTAACAAATGTAGAGCCGGTAATGACTATTTCAATTGAAGCACAGCATACAAAAGATTTGCCGAAATTAATTAATGCAATCAATGCCTTGACAAAAGAAGACCCGAACTTAAAAGCATCAATTAACCAGGAAACAGGAGAGCATCTGCTTTCAGGAATGGGGGAGCTTCACTTGGAAGTAAACATTTACAGAATTGAAAAAAACCACGGAGTAAAAGTAAAAACATCTCCTCCAATAGTTGTTTACACTGAAACAATGCTGAATCCTTCACCAATAATTGAAGGAAAATCTCCAAACAAGCACAATAAATTCAAGGTAAGTGCACAGCCATTAACTGAAGAGCTGGCAAAAAATTTGTCTCAGGCAAACATTAAAGGAAAAGTTAAAACCAAAGACAAGGAATGGATTGCAAAATTTGAAGGAATAGGCTTCGACAAAGAAACAGCTAAAAGAATCTGGGCAGTGCACAATAACAGCGTATTAGTAGACAGAACAAGAGGAATCCAGTCACTTCACGAAATAAGGGAATTAGTGATTCAAGGATTCAAGGACGCAATGGATGAAGGACCTTTAGCAAAAGAAAAAGGATTCGGAGTAATGGTTGAACTGCACGATGCTTCTCTGCATGAAGACGCAATTCACAGAGGACCAGCACAAGTGCTTCCAGCAATAACAAGAGCAATTTACGCAAGCATGCTTTCAGGAAACGCAGTGATTTACGAGCCAAAGCAGACACTAACAATAACTGTTCCAGAAACATTCATGGGAGCAGTAACAGGGCAGCTAAGCCAGAGAAGAACTCAAATACTTGAAATCAGATCAGAAGGAGACCAATCAATAATTATCGGCAAAGCCCCAGTAGCAGAATTAATCGGATTCTCTGCAGACATAAGAGGAGCAACTCAAGGCAGAGCACTATGGACAGCTGAATACTCAGGCTACGAAATGCTTCCAAGAGAAATGCAGACAAAAATAATTACCGAAATAAGAAAAAGAAAAGGAATGGACGCAGAAGTAAAAACAGCAGAATTCTTCATGGATTAGCCGTCCAGCCGGCTGGTCTGGGTACACGTATCTCATTTCATTCGATACGTGGAGAGCTTCTATCTTCAGGCGCTTCTTCACTCAAAGAAATTGAATTAATTTTTATTTTTTTGATTCTTTTGAAATTGTGATTCTTCTTTTTTCTAATAGTTCTAAAACAGATTCAAGTGGAACATTTGAATTTTTTACAGCTTCAGAAACTGCATTAAATGGGATTGGATTATTTTTTCAGGTTGTTAATAAATTTCTCACTACACTTTGAGTATAAGCTTTAATCACTTTTGGGTTACTTGAATCAGACTCTGTTAGGCTTCGCCCTCTTCGAGGAGTTGTTATTTTAGCTTTTCTTCCCATTAAATCACTTCAATTAAATTAATTGCTTTCAGAATATTTAAATTTTTATTTTCTGCTGGTTTAAGCTATTGATTGCTAGAATCAAGCCATTTCACGCAATTCTTTTTAAAGCGTTACTATTCCTATATAATATTACGTTTAAAGTAAGAATTTACTTCAAATATTGTAGTTAATCTTTGTTCTCAGTAGCTTGTTGTGTTACTGGGATTCATGCTTTTATTGGAGGTGTAGTTAGCATGGCAGAAAAGCCGCACATGAATTTGATTTTCATTGGCCACGTAGATCACGGAAAATCAACTTTAGTTGGAAGAACACTGTATGATGCCGGCGCTTTAAGCGAGCAGGAATACAGGAAATTAAAGCAGGAAGCAGAAGAAAAAGGAAAAGGCTCCTTCGTTTTCGCTTACGTAATGGATAACTTGAAAGAGGAAAGAGAAAGAGGAGTAACAATTGATGTTGCTTACAAGAAATTCAATGGAAACAAAAACGATTTCACTATTATTGATGCTCCGGGGCACAAAGACTTTGTCAAGAACATGATCACCGGAACTTCACAGGCTGATGCAGCTGTATTAGTTGTTTCAGTAATGGAAGGAATAATGCCTCAAACTAAAGAGCACGCATTCTTAAGCCAGGTAATGGGATTGAAAAGCATTGTTGTTGCAATCAACAAAATGGATGAAGCTAAATACGATGAAGCTAAATTCAAGGACGTTCAAGGAAAAGTTTCCGCTTTACTGAAAGGCGTTGGATTCAAAGACGAGCAGGTTACATTCATTCCATTAAGCGCTTGGGTTGGAGACAACGTAGTCAAGAAATCAGATAAAATGGCTTGGTATAAAGGCCCTACACTTATTGAAAAACTTGACACTTTAGTTCCTCCAGCAAAACCAACAAACAAACCATTGAGACTGCCAATACAGGATGTTTACAACATTAAAGGTGTTGGATTCGTTCCAGTTGGAAGAGTTGAAACAGGAATCTTAAAGCCAGGCGACAAACTAGTATTCATGCCTTCAAAGAAAGAAGGAGAAGTAAAATCAGTTGAAGCTCATCACGAGCAATTGCCTCAGGCAGGTCCAGGAGACAACATTGGATTCAATATAAGGGGCTTAGGAAAAGGAGATGTAAAGAGAGGAGACGTTGCAGGCCATCCGCAGAACCCTCCAACTGTTGCAAAAGAATTTGAAGCACAGATTGTTGTACTGCAGCACCCAACTGCTCTTCCAGTAGGATACACTCCAGTGTTCCACATGCATACAGCTCAAATGTCAATGACTTTCACTGAAATAATGCAGAGCCTTGACCCAAGAACTGGTGCAGTTAAAGAGCAGAATCCAAAGTTCCTGAAAACAGGCGACGCTGCGAGAGTAAAAATCACTCCATTGCAGCCTGTTTGCTGCGAGCCTTACAAGGAATTCCCTCAATTAGGGAGATTCGCGATAAGAGACATGGGGCAGACAGTGGCGGCAGGAATGATTTTATCAGTCACTCCGAGAGACAAGTAAAAGGCGTTAAAGCCTTTTCACTTAAATTTTTTTTGTGATTTAAATGCAGAAAGCAAGAATAAAACTAACTTCAACTAATTACGATTTACTTAACAATATCTGCAGCCAGATTCTTGAAGTAGCCAACAGAACAGGAGTAAAGCACACAGGAGCAATTCCTCTTCCCACAAAAAAATTAATTGTTCCAACAAGAAAAAGCCCTGCCGGCGGAGGCACGGAAACCTACGAGCACTGGCAGATGAGAATCCATAAAAGACTTGTAGATATTGAAGCAGATGACAGGACTTTAAGGCACGTAATGAGGGTTGAAATCCCTGAAGAAGTTCATGTAGAAATTGAATTAAAAGAAAAATAAATGAAATAAATTAATTCAGCTGATTCTTTTTTTTTCAAAACAAAAAAAATTATTCAAAATTTTGATTAAAATTAAATCAATTAGATTTTTATATTTTTAATTCCTTTAATTGATTTAAATGTTTGAAACTTTTCCGCATAAAGCGGACGCAGGAATTCGAGGCTACGGAAAAACACTGGAAGAAGCTTTTCAGGAAGCAGGCAAAGCAATGTTTTCCATAATGGTTGAATTAAAAGATGTAAAGCCAAAAACAGAAATTCCAGTGGCGGCAGTTTCAAACACAAAAGATTCATTGTTCATTGAATTCTTGAATGAATTAATTTACTTAAGAGACATTCACAGCATGTTTTTCTCTGAATTTGAATTGGAAAGAATTCTTCCAATGAATGCAGGCTATTCATTGAAAGGAAAAGCTTTCGGGGAAAAAATTGATTTAAAAAAACATGAAGTGAAAACAGAAGTGAAAGCGGCATCCTATCATCAGTTAAAAATAGAAAAAACCTATAAAGGATTCATGGTTCAGACAGTGGTTGACGTTTGAGTTTTATTTTAATTTGAAATAATTAACCCATTACTAATGACTTTCCCAACTTCGCTTTTTTTATTAATATTTAATTCAAAGAATTTTGTTCCGATTCCGTTAAATCTTTCATTACTTACTCTTGCCTCAATTCGAAAAAACTCTGATAAACCATCAGCTAATTTAAGTAAATTCTCTCTCTTATTTGAACAAAATCTTACGCAACCGTATTTGCCCATTTTACTTTTTTCTCTCATTTTTTGAATAACGAATTTCTTCAGTTCAGATTTCTTGTCAGGAAAAATCCATTCATAAGTAATGTAAGAGTTTACAGCGTCATCCAGCTTTAACGATTTTTTTTCATGCAAGAATCCAATTTCTTTTTGAAATTTAATTATGTTTTCTTTTCCAAAAATATACAAAACTTCCGTACTTCTGTTTTTTCTCGGAAAAATTTTTGAAACAATTTTAAAATTTTCAAAAAGCATTTTTTGAATTTCTCTAATTCCTTTTTTGTTGACGCATTCCATTGAAATGCTTCTGTCTTTAGCTTTTGTTGATTTAACTGTCCCTTCTGCATCAAAAAAAGCCCCAAGCCACAAAGAAATTTCTGTTTTATTATTGAATTTTTTTGGGGCAGTCCACTCATAAGAATGAAAGGATCCAAATTCTTTCAGTAAATATGTGTGAGCTTCTTTATTTGAAATACTGCACCTATCAATCCTTTTTGAAATAGTTGGGGTTTGTTTGAAAACTTTTTTAAAGCGAGATTGAAAATCACTCAATAAATTCATATTAGTGTTTCTAAGTCCAATTCTATAATATGTTCTTCCTGTTTCTTTTAATCTTTGAACATAACCATCAGAGCACAAGTATCCATGAATTGCAGCCAAATCAGAATCAAAAATTATTTGCTTCATACATACCTTTAAAAAAAATCTCAAATATAATTATTTGGAAGGAGCACTTTTCCCCTGAATTAAAAAAATGAGAATTATGACCGAATTTAAAAAAATTAATGAAAATGTGTGGGAAGTAGAGAAAGAAGGAGAAATGAATGTTCCTGTAAGAATTTACGCTAATCAGGAAATGATCAATGTTTTGAAAGAAGAAGAAAAAACTAATTGGAGCTCTGTCAAGCAAATAAAAAATGGAGCCACGCTTCCAGGAATTCAAAAATATATATTAGCTCTGGCTGATGTGCACCCGGGATACGCTCTTCCAATTGGAACTGTTATGGCAATGGACTTGAATGAAGGAGTAATTAACTTCGGCGGAACGGGGTATGATGTGAACTGCGGAGTCCGCTCAATCAAGACTCCTTTGAATGCAAACGATTTAAGTGAAAAAGACAAAGAAAATCTTGCAGAGGAATTGTTTAAAGTAATTCCTGCAGGCTTGGGCATAGAAGGAGAAATTCATTTAAGTAAATCTGAAGTGGATGAAATTCTTGTCAATGGCTCTGAATACTCAATTAAGAAAGGCTTTGGAAGAAAAGAGGATTTAGAGTTCACTGAAGAATTCGGGAAAATGAAAAATGCAGATCCTGAAACAGTTCCTGAAAAAGCAAAGCAAAGGCAGTTAAATCAGCTTGGCACGCTTGGCTCTGGAAATCATTACCTCGAAGTGCAGAAAGTGGAAAGAATTTTTGATGAAGCAGCTGCAAAGGCTTTCGGGTTATTTCAAGACCAGGTAATTGTTTTCATTCACTGCGGTTCAAGGGCTTTAGGTCATCAGATTGGCTCGGATTATTTAAAGATTTTAGAGCAAGCTTCAAAAAAATATAAATTAAAAATTCTTGACAAGGAATTAGTTTCTGCTCCAATTAATAGTGAAGAGGGAAGGAATTACTGGAGTGCGGTTAACTGCGGAATAAATAATGCATTCGCCAACAGGCAGGTATTGACTCATTTAACTCGAATCGGCTTCAGCAATGCTCTTGGAGTAAATGAAAAAGAAATTCAATTAATTTACGATGTTGCCCACAATACATGCAAAAAAGAAAAGCATGAAGTGAATGGAGAAAAAAAAGAATTGTTAGTGCATAGGAAGGGCGCTACTAGAGGCTTTGGCCCTGGAAGAGAAGAAGTTCCAGAACAATACAGAAAAGTCGGCCAGCCAGTAAATATTGGGGGAAGCATGGGAACATTCAGCTACATTTTAGCTGGAACAGAAAAAGCAATGAAGGAAACTTTTGGTTCAACAGTGCATGGAGCTGGAAGAACTATGAGCAGGCATGAAGCAATCAATTCCTTTAAAGGAGAAAAAATTGTTTCAGATTTAATGAAAAAAGGAATAATCATTAAAGGCCATTCAAAGAAAGGAATTGCAGAAGAAGCCCCCCAATGCTATAAAGACGTAAACGCGGTTATAGATGTAATGCATAACTCAGGAATCTCAAAAAAAGTTGCAAAGTTAAAGCCTTTAATCAGCGTGAAAGGATAAGTTTTTGAACAGATGATTATCTTTAAATATTCCTTTACCTTTATTTTATGGGGTGGAAATGGGCTTCTTGGATTATTTGTTTCAGGATAAAAGAGTCAGGCAGAAATTAAATGAAAAGCCTGAAAACATCAGAGAATTTGAATTAGTTCAGTTTGTGAGAGAGATTCAGAAAAGCGTTGGAGAATCTTTTGAAAGATTTGAAATAAATGACAAAGCTGCTTTTGTTTCCGAGTCAGGCTCGATTTACATTACTATTCCGACAAATTATTTCACTGAAATGAACAGAATGCATTTCGATAATATTCCGTTAAAGAAAGGGGCAGTTGAAGATGAAAGGGTTTGGTTCAACAGGACTCCTGTGAGAGTGGATCATTTCGCGAACATAATTAAAGTTCTTGGAGACGACTATAAGCTCTTCAGCAACAAGGATAAAACTGACAAGCTGTTAATTGAGTCATCAAATGCAAATATTTTTTTAGAGCCGTTTCTTTGAATTCTATTTTTAATGATTTCATGCCAAAAATTTATTGAACTTTATGAAGATTGCGTTAATTTCGGCTTCAGCTAATCCAGCCGGCAGCGGATTTATGGAGAAAAGAGTGAGTGAAATAGCTTCAACTCTTTCAAAAAAGAATGAAGTGCACATTTACTGCAATAAGTTTTGGAATGGAAAAAGCGAGTTAAAGAAAAACAATATTTTTTTTCACGGAATAACCGACATAGAGTCGATTGAAAAAGGAAAAAAATCTTTTTCAAGTAAATTAAGTTTTTCAGTAAAACTTTTAAGAGAACTTAAAAAAGAAGAATTTGATTTAATTGACTGCCAGAATTTTTCTTTTCTTTCCTGCCTTGCCTCAAAGCTTTCTTCAAAGAAATCCAAACTGGTTTTTTCCTGGTATGATTTTCTTGGAGCTTACTGGCTTGTAAAGTATCCGTTCATTGGAATGCTTCCAATGATTTTAGAAGACTATTTAAAAAATTCAGCCGACAAAAATATTGCTTTAAGCTCCACTTTAAAGGAAAAAATAAATAAAAGCGAATTAATTCCTTTCGGCTTGAATCTGAAAGAGTTAAGCAAAGTAAAAAAATCAAAAAAGAAATTTCAAGTGATTTATGCAGGTCCTTTAATTAAAGAAAAAAATCTTTCCTTCTTAATTAAATCACTTGATGAGAATGTAAAAGCACTGTTTATTGGTGAGGGCCCTGAAAGAGATTTCCTGGAAAAACTCAGCCTGGATGAAAACAAGGATGTTTCTTTCATGAATCCGTTAAATGAAAAAGAAACTCTTTCGCTTATAAAAGCAAGCAAGTTATTTGTTTTAACTTCTAAGAGAGAGAATTTGAATTTTTATGCTTTTCAGGCAATGGCTTTAGGCACTCCAGTTGTTTCACTGGATTATTCAATGAACGATGTTTCTAATTATATCAGAAAAACAGGGTTGGTTGTTCCGGCAATTAAAACCACTTTAAAGGCAAACATCAACAGGTTATTGCAGAACCCTTTTGCAAGAGCAAAAATTGCAAGAGAGCAGAAGCAGTTAATGAAACAGCACGAAATAGGGAAATCAATTGAAGAACTTGAAACTCTTTACAAGAAGCTCACAAAGATTTGATTCACTCGTTCACCGGACAAAGGAAACATTTAAATATTCTCATTGGACAATATTAATATGGCATTCAAATTCTCTGCCAAAGTCCTGGCTTTTTTGTTTTTTATTTCTTTAATTGCATTAAGTTCCGGCTATTCTTACAATTCTCCTTCATCTGGAATTCTGGACAATTACGGCTACTTTTACTTGAATGAATATGGTGCAGGCTATTACTCCGGCTCTTATCCTGGCACTTACAGCTTTCAGTCTGACTCTTCTTATTATTACGGTCCTTCAAGCGGAATATTAAATAATTATGGTTATTATTCTCAGGACAGTTCAGGAAATTTATTCACTTTCTCAAATTCTTTTCCTTCCTCGTACAGCGTTTATTCTAATTCCCCTTTAAAGAACAGAAATTACGGCTTTTATTACTCTGAAGGAAAATCAGGAATTTATTACAGGGATTACAGAGCAAACGGATACTATTACTCTCATTATCCAAACACTGAATGGAACGGCTATTACAGTTTAAGCTATTACTCTGCAGAACCTTATAATTATTTTTTCAGCCCGAATTATGGGAGAACCTATTACATTTACCCTTATTATTTGAGTTCTCAATACGGGCAGTACTTCGATTCATCTTTTTACGGCTATTACAACTACTATAATTTAATTCCAATTGCTTTTGGAGGAACACTTAATCCAGTACTTTCAATTGAAGCAGAGCCATTAAAAGAAGAGCCAAAAAAAGAAGTTCAGAATAATTTCTATGAATTCATTCCGGAAGACAGGGAATTCAAAACAATTGGGGAAAGCAAGGGAGACTTCAGAAAAAAAGATTCAATAATTTATTTAAGCGAGCAATCAAGCATTCAAGAACAAAAAGAAACCGAAGCAAGAGAAACAATTTCAGGCAATTCAGTTCCAGAAGCAATTGAAGACTGCTCATTGAATTTCAATGCAGATTCTTTTTCAATCAAGGAAAATGAAAACAAAACATTTGAAGCAGAAATTGAAAACTTTAATGCAGGAAATTTTTTCATTGAATTTGTTTCAGCAAATGACGGCAAAAAATTGGTTAACGTTTCAAAAGCAAAATTTGATTCCTCAGCATCATTAAGCAAGAATTCAGAAATTTTATTTAATGTCAAAGGAATTAAATCAGGCTTCACTGAATTGAACCTGCGGGCAACAGGCCAATACTTGTCAGGAAAGAGATGCGAGTTAAGCAAATCAATTGATGTCAAAGTAGCAAGAAATGAAGAAAACACAAACACAGTTTCAGAAATTTCAATTGAAGCCCCAAGATTTCTTGCAGTGAATGAAAAAAGCTTTATTGCAGCGATTTCAAATCCAACCAACAAGCAGGTTACTTTTTTAATTGAAGGAACAGGAGCAGAAGTAAATCCAAAAACAATTTCAGTGAAAGCTGAATCATATTTAGAGAAAACAATTTTCGTTGAAGCTTCAAGCAATGCAGAAAAAATTACTTTAACTCCAAATTTAAAGGAATTAAATGGAAGAATAATTTTCTTTTTAAAAGAAGACAAATCATTGGAATTGATTTCTTACACCGACAAATTAAACTTAAACGAATCAGATAAACTGAATTTTACTTTAAAGAACAATTCATCTTCAGAAAAAAATGTTTCATTTTCATTAAAAAATTTTCCTCAGGAAATCAATGCTCCTCAAAGCAGATATTCAATTAAAGCAGGGGAAACAAAAACAATTTCATTGAATGTTTCCGCTTCAAATAAAGTAATCAATTCCTCGGGATTTATTTCAATTGAATCAGCAGGAAAAGCAGTTGAAAAGCCTTTAATTATTTCAAAAAACTTTGAAGAAGTTTTAATTTCAACTTCCGCTTCACAGAACATTGATGGAACCTATTCATTGAATGTAAAAATAACCAACACTTTAAGCAGTGCAGTAAATGGTTCAATTGAATTAATTGTTCCAAGCTCCTGGAAAGTTGCAGGAAACAAGGAAGTTGAATTGAATGCAAACCAATCAAAAGAAGTTGCATTCCTTTTAAGCCCCGACAAACCAATTGAAAAAGAATTATTCATTCCAGTTAAATTCATTAAAGGAAGCACTTCGCAGCAAATGCTTTCAAGAATAAAGCCCAGTGAAAACATTACAGCTTTAGCTTCATTAACTGAAACAAGTGTTTTGCTTGGAATAATTTTCATTTTAATTTTAATGTTTGTTAAAATTTCAAGAAGCAGCGGAAAAGGATTATACAGAGAAATAAGAAACAAAACAAATTCCGAACAGCAAAAATATCCTGAAATGCTTTAATTAGCCGTCCAGCCGGCTGGTCTGGGTGCACGTATTTCGCTTCGCTCAATACGTGGAGTGCATAGTGCCTAACTCACGCAAAAGATTCCGCTCGCCGTCCCGTCCGCCGTCCAGCCGGCGCAACCTTTAATAAAGGTTGGCGAAAAGCACTGCATTAAGCAGTGCAAGC
>DATDZZ010000022.1:0-13220 GCA_035288565.1 archaeon
AAGATTCTTGAAGAAAGCATGCAAGAATTCGTCAGACTTTTCTATCATCAGCTTTTCCATTTCAGAATCACACTCTGTTATTCAGCCATTCTTCCACCAGAAAATTTGCCTGTTCTTCAGCCAAGCCACCAAAACTAAAGAGGTCGCTCAAGAGTATTGGTACAGGTACAACAGAATGGCCTTTAATCTTTGCAGCGTCTTTGAATAATGCTTCCTGCTCCGTTGGAATCAGAAACAGGTTTGCCTGGTTTTTTTGTGCTTTCAAGCAATTTTTTGAAAGCAGGAATTTGTTCCACTTTTCTTCCTCTCCTTTCCTGATGTAAACGTGCACTTGATCTGTTTTAACATAAGACCTGTAAAGCTCGCTGCCAGCAAAAACAGTGAACGCATGTGACAGTTTTGATTCCTGAACCATTTTCAGGGTTTTGGAAAATTCAAACGGGGAATGAAAATTAACCGTTTTCAGGCTTTGTATCGGCCTTGCCAAAGAAACAAACCTGACGAGGTCAACAACTTTTGTTATCCCATGCTCCGCAGTCTTTGGGTCTTTTTTCACAAAACCAATTTCCTCGAGCTCTTTGACAAAACTGAATGTGGGCCTATACGACAATTCTGGAGCACCTTTGTTCAGTTCTAAAACGCTCCACTTTTTTTCCTTGTTTTCCATCATCCACAAAAGCGAAGCCAAACGCTTTTCAGTTAATTCCAACATAATAAATGCTGTTAAACAACTAATATATAAATATAACGACTAATGGCTTTTGTTACGCCAAAGTAAGCAAAACGCTAACCTTGTTGTAGCATGAAAAAAATAATTGTGTGCGGATCAGTTCGCCCATCTCTCTTCATCGCCGTCTCGTCCGGCGGGTACGGGCACACTGCTTTGCTTTGCTCGGCAGTGGACTTGCTCGCATCGCTCGCGGAGAAACGCGGCTCGGGACCATTGTTAGATCATCATTGCTCGAAATGGTGCAAATCAATTTAATTTAAATATATTTGAATGATTAATTTAATTGTGGATGAAAAATATTTACTTGTATTCGATGAAGTTATTTTGAAGCAGTTAAAGAAGCTGTCTAAAGATAAAACCGTTAAACTAATTTTAACTAAAATGTTTGACAGGATTGAAGAAATAGGGGAATCCGCCGGGAAGCTGTTGGATAATAGATTAAGTTTATATGAAATGAAAGCCATGAGACCGCCAATTAGGCTGTATTATGAAATAAATAAAGTTTTAAAAAAAGCGTATATTTTTGAATTTGAAATGAAAACAAATCAAAAAAAGCAGAGCAATACAATTTCTAAGTTAAAAAATAAAATTAGGAACTTAAAAACCTAAATCTTTTCTAGTGTATTCATTTTCCTTAATATTTTTATGAAACTCCAATAATCTTTTGTAAAGTTTTGAATTTCTGAGTATGCTTATTTCCTCTTTCATTTTTTTATATTCTTTCTTTGGAATTGTAATTGTTTCCTGCATAATGTAGATCTTTGTATTGGAACATATATAAATAGATAATTGTCTGAATCGCTTTAATTATTATTTGAGCTCAGTTCGCCCATCTCTCTTCATCGCCGTCTCGTCCGGCGGGTACGGGCACACTGCTTTGCTTTGCTCGGCAGTGGACTTGCTCGCATCGCTCGCGGAGAAACGCGGCTCGGGGTCATCGTCAGTTCATCATTGCTCGAAATAATTCCGGTTGAATGAATTTAAAGAATTATTTATTCATTTTCCTGTGCTCTTCTGTCCTGTAAAACCTTAATAATATGCTGAATCATTGCAGAATCGAATTCCCTTTGATTAAGAAATTCATGAATTTCTTTCAATCTTTTTTTGGAGGGTAATACAGTCCGATTATCAGGAATTTGTTGAATCTGGATTCTGTTCCGATGATGAAGTGCAGGTTTCTGTTTTTCATCCAGTCAAAGTATTTTTGCTTAAATTTTTGCCAGAGCAATTCATTGGTCTTGTAGGTGTTTTTCCATGAGCGCCAGGATTCCAATAATTCCCAGTCCTCGCACATAAGAGAGTGGCCGTTGCATTTTTGGTCATCGCATTTGAACACGTAAGAGAACTTCCAAGGGATTTTGTCTAATGGCGATTTGTATTCGCCAAAAAGAGTTTGCTGCGTTCCTTCAATTAAGTCTTTTTCCCAATCCCTGCATTCTTCAAGCGGAGTCAAAGTAAAATCAATTAATTCTTTTGGTTTCACCAAGCCGAGCGTGATTCTTTTTGATTCCTTCAATTCTTCGAGTTCTTCCAAAGACTTTTTAGCCAATGGGAGCAGTATTTTGTTTCGCTCTGTCCAGTCGCGGTTCTGGCCGGTTCCGAGGTTTCCAAGAATTTTTATGGAATTGGAATTGATTTTATGGGATTCAGAACGCTTGAGTTTTTCCTTGTCGTTTTTTTGGGTTTCAACTTCAATCCAATCGAATTTCTTGAATCGTTTGTCAAAAGGAAGCTTTCTGAAAGGAATCGGGTAAAGCCTTCGCCACTCGCCCTTGTCAGTAATGCCTGCAGCGCAAACTGTTTCAACATACTTTTGGCTCAGGTTCGGATACGTTTTGACGAGAATGAGTATTTTTTCATTCAAATGTGAACGACCTCTTGGCTCAAGAAATCGCTTAGCACTCCGCGATGGCAAAAATTTTTGTCTGCTTCAAAGCACATTAAAGCAATTTTTTGTTTTTTCCCAAGAGCCTTCAATTCAGCAATCTTTTCCTTTCTGCCGGGTAAAGAAGAGCGGTAATTCTTGAACAATTCCTTATAATCTTCAGCGGACTCCAGGTTTTTTCTTTTCTCGGATTCGATTCCAAGTTCCGGAACATGCAAATAGCCAATGCTTGCCTTGCCCAAAAATTTTTCCAACTGGCTTTTGGAAAAGCCTTTTTTCATGCTAAAAGCGTTCTTTCGCACATCAACCAAAAGAGCAACTTTATTCTGGATTAATTTGTTCAAAAAACAATCAATGGTTTTGCCCTCATAACCAATCGAACAAATGCCTGTCGCAGAATTATCCCTGGTCATTCTGGGAGCATTGCTATTCACAGTAAAAGCAGGATAATTGTCATAAACAAATTTCTTAATTAAAACTTTGTCAGAATACGCGCTAGTTATTCTTTCAATCTCTGAAAAAATTTCTTCATTCGCTTTCAATCCATCAACCAAGGCAAGGCCATCATTAGTCAGGCTTAGCGTGGCTTCGTTAAATAATCCTTCTTTTTTCAATGCATTAAAGTCAGAGTAAATTTCATTAGAAAACGGGCCGAATTTGTACGGAAAAAAATCATAACCAACAATGTCAAAGCCGAATTTTTGCCGCAATAAAAAAAGAGTTTTAACTAAATAAGTCTTTGACTCAATTCCTTTTTCCCGCAGCTTCTTTACAACCTGCAGCAGGAGCTTTTGGCGGTTATACAGCATAATAATAGTAAAAAGCAAAGGTCATTTATAAAGGCCTACGGGGCAGTGCATTGCCGGTGAAACCCAGCTGGTTTTGGCTGTAAGGGTTCTTGTTATTTATTCATTTTCCTGTGCTCTTCTGTCCTGTAAAACCTTAATAATATGCTGAATCATTGCAGAATCGAATTCCCTTTGATTAAGAAATTCATGAATTTCTTTCAATCTTTTTTTGGAGTCAATAAACCCTGCGTCTAATGAATCTCTTCCTCTGAAAACTGCCATCAAATCAAAGGGGCCGCCAAATTTATGTTCAAAGGATTCCTCAAAATTTCCTTCTTCGATTACAGCTTTGTCATCCCCAAAAAACGCTGTGTAAATTTTTTCATTTAATTCAAACTCAATAAATGAATGGCCATGTGCATTTCTGGCTTTAATTACTCTAACAAAATTATAGGGAATTCTGTGTTCTGATAAAACAGCAGCAAATACATGGGCTTTGTCAGTGCATCTGCTAAAATATGTTTCCCTGCTTTCAAGAATTTTTTCAGAAGTTCTTACATAACTTAATTCTTCAAGTTCTTTTTCCACGGATTCATTTTTAGGTATGGCTTGCCTGATTCTTTGCTGAATTTCCTGCACTAATTCATTTACTGATTCCAAGTTATCGCAATGAAATCCCTCAGCAAGCATTCTTACTCGAGGCCCTATCTCAATTAAATTTTTCTCTGCTCTCGGAATCTTCTTATATGATGGGTGAGATAATGGGTGAGTTTCAGGGGCTTCTTTTTTCCTGAAAACAGCAAGTCTTCCCTTTAATTGCTTTCTTCCCCTGTGCGGAATAAAATCACCTAATAATTAATATGTTTTTTTAATATTTAAAGTTTTAAAATCAATGAAAATGCCTTAAAACCCATTTTTAAACGGAAATTTAAGGGTTTTTAGCCTAAATGTTTTTATTGGCTTGCTTTCTAAGTAAATTAGTTTTTTTTATAAAAAAAGGAGTTGATTGTATGGCAGATTATGTTGTTAGATCAAAAGTAGCTGATTTGATTAAGAGTCAGGGAATGATGATGGCTTCAGATTCCGTTGATGCTTTAGATAAAGAAGTTGCATCTTTAGTAACTAAAGCTTGCACGAGATGCAAGGAATCCGGAAGAAAAACAGTCAAGCCATTTGATTTCTAAGAATTCTCAGGATTTAAATCTTTATTTTTTATTTCCATTTTTTTTTATTTTCTTTTTTCAGGGAGTCACTCTAGTGAATTCGAAGTAGCTTACATCCTTGTCTGAGTCAACTACTGCCTGCAAAAGCTTTGTTCTTAGAGTCAGGCTCATTCTGACCATTCTCGCAAATTCATTCCATGAAAAGTTTTTTTCCTGGCCTTTAACATTAATAACCCATTGAGTGTGGGCCTGCCCAGGCTTCTTTCCTCTTGGATAAACTCTGAAGTCAAATCCGAACTTCAAGCCGGTTTTAACTACAAAGCCTCTTTCCCTTAAATCCCTGTAAACAATTAATTTATTTAAAAAATTTTTATCCTTGCTTCCTGTTTTAATTAAATCCGCTTCACTTAATCCAGCTCCTTTAGAGTCTTCAACTGAAAATTTTCCTTTCTCAATTAAATAAAGGGCTTCAAACAAGGAAAGATACAACTGCTTTTCTTTTTTTTCTCCAAAGCCTCTCTGCAGCAATTCATTCATTTCCTGCGAATCAAAAACAATTACTGTTTCACCTGACAAAACATTCATTGAAATCACTTTTTCTTTAAGTCATTGAACTATTTTTTTTATTTACTTGTATTCCCATGCTTTTTTTGCAAGCCTTCCAGAGTACATGAATTTATCAACAAGCTTTTCAGCCTTCATTTTAGCTTTCCTGTGCTCTTCAAGCACTTCATTAATTCTTGCTGAAAGCCTTTCCTTGTCTTCCTTGCATAAAATTTTTCCTGAATAGCAGTCAGAGTAAATTTTTTTGCCTTCACTTAAAGGCTCAAGCAAAGTAAGCCACTTATAGACAACGCATTTATCGGCTTCTCCTCCAAGCTTTCTCTGCTCTTCAATTGTTGCTCTGCCGGCAGTTAAAGCGTGCTTCTTTATTTTTTCATCCACATCAGATTCAGAGTCATCCAAGAAGATTGCTGTTTCTTTTTTTGAAGCACTCATTTTTCCGTCCATGCCTGTGATTGCCGGAAGAAATTTTGAATGAATTGCTCCAGGCTTCGGAAAGCCAAGCTTTGGAGCGGCATCCCTTGAAATCCTGATGTAGGGGTCCTGGTCAATAGCCATTGGCACAATTACTGGAGTAGGGCCTTCAATGAAGTTAGCCATCATTAAATGAGCTGCCTGCATGCATGGGAAGAACATTGCTCCGGGATTCCTTTCAACGCTTTCCCCAAAAATATCTCTTACAGTATTAATTGTAGTTGTTTTAGAGATCTGTGCAGCCATTTTATAGATTTTAGTGTATTCAGTGTTCTTGAAAATAAATGTTTTGTCTGGATTAAATCCGACTGCAGCTATGTCAAGGATATTTTCTTTGGCGTATTCCTGCACTTCATTGAATTCAAGTTCTCTGTTGAATAAAAATTTTTCATCATCTGTAATCTGAAAATACAGATTGCAGTCAAAGCTGTCCTGAAGCCATTTAGCAAACTTCCAAATAAGCAAATGCGCAATGTGGACTTTTCCTGATGGGCCTCTTCCAGTAGCTAAAGCAAAAGGAATTCCTTTTTTGTGCTGGTCTAAAATTATTCCTAAATCTCTGTGAAAAGAAAAAAAACCTAGTTCAAGAAACTTATGCGGAGGCTGGGGAAGTTTTTTGATTATCTGAGGAGTGATTTTTTCAACTCCGAATTCATTAATTAATTTATTATAATCAACTTCGCCTTCAACCTTCCAAGGATCCACGTAAGATTTCATTAAACCACTATCAAATCACGTGCACAGTAATTTTTTCTTTTTTCAGTCCTTTCCTTAAAGAGTCTTCTAATTTCTTGAATTCTTTTTCATCGCTTCTCTTCAGCACTACTCTGTCTACTTGATGAATTATTGCTGAATTAATTATTTTTTCAATTGTCGGGCCCCAGACAGTGAACTCATTAACTGTTTTTCTTTTCTTTCCGATTGCGCTTTTCACCTGCTCTAATTTCTTTGAAGCACTCCACATTTCCTTTGTTGTATAGCCAAGCCGTGACAAAGATACATCAGTGTCCATTACCAGAAGCAGGAAAATTACATCAACTTTCTGCGTGGCTTCATCCAAAAATTCCTGGTTTTCTTCTTCTTTTGAAAGAATTGGAATCAATATTTTAGTCATAGCAGACACTCATAAAACCCTTGAATTCATTCAACATACCTGTAAAAGCCTTTTCTTTTCTCAATTACCTCTCCGTCTTCTTTCAGGAACTCGCACACTATTTTCACTAAGTCTTTATTCAAATTTAATTCTTTGCTTAACGCCTCTAAATCAGTTTCTTTTTTCTTTGAAAGCACTGAAACAAGTTTAGGGGAAAGCTCTTCAAGCAGATTCATTTGAATAATGTAATACATTCCGTCAAAGCCCTTGATTCCCTTTATTTCTCCGTTCTTAATCTGCTGGGATAAATCCTGCGACATCTTTCTGGCCTTGAATTCATTTCTCAGAATCAAAAAGCCGTTTTCCTCCAAAGAATAATCGTGAGGGTTTTCCTCTGTTTTAACCAAATCCTTTTTCACTGCAACTGAAGGCTTTCGGTTTTCTTCTTGTTTTAAATTCAGTTCATCTTTTGATTTGTAAACAGCTTTGCTGTACTGCGGATTCAATTTAAATTTAACAATTTTTCCAACGCTGAGCAAGTAATTGAATTTAGTTAATTCCTCTTTGCTTAAAGTTTTTTCAAAAACCCCTTCAACTCTTTCCTTTAACGGAGTTTCCTTCAGCTTAAGCAAAACTTTATCGTTAACTGAAGCTTCCCTTCCAAGCAATAAAAAAATGTCTTCTTTTCCTTTAACTATTTCATAATCCTTTACTTCATTTAATCCAAGTTTCTTAAACTCAGATGAATCCAGAATCAAATGAAACTCGCCATTGCTTTCAACAAACTTAGCCATATTCTCTATATAAATTAATAAATAAAGAAATATAATATTACTGTAAAACAAATTAATCAACGAAAAATAACAACAAACAACAAAAGTGATTTTAATGCCTTTTGAAAGACCTCGAAGAACGGATTTAGCTTTTCATCATGAAAAGCCTGCACAAAAAGTTTCAAAAAAACCCGATTCTAGATACGCTGGTTCAAAAAAACCAACTCAGGGAGGCCCAAGGAAAAAACCCCCTCAAATTTCAAAGGAATTAAGAGAAGAAATGATTAAAATGTTTCATGATCAAAAACAAAACGCGAGTCAAATTCATGAACATTTCAAGCAGTCAAACCCTGAAATAACTTATAATCAGGTTTTAAATATTATAAATTCAAAAAAATCAGAATATTACGGGAACCATAAAAAATTTGAAAGATGATTCAATTAATTAAATTAAAAAGATTCTGTTTCTTTTCCTTGTTATGCATAAAGAAATTTTTTTCAGGTTCTCTGAACCAAGAGACCAGCAGAAACAGCTTGTTGAAGATATCTGGCTTGCCTTGAATGAAGGAAAAAATCTTGTAGCTCATGCTCCTACTGGTTTAGGCAAAACTGATTCAGCTTTAAGCCCGGCAATTTCTTATGCATTAAAGAACAATAAAACTGTTTTCTTTTTGACTCCAAAAATTTCCCAGCATGAAATAGCTGTGCAGGTTGTGAGGGGATTAAAGGAAAAATTTAAATTAAATTTAAAGGCAGTTGATTTTGTTGGAAAAAAATACATGTGCATTGATCCATTCATTGAAACAGCTGAAGGCTCCAGCTTCTATGAGTTATGCGCAAAAAAAAGGTTAAGGGAAGCATGCACTCCTTACAGAAATGCAAGAGGCTATTCAAAGGAGCAGAAAGACAAATCAAAAATTTATTTAGAAATATTGAATGAAAGCAATTCAAGCGTTTTAAGTCATCACGAAATAAAAGAAATTTCAAAAGAATTTGCTTTTGCAGGAGAGCACAGGCCTCTCTGCCCATATGAAGTTGCAACAATTCTTGCATCAAAAGCAAACATAGTAATTGGAGACTATTTTCATTTGCTAAGTCCAACAGTGCAGGACATTGTATTGAAAAGAATCAACAAAAAACTTGAAGACTGCATAATAATTGTTGATGAAGCCCATAACCTTCCTGACAGAGTGAGGAGTTTAATGAGTTCAAGTCTTTCAACCTTTCATTTAAGGAAAGCTTCAGATGAATTAGATAAATTAAACCAGCAGGAATTCAGGGAAAAAATTAAAAAAATCGAAAAAAAATTAAGAGAGCTTGCAATGCAAAAATTAAGTGAAAAAAACAATGAAGTATTGATTTCAAAAGAAAAATTCAACGAAATTTTAAAAGAAGTTTCAGATCAAATAGAGGATTTTGCCTTGGAATTGAGGGAGCTCGGCTCTGAATTCCTTGAAGGCTCTGGAAAAACAAAAAGCAGTTTGATTTCAATTTCAAATTTTTTAATTAAATGGGAAGAGGAAAGCGAGGCAAGAGTAAGAATTCTTCAAAGAAACAAATCAAGAGACGAAGTTTCAATTCAGCTAAGAGCACTGGATCCATCATTAATTACAAAAAATATTTTCTCTAAAGTGCACAGCGTAATTTTAATGAGCGGAACACTGCTTCCGACAAAAATGTACGCTGATCTTCTCGGCCTGCAGGAGGAAAAAACTGAATTAAAGGAATACAGTTCTCCTTTCCCGAAACACAATAAACTGAATTTAATTGATCCTTCAGTTACAACTAAATTCACTGAAAGAAAAACAGAGGAATTTCAGAAAATCGGAATGCAAATAATTAAAATAGTGAACGAAGTGCCGGGAAATTCAGCAGTATTTTTTCCAAGCTATAAAATTCTTGAATCAGTTTATCCATTCATTCAGGATAAGATTTCCAGGCAAATATTTAAGCAAAAAGAAAAAATGAATTCAAATGAAGCAGCTTCCATGCTGCAGAGTTTCAGGAATGCAGGGCACGGCTTTGGGGGCACGCTTCTCGGAGTGCTTGGAGGAAGCTTCAGCGAAGGAGTTGATTATTTAGGAAATGCATTGAAAGGAGTAGTTATTGTGGGAGTGCCTTTGCAGGAAATGAATTTAGAATTAAAATCATTAATTGATTATTATGAAGAAAAATTCGGGAGAGGCTGGCACTATGCATACATTTATCCGGCAATGAATAAAGCAATGCAGGCAGCAGGAAGATGCATTCGAGACATTTCAGATGAAGGAATAATTACTTTCATGGATAAAAGATATTTATGGCAGAATTACAGCAGCTGCTTTCCAAAGGATTTCTCTAAAACAGTTACAGTAGAGCCAGAAAAATTTGTCAAACTGTTTTTCAGTAACTGATTGACGAATAAACAAGTGATTAGAATAAATATTTGCATTAATATAAATGATACATGGGTTCAAAATTAAATTCAGTAAAAAAGTCGCCTAATAAAAACTTAGATGATTTAATCGGCTCTTGGACTGGAAAAGAAGCAAAAGAAGTTAAATCTGAATCAATTAAATTCAGAAAAATTTTCAATAAAAATATTAGGATTTTTACTGATAAAAAAAATTAATTCATCCGAGTTCTTTTTCGAATCCTTCTTTACTCATTTGCAAATCTTTTTTAATTATTTTTAAAAGCAATCCTCTTCCAATTGGTTCATTTTCATGAACAGGAACAGTTGTTTTTCTTCCATCTTCGTGTACGAATCTGTGATGATTTCCTTTAGTTCTAGTTTCTTTGAACCTGGTTTTACAAGAATCTTAGTTAGGTTTTTAGGAATTAAATTTTTTAATGAGGGCAATTTTTAAACCTCAATTCTTTGAATTCCCACAAAATGAGTTAAAGGAGTTTTTTCTTCTGTTTCTTCTTCTAAGCACAATTCAATTACTTCTTTCACTCTTTTCATTAACTCATCTAAATTTTTAGCCTGAGTATGGCGGCCTTTAAGTTCAGGGGCATCAGCAACCAAAAAGCCGTCTTCATCTTTCTCAATTACAACTGTAAACTCACGCTTCGCTATACAAAATCACCTAAATAATATAACTTAACACTTAATTTAAGCTTTTCCACTTAATTTTTTTCAAACAAAAAAACAGCGTACATTGAATTTTTTTCTTCTGCATTAATTCTTTTATTCAGCCATGTGCTTGGAGAGAAAACAAATTTTTTGTATTTAGTTTTCCATTTCTTCATTTCCTTTTCTATATCTGAAGCAATTAATTCCTGGCAGTGTTTTCTCATTTCTTTTTTCCAGCCCAGCCTTGAAGCAGTGCTCCACCACAAGCTTTTCTCTAAAGGAATTGTAATCAACAAATTTTTTTTTGCAATTAATTTCATTTGCCTTAAAGTATGTTTCCATTCAGGGATGTGCTCTAAAACTTCTGTTGCAAGAATCCAGTCAAACTCGTTTCTCTTAAATGGAAGCTTTTCATTTTTTTTCATTAAAATTATTTCACTTTTTCTTGTCCTTTTTCTTGCTTCTTCAACTTTTTCTTTTTCAATGTCAACTCCAACGCATCTCTTCACGTTATTCTCAACTTTGTTCAAGTAATGGCCTTCACTGCACCCAATTTCAAGAAAAGAATCACTTTTTTTCATTTTCATTAAAAGCTTTGAAACTATTTCTTCTCTTGCCTTGCTTCCAAGAAACCAGCCCAAAACGCTGTTGTAGAACAAGTCTTGTTCAGTCATTGCATCACTTTGAATCACTAAAGCATTAAATTCTTAAGGGTGATTTTCTGCAAAACAAAGAAATCTATTTAATTCATAAAATCCATTTCCATACAGGCAGAATTTAATTTTTTTTCCCTTGATTTTTTCTTCATTTTTTATATGAAGAAACTATTCACAAAAGTTTCCCTGTATGTAAAATGCTTTCAAATCTTCCTTTTTGCCGAAAGAATTTTTGTTTATTTTTCTCCTGCTTTGTTCCAGGAAACCAGCCCAAACACTGTTGTAAAACAAGTCTTGTTCAAGCATAAGAATCTTTATTAAAGTCTTTAATGAATCTATTTATTATATGAAGAGATTTTTTAAAAGTTTTTTTAGAATATTTGAAAGAAAAAAGAGTCCTGAAGAAATTATTGCAGGTTTTGGGGAAAAACTTTCAAAAAACAGGTACCCTGTAAAATTTGCTGAAAAAAATCCTGAATTAACCGCTAAATTCATTTCAGCTTTAAGCCAAAAATATGGAATTGATTTGAGTTCAGCTCAGTCAGCGTTTAATTCATTGCTTGAAAGAGTTGAAGCAGGGCATCCTTTCCCAAATGATGTTTGGATTGAAAGGCTCATTGAAAGGCAGCAAAAAGAAAAGCAAAGCATTGAAAGGCAAAAAAAAGTAATTGAAAGAGCAGGAATTCTAGGGAAAAAAGAGGAAAGAATTGAACAAATAAAGAATAAATTAATTCAGCAGTTTAGCTTAAGCGAAGAAAATGCTGAACTTCTAGCAGAGGAAATATTTTTGCATCCATTAGAGCATGAAGGAAAAGAATTAACCAAAAACGAAATAGCTGAAAAAGCAAGAGAATTAAAGGGAAAGGAGAAATGACTCAAAGCTGGAAAATAAAAAGCACGGAATTTAACGAAGCGAAAAAATAAATATCACAATTTTACTGGTAGTTAAAAATTTAGTTTTAAAACTATAATAGCGGTTAAACTAATAAAGGTTATTTTTAAAAATGAGTTTATTTAAAGAATTAAATCTTCAAAGAAATGACCTTTCTAAAGTGATGCAATATTTGTATCACTAAATCTTGAAAGTGTTACAAAAATCGTATCACTTTTATTGGGGAATTGGGAAAAAGATTCAAATAGTATGTATGCAATAAATAATGTTTGAAAAACATAAAGTTTATTGAGTGGGGAAAAGAAATTAAGGAAATAATGATCTTTAAGCAAAAAAAATAATTGAAAAGCACAAAAAAAGATGTATGGAAAGCTAATAAACAACTGGTTATGCCAATAGCAATAGAGAACGAAGATAGTAAAGTATAAAAAGCAGATTAACCTTAAATTTATAGGTTAAATGAACTGGAAACTGATTTTAATTGCAGGAGTTATAGTAATTGGAGTTCTTTATTATTTCTTTTTTCAACCAAAAACGGAGTCAGATTTTGATACTATTTCTTCTTTTTTTGAAAAAAGAGGTATTGAGCCTTTTACCATTGATGATTCGGTTTCTAATGATGATTTAATGGAAATAAAGGCAGATCTTCAAAATTTTAGTCCATTAACTTCTTCTTCAAGGAATTTTGCATTAATATTAACCGCAAAAATTGATGTTATTCAGGCTTTAAAAATGAAGGATGAAGTTGAAATAGAAATTGAAAACAAAGTAAAGTTTTGCGATAAAGTTCCATTAATGGAAAATTCTTTGAATTACAGCGATGAAATAAGTGAGAAAGTAAAAGAATATAATGCACAATTGACTCTTTTTGAGAAAGAAAATGAAACTGATTATGAAAAATTAAAAGAATCAATTGCAAGAATAAATATTCAAAAAGTTTTGGAAAACATTGAAGAAGAAAGAGAAACTGTAATAAATTTAAGGCAATTATGCCAGGAGCTGCAATTAGTATGAAAAAGAAAATATTCATGATTATTTTCTTATTAATATTTTTTTCAAATGCATTTACAGTTAAAAATGAGGAAATTAAAGAAAAAATAATTGATTGTGGTACTGACTTTTCTTTCGATGGAGTAGGGACTTT
>DATDZZ010000023.1:0-8777 GCA_035288565.1 archaeon
GGTCTGAGCACAGCGTGAAGCTGTGCATGCTCCGCTTTACGCGGAGCAGATTGCCAACTGATCTTTCAGTTGAGCGAGGCTGAGTGCACGGCTTAAAGCCGTGCGGATTTCCGCTGGATCCTTCCAGCGCGGCGAGTCTGGGTACACGTGTCTTCAACACGTGGAAATCAGGATTTTCGTCAACCTTTTCTCAAAAGGTTGCACTATCGAGCCGAAGGCGAAGATAGTGTGTCGGTGCAGCCGAAAGGATTCGGCTGAAATCCGTGCCATGCTTTGCATGGCACTACCGTCTCGCCGACTGGACGGCTGTTAGCTGCAACCGGAAGTTGCTCCGCAGTCATCGCATAACAGGCATGAACCGTTTCTTTTAACTTTCATTGAACCGCAGCTCAGGCATTGATCGCCTGTATAGCCCTGTGTTTTTGCTTTAAGGATTTTTGTTTCTTCAAAGCTCAAAGAATCTATTTGAGCTGAATCCAAGTTAAAGTTCTTTAAATCTGTCTGGCTCTGGTCAGTGATTCTTGGCTGTGAACCTGGCTCTGAATGAATGTCTAAAGATTTATGGGGCTTTACGTGCACTAAATCGTCTCTTGATAAGTATTCAAAGCCGAGAACTCTGAAGACATAGTCAAGAATTGAAGTGGAATTCTTTATGTTGTCATGTCCCTGCACTAATCCGCCCGGCTCAAAGCGAGTGAAAGTGAATGCGTCAACAAATTCATCTAAAGGAACACCATATTGAAGAGACTTGGAGACTGCTACTGCAAAGCAGTTCAATAAGCTTCTATAAGCTGCTCCTTCTTTATACATGTCAATGAAAACCTCTCCAAGCTTTCCATCAGAGTATTCGCCTGTTTTAATGAAAACCTTGTGGCCGCCGACAATGGCTTCCTGCACAAAGCCTGCTCTCTTTGAAGGAAGCTTTTTCTTCATTAATTTGAAGGAAACCTGCTGATGAATTTGAGCAGGGCCAATGGTTTCATCAATGTCTTCTCCTGCCCCAATTGAAAGCAGTTCATCTGAATTGCTTACAGTGTTTAAAGGCTGAGATAATTTTGAACCATCCCTGTATAATGCATTAGCTTTAGTCATTAATCTCCAGCTTTCATAGTAAGCTTTCTCGATGTCTTTAACTGTTGCTTCATTAGGCATGTTAATTGTTTTGCTTATTGCTCCTGAAATAAATGGCTGAACAGCTCCCATCATTCTAATGTGAGCCATGTAGTCAATGAACCTTTCTCCTTTCCTGCCGCATTTATTTGCGCAGTCAAAAACAGAGTAATGCTCTTTCTTTAAATGCGGGGCATTTTCAAGCATCATTGTACCGCAGACAAAATCATTTGCTTCCTCAATTTCTTTTTTTGAAAACCCTAAAAGTGAAAGCATATCAAAATTTGAATTGTTTAAATCTTTTTCAGTGAAGCCAAGGCTTTTACAGAAATCCTCTCCCAAAGAAAATTTATTGAAAACAAACTTCAATTCAAAAGCAGTCTTTAACTGAGACTCAACTGCATTAATTTTTTCTTCAGTGAAGCCCTTTGCTTTAAGCGATTCATGATTAATGTGAGGACAGTTTTTGAGTGTTCCATGCCCAGTAGCATAATTAATTATTTCATCAATCTGCTTTTCAGTGTAACCTAAATTCTTTAAAGCAGGAGGAACGCTTTGATTCACTATTTTAAAGTAGCCTCCGCCTGCAAGCTTCTTGAATTTCACTAAAGAAAAATCAGGCTCCACTCCAGTGGTATCGCAATCCATCACCAAGCCGATAGTGTTGTGGCTGACAAAACCATTAGCAATGTATGCAACATTTTCTGGAACAGAAATATCAAAAGTCGGCTGAATTCCTCCGCTTTCATTATTTGCAACAGAATCATAAAAGAATTGCAGTGCTTGTTTAAGATTTAAACTCTGATTTTTTTCAATAATTGCTTGAGCTGACTGCCTGGAAATTGAATTAGACCTTTTAAGTGAGAGCATTACTGCATTTTTGTATTCGCCGGCAGAACTAATCAATTCATTTGCTTCAGAAGAAGACAAAAAAATCTGGTCCTTCTTGCCTGCCTGATAATTTGAAGAAACATTAATTTTCTCAGTTTTTCTCTTTCCAATAAATCCAATTTCTTCCTTGAACTTTTCATTGTAAGAAAAATTTCTAAGCCGCATAGAATAAATTTCTGATTGACCCCATCCGGAAATATCTATTTTTGTTGTTGTTGGAAAGCCAAGAGACAAGAGCAGAGTTTTAACTTCATTTGCAAACTCTTTTTGAGCAGTGCAAACTGAAGGACTTCCACTAGTGACTGTGCCGTCAGCTTCAAACAAGCCGCGCAAAAAAGCTTTATAGGATTCTGCATCATTTGAGAAAAGAACTGCATCAGGAATAAATGACTGATAGCCTTTTCCTCCTTTATGCCCTTCTGGTTTAATCTTTGCAAAGCCTGCAGCTTCCCACCAAACTGCTAAAGGAACTGACTGAGCAATAACTTCAATATAGCCTTCTCTTTGAGTTGTCTTTGCTTCAAGATTGAAGAGTTCTTTAATTAAGAATTTTAATCTTTGAAGAACGTCTTCATCATTATTAGCAACACAAAAGCGAAGCCCTTTGCTATGCAGACTTCCATCCCCCATAAAGTAACCTATAAGTTCGGAAAGAAGAACATTCATGTGCAAAGGAACCCTAGTTTCGAAATCGGCATTCCAATGCATTTCAGGCAATGGAGGCAGAACAACTTTTTTAAGTTCTCCGAAAGTTGAATTCATTGCAAGAGGCACAATGTCTCCCTGCGTGATTTCAGAAAACTTTTTCCACTTCCAGTTTCCATCAACATCAACTATTTTAATTTTATGATTAGGCGTGCCCTGAATTTCATAGCCTGCTGAAGTAATTATTTTTCTTGTTTCCGCTAAACCGTTAATAAAAAATTTTGTTGCATTCTTTGGCCCTTCATCTGTCTGAACTTTTAAAGAAATGTCCTGCCATTGCTCTCCTTTACTGTTTCCAATGCTTTTTAATCGAAGCAAGCCTTGATTTGTTGAAACAAGAGAATTTGGAATTAAACAACCAGTCGGGGCAATTACAGTGACTTGCGCGTTCCTGAAGCCATATTCTTCTCCTAGCTCTAAAGCGCTGTCCCATGCCTGCCTTGCAGCTTCAACCAAATAAGAAGGGCATTTCTCTTGATCAATTCCCGTTGGAGTAATTGTTAAGCCTTCATATTCATAAGCAGGAACATTATAGGAAGCCCTTCTGTGATTTCTAATAACTCTGAGCATGTGCTCCCTGTTTTTTTCAAATGCCTTGAATGCACCTAAATGCTTAGCCATTTCAGCTGAAGCCGCATAGGATTCACCGCACATAATTGCTGTTAAAGCTCCTGAAATTGCTAAAGCTTCCTCTGAATCATAAGGAATTCCCATTCTCATTAAGAGGCTTCCAAGATTAGCATAACCCAAACCAAGAGTCCTGTGCTCAAAACTTTTTTGGGCAATTTCCTTTGAAGGAAACTGAGCCATTAAAACACTTATCTCTAAAACAATTGTCCACAACCTTACAGAGTGCCTGAAGGCATCAACCTTGAATTTTCCTTTCTCGTCAAGGAAGTGAAGCAAATTAATTGAACTTAAGTTGCATGCAGTGTCGTCAAGGTAAAGGTACTCACTGCACGGGTTGCTTGCATTAATTCTTCCATGTTCAGGGCAGGTGTGCCATTCATTGATTGTTGAATCAAACTGCACTCCAGGATCAGCGCTGTGCCACGCAGCCTTAGCTATTTTATTCCATAACTGCTTTGCCTTCATTCTCTTAACTGCTTTCCCCGTTGTTCTAGAAATTAAATTCCAGTCCTTGTCATTCAGCACAGCCTGCATGAATTCATTAGGAATTCTAACAGTATTGTTAGAGTTCTGCCCTGAAACTGTTTCATAGGCTTCGCTTTCATAATGAGTATCCATTTCCTTGAAATCCAGTTCAGTTTCTCCCTGCTCCACTAACTGAAGTGCACGGAAAACATAATTGATTGGAACGCCTGCCTTTAATGCAGAAGAAATTTTCTGCCTTAATTTAAGAGAATTTTTTGGCTTTGAAGTTTTTTCTGCAATGGCTGTCTGCATTATTTCATTTAAATATTTACTGTTAATCTTGGAGCCGGCAACAAGAGAAGCAACTTTCTGCTCTTCCTTTACCTTCCATTCAATGAAATCCTCAACATCAGGGTGATCTGCATTAACAATAACCATTTTAGCAGCTCTTCTTGTAGTGCCTCCGGATTTAATTGCACCTGCGGCACGGTCATTAATCTTCAAGAAACTCATTAAACCAGAAGAAGCACCGCCGCCACTTAAAGTCTCTCCCTTGCCCCGCAAATTAGAAAAATTTGTTCCTGTTCCAGAGCCATACTTGAATATTCTTGCCTCCCTAGTAACTAAATCAAAAATCCCGCCTTCATTCACTAAATCATCTTTAATGCTTTGAATAAAGCAAGCGTGAACCTGTGCACGGGAATAAGCATCCTCTGCTCTGGTTAACTGCTTAGTGACAGGGTCAACATAGTAATGCCCTTGAGCACTGCCAGTGATTCCATACTTGTAATGCAGGCCAGTGTTAAACCATTGAGGAGAATTAGGAGCAGCCAATTGGTTCACAAGCATGAACTTCAATTCATCTTCAAAAGCCTGGGCATCCCTGCCTGAGTTAAAGTAATTGAATTTTTCTCCCCAGTGCCTCCACGTTTCTGCAAGCCTTGCAACTACCTGCCTGACTGATTTCTCAGAGCCAAGCACTTGCTCTCCTTTTTCATTCATTAAAGGAATTCCTTTTTCATCCAATTGAGGCACGCCTGCTTTCCTGAAATATTTCTGGGCAAGAATATCTGTTGCAACCTGGCTCCAGCTTTTAGGAACTTCAATGTCTTTTAATTCAAAAACAATTGATCCGTCAGGGTTTTTTATTGCTGAAGATCTGTTAGTGAATTCAATTGAATTAAATGCATCTTTTCCTTCCTCAGTAAAAATCCTTGGAATAATCAAACCAGAAAAATTATCTTTCAAAACGGTTTCTTCCTTAGAGGCATTAGCATGAAAATCCTTTTTTGGAGCCATTTTTTTATCCCTTTACCTTGTTCTGAATCAATTAAACTGCGCTTTCAATTAAGCTAGGAATAAAGCTTTCTTAACTTTAAAAAGCTTTCGCTGAAAATTTATGTTGTTTTAAATCCGAACAAAAATCATTCAATGATAGAAAAAATCTGAAAGCTACATAATAAAAAATTATGTAAAGATTTGCTTTCTAAAAAATAATTAGTAAATTTATTAATATTTCAAACAGCATTTTTCCTTTGAATTTTCGTCATTTTTTTGAATCTCCCTTCATTGAAGCCTGCAATGATTATTTTTTATTTCTTTGGCTGTTTTCTTCTAAAAAACAGGAGAGGAAATTCATGGAAAAATTAACTGACGGGAACTTTAAGAAAAAAATTAAGGAAAAAGAATTATTTTTGGTTGATTTCTGGGCTGAATGGTGCGGGCCATGCAGAATGATGGAGCCCATTCTGGAAGAAATTGACAGAGAATTTGAAGGAAAAATTTCAATAGGAAAATTAAATGTAGATGAGAATCAGGCAACTGCCCAGGAATTTGAAGTTAGAAGCATTCCAACATTCATTTTTTTCAGAAAAGGAGCAGTGGCTCAGGAATCAATAGGCGGAATGACAAAGCATGATTTAAGCGAAAAAATAAAAGAATTCATTGAAGAATAAAGATTCAATAACTCATTTCAGTTTTCTTTTATTTTTTTCTTCTTCAATAATTTTTTCAACTTGCCTTAAAAGCTCTTTGAATTCTTCGTTGCTTAAGTTTTGAAGAAACTCCTTCATTAATGCTAATTCAAATTCATATACCATCAAATCACAAAAAAGCTGCTTCAGTTTGTTTTTCAAACTCTTTGTTCAGAAATGTAATAAATATTTCTCCAAAAAAATCTTCCTGGTAAATAAATAAATAACCCTGATTGTGGAGGAACAAACATGGAATGAATGTATGAATAATGTCTACATCTTTTTTGCTTTTAGTTAATTGAGAGAAAAGAACCAACCCTTCTGAGTCAATTCTTGTTTTTATTTCGTTTAAAACTTCCTGCATTTTTTCTTCAATGTTTCTTTCAGCGAAAGGAATTGCAAATTCAATCGGCTTTCTTTCCTGCTCTAAAAGCCTCTTCTTTTTAGTCTGAATTAAAATATCTTCAATCGATTTCACTAAGTCATCTAAATTAACTTTTCCTTCCCTCATTAATCTCTGAGGCGCAAGATAAGGCGTTCCTTCCTTTAAGAATAACTTTTCTCTTTCCTTTCTCTGCTCTTCAGTCAAAGAACCCCAGTCATCAAATTCATCTTCTTCCTCTTCAATTGAAGAAATCTTCAATGTTTTTGACTTGAATTTCAATAAAATAGCAGAGCAAAGAATTGCGTTTGCAGGGACTCTTAAATTAGCTGAATCCATTTCATTAACTTTTGCTATATAATAATCTGCAAGCAGACCTATATCAATGTCCCATGGATCAGTCTTAGTGGATTTAATTAACTCCATTAAAATTGTTTTCCAGGTAGGCTGCTCAATGAATTCAACTAAATTAACATTATTATGAATCAAGCTTGACTGCATTAAAAAAATAGGATTTAAAGAGTTTTAAAGGTTTCTATAATAAAAAAGAAAAAGAAAATTACTTTTTCTTATTTATTTTCTTTGAAGCAACCTTAACTTTTTTTGCTTTAGAAGCCTTAGCAACTTTTGCTTTAGCTTTAACTGCTTTAGATTCTTTTGCCTTTAAAGGCTTGCTGTTCTGCATTATTGCTTCTTTTAATTCTTCTTCTTTTCTTTTAGCTTTAAAATTAGCGTAAGCCCTGTATTTTGTTTTAGTCCATGGCTCCGGCTGATTCTGCCTAAGCTTTCTTTCCTGCTCTAAAAGCCTTAACCTCATTTCCTCTGTCACTACAACGCCAAAAATGTTTTCCATTTTGTTCCCTCCAAAAAAAAGTTTTGGTGCCCCCATTAAATAAAAAAAATAAAATAAAATAAAAAAAAATTACTGGTCTCTTGGTTCTTCATTCGTTTCTTCCTCGGATTCTTCCATTGGCTCATCTGAAAGTTCTTCCTCAGATTCTTCCATTGGCTCTTCCTCTGAAGCTTCCTCTCCAGTTTCCGATTCCATTGATTCAGATTCCTCTGATTCCATTGACTCGGATTCAGGTGCTTCGGCTTCCCCTACTACTTCGCCGAAAGAAACCTTTCCCCTAACAGCAGTTATTTTAACATTATAAGATTTTCCCTGCTGCGCTTTAGGGACAACAATAACATATCCTTTAATTTTTGCTATTCCATCTCCCTTTTCTCCAATAGCTTCAATAGTTACTGGATAGATTTCGCCTTCCTTTACAGGCGGTTCTTTTCTTGGCCCTTTTCTAAACATATATTCACTCCTATTAAATTGTAAAAATCAAATCACGAAAAAAAGATAATCAAAACTCCATTAAAAAATAATCAACGCTTTAAAACTCAACATATATATTGCCCTTAAACTCTTTTTAAATGTATCTAAGCCTCATTTAATTAACAAATTCATTTGATTAAAGGCAATTCATTGGAAACCTTTATATTTGTGTAGAGGTTATTTAATTAGAGTTAATTTACTATTTAAAATTTGGAGGTAATGAAAATGGCAAAAAAACCAGCATTCGGCGGATATTCAATAAACTTTAAAGGCTGCATGGATACAGTTGAAGAAGTATTCGGAAAAAAGCCTATAGCGCCAAGCGAAATGACCAAATTAATTTGGGCTTACGTTAAAAAAAAGAAATTAGCGGGAAAGTAAAGGAAACTTTACTTTTCTTTTTCTTTTAAATCTTTTTCTTTTAAAATATCTTAATCCTCAATAAGCAAGCTGACTTTCTTCACTAATTTTTTTGTGACAAACTGATAGCTTTGATGATGGTCAACTAAAGTGACTTCAATTAAATGCTCTCCATTCTCAATTGACTGGCTTGGAAACAAATCAAACTTAAACCTCTTCACTCCCGGAGGGAACTCTCCAAGCTGCCTTGCATCACCTTTCTTTAAACCTGCCCTGTCAAGTGAAATTCCTCTCGGAGTAAGAACCTCTAAAGACAAAAGCCGGGGTTTGTCTCCTTTATTTGAAATCTCTATTTCAAGCTCAACAGGCTTCTTTCTTGATAACAGCAGCCTGTAAGGAAAAAGCCTTGCATTCAAAGATAAACCGCCAAGCATGAAATAATTAGTAATTAGAAATTTAAATAACTATTCATTAAATATCAGTAAGTTTTTAAATAAAAAAACCCTAGAATAAAAAGGAAAAAGATTTTTTCCGGTGAATGCATGCAGAGATTTCCTGAATCGGATTTAGTGAGAAGAACTTTTACTTTAAGGGAAATGGATTTTCCCCCTGAAGTGAAGCTCACCAAGAGATCTTTACTTAGATGGTTTGCTTTAAGCACTGGATTGATTTCACCGCAGGAATCAAGAGCAACTTTTTTGGAAGTGCTTGACTGCTTATTGTTTTTTCAAATAAAGAAAAAACAGAACCCCACAACATTGGAGATACAGGATTACTTGAAGAAAAAAAACGAAAAAGAAGTAAGTGAAAAATTAATCAGGTATCATTTGAAGAGACTGCTGGATTTGAATTTTCTGAGAAGAAAGCAGAACAAGTATTTTTTCAATAATTCTCCTAAAGCAGAGAAAGACGATTTAAAGGAAGCATACAATTA
>DATDZZ010000024.1:0-25481 GCA_035288565.1 archaeon
AAAATAATAATTAAAAAGTACGGGCTAATAAGAAAGGAAATTTTGAAAGAAATTAAAAATAAATTAATTGAATTGATTTAATATGGATTTAGAGGATTTAATTTTCAAGCACGCTTTAAAGAATGCTTTTGAATACGGCAAAGCTGACTTTAATTCATTAATTGGAAAGCTTATTGCAGCTGAGCCTGAAATTAAAGCAAAGTTAAAGGAATTAACTCCAAAAATAAAAGAAGTAATTGACAAAGTCAATGCAATGAAAAGAGATGAAATTGAAGCGCAGTTCAAGGAATTTGAAGCTGAATTAAGAGTTGAAAAAAAAGAAGAAAAAAAAGGATTACAGAAACTTGATTGGGCTGAAAAAGAACCAGTAATTACAAGGTATGCGCCCAATCCTAATGGCCCATTTCATTTAGGGAATGCGAGAGCGGCAATTCTTTCAAATGAATATGCAAAAAAGTATAATGGAAAATTCATTTTAAGATTCGAGGACACGGATCCAAAAATAAAGAAGCCAATGAAGGACGCGGAAAAAGTTTTCCTCGAAGATTTAAAGTTTTTAGGAATCACTCCGGATGAAGTTTTTTTTCAAAGCGACAGATTAGAAATTTACTATAACATGATCAGGAAATTAATTGAATTAGATAAAATTTATATTTGCACAATGGATTCAGAGCAGTGGAGGAAGCTGACCCAGAAAAAGAAAGCCTGCCCTGAAAGATCTGAATCAAAAGAAGAGACTTTAAAGAAATTTGAGGAAATGCTTTCAGGGAAATTAAGGCAGGGGGAAGCAGTAATAAGATTAAAAACTGATTTAAATCACAGTGATCCAAGCGTGAGGGATTTCTGGCTTGCAAGAGCAATTGACAACCCAATGCATCCAAGAGCTGGCTCAAAATATTTAGTGTGGCCTGCATACAATTTAGCTGCTGCTGTTGATGATCATTTAATGGGCATAACGTTGATTTTGAGAGGCCAGGAGCATGAACAGAATGAGGAAAAGCAGAAATTCCTTTACAAGTACTTGGGATGGATTTACCCTCATTCATTTCATTTTGGCAGAATTAAGTTAGGTGAAATGGTTTTAAGCACAAGCAAGATAAGCAAGGGAATTGAGCTTGGAGAATACTCAGGATGGGATGACCCAAGGCTTGGCACAATCAGGGCTTTAAGGAGAAGAGGCTTTCAAAGCGGAGCATTAAAGCAGGTTATATTGGATGTTGGAGTGAAGAGCAGTGACACAACAATTGAATTAAAGAAATTAATTGACTTGAATAAAAAAGAAATTGACAAAAATTCTTTGAGAACAACTTTTATTGCTGATCCAATTGAGTTGACTGTTATTGGATGCAAAAAAAAGAAAGCTGAATTCTTAAAGCATCCTGATTTTCCTGAGAAAGGGAAAAGAATTTATTTTTTGGAGGAGCCAATCCAGAAATTTTTTGTTTCAAAAAAAGATTTAATGAAATTCAGGGAAGGAGGCTCTTTCAGGCTAAGGAATGCATTCAACGTAAAGCTTACTGAATTAAATGAATTCCAGGCAAAAGCGCAGTATTTAGGGGATTTAAGCAAGGAAAACGCATTGCACTGGATTGCTTCCGGAAATGAATTGGATGCAGAAATTGTAATGGATGATAATTCAAAAATTTTAGGTTTAGTTGAAGACTTTGTTTCAGAGGCAAGAGTTAATGATTTCTTCCAGTTCGAGAAATTCGGCTATTTGAGGCTGGATTCAAAAGAAAAAAGATTATTGTTTTACTTCTGCCATGGGTAATTTAAAAAACCTATTTTGATGTGATTTTTGCTAAAAGCTGAAATGATTAATTTTAAATATTTGAACGTTTTTATGTTTTTATACATTAAATGGAGGAATCATTATGGCTAGTATTACACTCTCTGTTCCTAAAGATGTAAAGGAGAAAATGAAAAAATTTGAGGAAGTGAATTGGTCGGCTTTCGTAAGGAAATCAATTATTGTGAAAACCGAAGAATTATCCTGGAAAGAAGAAATGTTTGAGAAACTCAAAAAGGAAAAAGGGCTAGACATGTGGGCTGTGAAGCTTGCAAGGAGTGCCAGAAAAGGAAGATTTCAGGAGCTGAAAAAGAAGGGCTTGGTTTAAATGAAGCTTGTTGCTGACAGCAATGTTTTGTTCACTTATTTCTGGAAAAACTCAATCGCAAGGGAACTTTTTTTGAATCAGGATTTGGAGTTATTTTCCCCTCAATACTCTTTAAATGAAATAAAGAAATATTCAAATGAAATAATTAAAAAAGCAAAAATTTCCAAAAAGGAATTCACAGCTGCTTTAACGGAATTAAAAACACTGGTTGCTTTTGCATCTTTATCTGAATATTCTTCTTTTCTTAAAAAAGCTGCAGAATTATCTCCAGACAAGAATGATGTTGATTTTGTTGCGCTTTCATTGAAATTAAATTGCGCTGTCTGGTCAAACGATAAGGAACTTGCGAAAGGCAAAGGATTCAAAGTATTGAACACAAGGGAAATAATTGAATTGTTTGATTAAACTCCTTAAATAATTCAAGAACATTAAGGCTGGATTCAAAAGAAAAAAGATTATTGTTTTACTTTGCTCATGAATAATCATTTGCCCAGAAAAATTGTTTTATTTAATTTTTTGAAATCATTGTCTAAAGTTATGACTGTTGAATCAGTTTTCAATGCTGTTGCATAAATCAATGAGTCAGCCATGTGAAGTTTATATTTTGCGTAAATTTTTAATGCGTCCTCCGCAAGTTCTTCATCCACATAAATCAGCAGTGAGTTTTCTTTAATGAAATTCAATGCGTCATTAATTTCTTTTTCAGAATATTTTTCAAAAACCAGTTTTTTTCCAACTTCGTAAATTGAAATGACTGAACTTATTAAGCTGAATTCCCCTGATTCAACATAGTCAATTAATTCTTTTTTACCCGTGAAAAAATATTCAATCCATGCAGAGGAATCAAATAATAACTTAGAATCTGTCTTTTTCATCTCTTAATCCCTTCAAAAGCTCTTTTCTTGAATAATGCTTTTTTCTTCCAAGAACTCCAGCCATGGATTTATTTGGCTTTGTTTTTATTAACTGAATTATTATTTCGTCATATGACTTGGCATTCTCTTTTTTTTTAAGGCTTTTTAAGAGCTGAGAGGTTGACTCTTTAATTTGGATGGATGTAACCATAAATATCTATATACTATAGTCCATAGTTCTTAATAAATATTCTTTTTTAAGAATTTTTTGCGGTCTTAAAATGTTATTCCTGTTTTTCAAGCTTTTCCTGCAATGCCTTGAATTTTTCTTTTGTTGCCTTCAGTTTTTCAATGCTTTCCTCGCTTGAAATGTTTTTTGGCTCTGCGTTTAATTTAAATATATAATCTGGCATTTGTTTATTATGCTGACATTAACTGCTGTTCTAAAAAAAGAAGAAAATATGTATGTTGCCACTTGTCCGGAGATAGGCACAGTAAGCCAAGGCAAAACAGTTGAAGAGGCAGTAGCGAATCTTAAAGAGGCAACAGAGCTTTACTTGGAAGAATTTCCCGTGAAAAAAATCAATCACTCAATTCTTACTACTTTTGAGGTAGCTCAGGTTGCCAAAACTTAAAAAAATTTCTGGAAAGGAATGCGTAAAAATTCTTTGCAATAAATTTGAGTTTAATTTAGCAAGACAGTCTGGCGGCCACATAATTTTAAGAAAAGAAACAGCTGAGGGAACTGTTGGAACAGTTGTTCCAAATCATAAAGAATTGAAGATTGGAACTTTAAAAGGAATCCTAAAACTCGCAAAAATTAAAGAAGAAGAATTTGTTAAATTTCAATAGGGCCTGATTTTCATTCCTCTTTTTCAAGTTTTTTTTCAAGCGCCTTGAATTTTTCTTTTGTTGCTTTCAGTTTTTCAATGCTTTCCTCGCTTGAAATATTTTTTGGCTCCATGTTTTTAATTTCTTCAGGCTTTTTACCGAAAATTTTTGATAAAGAAAAAGAGCTTTTTTCTTCTTTTTTTTCAGGCTCTTTCATTAATGGCTTTAAAGGAATTAATTCCTTTTTTTTAGGGATTTCATTTATTTCCATTTCATCTTCAGGTACTTCCTCTATTTTAACAACCTTTGACAAAAGGCCCTTCATTAAGCTTTTCCTTTCAGGCTCTTCCTTTAATGATTCAACTTCTTTGAATTCATATTTGTGGGGCTTTAATTCACTTAGCTTGCTCATTACTGCTGAAGACATTTCTTTTTTTGCCTCTCTTTCTTTTTGAAGTCTTTCCTCCAATCCTTCAGCCGCTTCTTTTCTTCTTTCAGCTTCAATCTGCTGAGCCCACACTCCAGTAATTCCTTTCAATGAAAACTTGAATGGCTTTTCCTCTTCTCTTGGAGAAACAGCTTTAGGTTTTTTAATTGCAGCTTCAGGTTTTTGAACAGTGATTTCAGGCCTCTTAAAAGTAAATTCCTCTTTTGCTTCAGGAATTTCTTTTTTTAATTCAAATTTTTCTTTTCTTACAGGAACTGAAACGTGAGGGGAAGCAATTCCTCTTTCTGATTCCCCTGTTTTCGCAAATGATTTGCTTAACTCAATTTTTTCCTCAAACCTTTCCCTGACTTTTTCCATTGCTCTTTGCTTTCTTTCTTTTTGTTCCTCTAACTTCATTGGAGGAATTTCTTCAAATGTTTCAATGAATTCAGGCTTTTCACTGAATTTTTCTTCCAATTCAGGCTTTCTTTTAATCGGCTCAATTGGCCCTACCTCAATTTTTTGGATTACAGGCTTCGGCTTTTCTGCAGGCGGCTGTTTTCTTTTAGCTTTCCTGAACTCCATTATCTGCTTTTCTTCCTCTGAAAAAAATTCATGCCTTGAAGGAGCCTCTCTTCCCTCTAATTCAGCTAAAATTACTTCGCTTTGAAAAAGAATGTCTTTTATTTCAAGTTCATCGTAGCCTGCTTTTAAAAGAAGCAGTCTTATTTCTTTGCCTGTTTTTCCTTGAGCCTTGTTTTCCAAAACAAATTTCGCAGCTTCAATCTTCTCATTTTCAGGAATCATGCTAAAATAAGGAAAAACGAGTTAAAAAAACTTACGAATCCCATTTTACGCGCGGAATTCAGCGGAGAAAAGCCAAAATAACCTTTAAAAGCTTTATTGAAGGCTATTTATTGTATACAATAATTATCGTTGAGCCTGAATTTTTTAAGGACGACTTTTGCCGATGACATTTTTTGGAGGTGTAGTTAAATGGCACAATTCGTAAAACTGCAGGTACCTGAAGCAGTGAAGGAAAAGCAGTTGCAAGTTTTAGACAAAGTTAGAAAAACAGGGAAAATTAAAATAGGAGTGAACGAAGTTACAAAAGCAGTGGAAAGAAATTCCGCAAAGCTTGTTGTAATGGCTGAAGATGTTTCCCCTCCAGAGCTTTTAATGCATATTCCTGTTTTATGCAAAGAGAAAGGAATTCCTTTCACTTACGTGAACACAAAGAAAGAGCTTGGAGAAAAAGCAGGAATTAAAGTCGGGACTTCGGCTATTGCTTTAACTGATGAAGGAGAAGCAAAAAAAGAATTAGTGGACTTAGTAAAGAAGCTCTCAGAGCTAAGCAAATAAGGTGATTTGAATGAGCGAAAAAGGAACTCCGGCAGAGATAGTAGAGTTAGTGAAAAGAACAGGAGTTAATGGTGAAATAATTCAAGTGCTTTGCAGAATCCTTGACGGCCCTGAAAAGGGAAGAGTAAAAAGAAGAAACGTTAAAGGAAACTGCAGGAAAGGAGATGTAATTATTTTGCTTTCAGCTGAAAGGGAAGCAAAAGAAATCAAAGCCCAGTGAGGGCTTTAATTTTTTTTAATTTAAGGTGGCAAAAATGAAATGTACATTCTGCGGAAACGAAGTAATGAAGGGAACAGGAATAATGTTCGTGAAAAAAGACGGAACAATATACAATTTCGATAAAGGCAAGTGCGAAAAAAATTTTATTAAACTGAAAAGAAAGCCCGCCAACACTAAATGGACTGAATTGTATAACAGAAACAAATCACAGACAAAGAGAAGCGCTGAAAAAAAAGAAAAACAAATTGAGCCAGAAAAAGAAGAACACAAAGAACATAAAGCAAAGCACGAAGAGCACGCAGCAAAGCATAAACAGCACAAAGAAAAAGAGCACAAAAAAGAAGCAAAAAAATAAGGTGGTTTAATGGAAAAAACTTTAGTTATAATCAAGCCCGACGCAGTGAACAGAGGACTCATTGGAGAAGTCCTGCACAGGTTTGAAAGGAAAGGCCTGAAAGTAATTGGATTGAAAATGCAGCACTTAAGTGAAAAGGTGCTGGAAGAACATTACTCTCATTTAAGCGCAAAGCCTTTCTTTAAAGGGTTAAAGGAATTCATGAAGAGCGCTCCATCAATTTTGCTGGCAGTGGAAGGAAACAAGGCAGTGGAAGTAGTGAGGCAGATGTGCGGAGAAACATCAGGAGCAAAAGCCCTGCCAGGAACAATAAGAGGAGATTTCTCTATAAGCACTCAATCAAATATAGTGCATGCATCTGATTCAATTGAATCCGCTGAAAAGGAAATTAAAAGATTCTTCAAAGAAGGAGAATTGTTTAAGTACAGGAAATTTGATTTAGATTTAATTTACGCGGAAGATGAAAGAAAGTGAGTTAAATGATTTTAGCAAGCCAGCAGATAAAAGATTTAATTGAAAAAAAATCTTTGATTCAGGGATTCATTGACTTGAATGAACAGCTTCAGCAGGCAGGCTTTGACATCACTTTAGAAAAAGTTTTTTCATTTAAAGGAAAAGGAACAATTGATTTTGACAACAAGGAAAGAAGCTTTCCTGAATTCAAGGAAAAAGAATTTGAAAACGATTTCCTTGTTCTTCCTCAGGGAACCTATAAAGTCAGATTCAATGAAAAAGTAAAGCTTCCAGGAAACATTGCAGCCATTGCGCAGACAAGAAGCAGCCTGCTGAGAATGGGAGTGCACTTGAATACAGCTTTATGGGACCCAGGATTTGAAGGCAAAGGAGAATCAAATTTAGTTGTGTCAAATCCTGAAGGCGTGAGGATTAAAAAAAATGCGAAAATTGTTCAATTAGTTTTCATCAAGCTTGAAAGTGAATCAAAAAAAATGTATGAAGGAATTCATAAAAATTAAGCAAGTTAAATTCAAGATTAAAAGCAAGTGAGTTAATGATCAGAAAACCAATAATTACTGTGCTTGGGCACATTGATGCAGGAAAGACCAGATTTCTTGACAGAATAAGAGGCACTGCTGTAATTGAAAAAGAAGCAGGAGGAATCACCCAGCATATTGGAGCCACAGAAGTGCCAATTGAAGTGGTGAACAAAATTTCAGGAGAATTAATCAAAAAATATGGATTCAAAATTTCAATTCCAGGATTATTGTTCATTGACACTCCGGGGCATAACGCGTTCACAAATTTAAGGGAAAGAGGAGGATCAATTGCTGACTTAGTTGTATTGGTTCTTGACATAAACAAGGGAATTGAGGAACAGACAATTGAAGCAATTGAAATACTGAAAAACTTTAAAGTGCCCTTCATTGCAGTTGCAAACAAATTAGATACTTTGTTTGAATGGAATTCCCAGCCAGGAATGGCTGTTACTGAAAGCATGAAAAAGCAGAGGCAGTCAGGAATGGCAAAGCTTGACTTAAAAGTTTATGAAATTGTAGGGCAACTGCATCAGCATGGATTTCAAAGCGAGAGATTTGACAGAATAGAGAATTTCACCAAGCAGGTTCCAATAGTTCCTGTTTCAGCTAAGACAGGGGAAGGATTTCCTGAAGTATTAATGTTCCTGGCAGGATTAAGCCAGAAGTACCTGGAAAAAGAATTAAACATTGAAGTGAAAGGAAAAGGAAAAGGAACAATTCTTGAAGTGAAAGAAGAAAAAGGATTGGGGAAAACAGTTGACGTGATTTTATATGACGGAACAATTAAGGTCGGAGACAAAATTGCTTTAGGTGGAAAGAACGGAGTAATTGAAACAAAAGTCCGCGCTCTTTTAAGGCCGAAGCCTTTAGAGGAAATGAAGGAAGCCCAAAGCAAGTTCACTAATGTGAATGAAGTGAGTGCAGCAGCGGGAGTCAAGATTGTTGCGCCAAATTTAACTGAAGCATTAAGCGGCTCTCCCTTAAATGTAGTTGAATCAAAAGAAGACATTGAAATGCTTAGAAAAGAAATAAAGGAAATAAAAATTGATTCAGATGCCATTGGGCCGATGGTTAAGGCTGACACTCTGGGAAGCCTTGAAGCATTAGTTTTAATGCTTGAAAAAGCAGGGTTAAAGGTAAGCCATGCAGACGTAGGGGATGTAAGCAGAAAGGATTTAACTGAAATAGAGACAGTGCATCAAAAGGACTCATTGAAAGGAGTGGTTTTTTTATTTAATGCAAAAATTTCAGATGAACTGCAGAAAGAACTTGACGGCAAGAAAATTCAGGTGTTTAAGGGCAACGTGATTTATGCATTGCTTGAAGACTATGATAAATGGCTTTCTGAACAGAAAAGCATGGAAAAGAATAAAAAATTTGAATCAGTTGTTTATCCTGTTGAATTCAAATTAATTCCCAACAATGTTTTCAGGAAAAGCAAGCCCGCAATTGTGGGAGTAGAAATTTTAAGAGGAAAGCTGAAGAACGACATTGAATTAATGAAGAAAGGAAAAAAAGTCGGAAAGGTTCACGCAATTCAAGTCAGAGGAGAAAATGTAAAGGAAGCAAAAAGAGGAGAGCAGGTAGCGATTTCAATTGACAATGCAACTATAGGGAGAAATATAGCGGAATCAGATGTGCTTTACAGTTACATTCCAAGAGAGCATTTCAAGATCTTGGATGATTTGAAGTCAGAGTTTTCAGAAGAAGAAAAAGAATTAATTCAAGAAATAAAGGAAATGGAGAAAGCAACTGCTTAAGAGGTGTAAAAAATGAACATAGTGATTTCTGATCCTAAAACAGGAAAAGCTTATTCAAAGAATCTGGAGGAAAAAGTTTTTTTGAATAAAAAAATAGGGGAAACAGTTGATTTAAGCGCAATAGGCCTTGAAGGCTATCAAGGAAGAATAAGCGGAGGCTCAAACAAAGCAGGCTTTCCAATGAAGAAAACGCTTCCAGGAACTTCCCTAAAAAAAATCTTCATTAAAGAAGGAACAGGATTCAAGCCAAGAATTAAAGTGAAAAAGAAAAAAACTTCTGAAAGCAAGACAAGAAAGTTCGTGAAAGGAGTCAGAGTAAGAAAAACAGTAAGAGGAAACACAATAGCTGATGACGTGCACCAGATTAACTTAATAGTTACAAAGGAAGGAAAGCAAAAGCTTGAAGAAATTTTTAAGAAAGAAGAAAAAGCCGAAGCACAACAGGAAGCAAAAAAGGAAGAAAAGCAGGAAGAAAAAAAAGCCGAGAAAAAGGAAGAGAAAAAAGAAAAAAAATAAAAAAAGTGAATGACTGAAATGAACAAGGAACCTTTGCAGGCGGAAATCAATATCGGCTTAGTAGGCCATGTGGATCACGGAAAGACCACTTTAACAAAGCTGTTGACAGGAAAGTGGACTGACACGCACAGCGAAGAATTAAAGAAAGGAATATCCATTAGGCTTGGCTACGCTGACACGGTTTTCAGGAAATGCGTTAAATGCAGGGGAGCTGAAGGCTTTACAGTGCAGGAAAAATGCCCCAACTGCGAAGGAAAAACAGAAGTTTTAAGGAAAGTAAGCTTCGTTGACGCTCCAGGCCATGAAATTTTAATGACAACAATGCTGAGCGGAGCGGCATTAATGAACGGAGCAATTCTAGTAATAGCTGCAAACGAAAAAGCACCCCAGCCAAGAACAGCAGAGCATTTAATGGCCCTGGAAATTTCAGGAATAAAAAACATTGTAGTGGCGCAGAACAAAATTGATTTGGTTGACAAGAAAAGAGCAATTGAAAGCTTTAATGAAATAAAGCAGTTCCTGAAAGACTACGGCTATGAAAAAGTTCCAGTGATTCCTGTTGCAGCAAATTTCGGAATAAATTTAGATTTATTAATTGAAGCAATTGAAGAAAATATTAAGACTCCTGAATATGATTTAAAAAAGCCTGTAAAGATGTTTGTAGCCAAGAGCTTTGATGTAAACAGGCCGGGAACTATGCCGGAAAAATTAATCGGGGCAGTTATGGGTGGATCAATAAGCCAGGGAAAGCTGAAAATAGGAGAAAAGCTTGAAATGAAGCCAGGAATTGCAGGAAAAGGAATTGAATTTACAGTGGAAAGCCTGAGCACAGAAAAAGCAAAAATAAAAGAAGCCTTGCCTGGAGGACTGATTGCAGTGGGAACAATTCTTGACCCATCTCTAGGACAGAACGAACAGTTGAGAGGACAGGTGCTTGGAGCAATAGGATCGCTTCCCGAGCCAGTTGAAGAAATTTCACTGGAAGTTCACATGCTTCCAAGAATTTTAACAAACAAAAACGAAAAAATTAAAGTGAATGAGCAGTTAATAGTTACTCTTGGAACAAACACAGCAGTGGGAATGACAGTTAAAGAAAAAGGAAACGAAATCACCGTAAGGTTCAAAAGCCCAGTAGTAGTGGAAAAAAACCAGAAAGTGGCTTTAAGCAAAAGAATTGATTCAGCTTGGAGACTAATAGCTTATGGCATTAACAAATAAAGTGGCTTTAGATACAAATATGCTGCTTGCAATAAAAAAACTAAAAATAGATGTATTCGAGGAAATAAAAGAATCAATAGGAAAAGCAGAATTCCTTATCCCAGTGCAGGTAATAAAGGAAATGCAGAAGCTTTCAGAAAAAAACAAAAACCTGGAAAAAGCTTCAAACATTGCATTGCAGTTAATAAAAAAAAACAAAGCAAAAGAAATTCAAAGCAAGGAAAAAGATGCAGACAAAGCATTAATAGAGCTTGCAAAAAAAGGAATAATAATTGCAACAAATGACAAGGAATTAAAAAAAAAAGTATTGAAAGTGAAAGGAAAAATCCTTAATATAAGGAAAAGAAAAAAAATTGAGTGACGCTTAAGTTGAGGTGAAAAAAATGTATTCAATGTATAAAGTGATTGACACGGTAAGGGTTCCTCCGAAAGAACTTGGAAAAGACCTTAACCAAGTAATTTTAGATATAGCTAAAGAGGAATACGAAGGATTAGTTGATGAAGACCTAGGAGTAGTTATTGCAGTGAACAGCGCGCAAAAAAAAGGAGAAGGAAAAATTGTCCCAGGAGACGGAGGAATTTATTATTCTTCAGAACTGGAAATGCTTTTATACACTCCAATAGTTCACGAAGTAGTTGAAGCATATGTCACAGAAGTAACTGAATTCGGAATATTCATAAGAACAGGGCCGATAGAAGGATTAGTGCATGTAAGCCAGATAATGGATGACTACATTAACTTTGATGCAAAGCTTCCAGGATTCATTGGCAGGGAAACAAAAAAATCAATCACTACAAATGACCAGGTTCTTGCAAGAACAGTCACAGTAAGCTTAAGAGGATCAATTGCAGGAAGCAAGATTGGATACACAATGAGGCAGCTTGGATTAGGAAAAAAAGAATGGCTTAAAGCAGATGAAAAGAAAGCAGAAAAGAAATCAAAAAGTGAAGGAAAAGGAAGAAAAGAGCGTAAAGAGCATAAAAAGAAAGGAGGAAAGTAAATGAAGCAGAAAGCATGCAGGAACTGCAGATATGTAATGGAAGAAGGAGACACATGCCCTAAATGCGGAAACAAGCAGTTTACTACCTTCTGGAAAGGGTATGTGGCAATAATTGACCCTGAAAAAAGCCAGATAGCGGAAAAAATGGGAATAAAAGCAACAGGAAAATATGCCTTAAGGTTAAGCAGGTGATTAAATGAAGCTAGAAGTAATAAAAAGACAAAAGAATCCTGAACTTCACAGAGAAGAAATAAATCTGGAAGTTCTTGAAACAAAAACAACCCCGAACATAAACCAAGTAGCTGAAAAGCTCGCAGCATTAAATAATGTTGACAGGAAATTGGTTGCAGTGGACAGGATTTTAAGCTCTTTCGGTTCAACAAAATTCAATGCATACGCAAAGATTTATGAAAGCGAAGAACTGAAAAACAAAATTGAAAACCCATACGTTTTAAGAAAAAACAAAAAAGAAGAAAAAGAAGAGAAAAAAGAAAGCAAAGAATAAAAAGCTGAAAAAAAGAATGAAGCAATAAGGAGAAGATTTAATGGCAAATAAAAAAGAAGAAAAAGGAAAAGGAAAAATAAAGAAAAGCTCTTACTATGACGCAAAAGGAGAATCTTTAGGGAAAAGAAAAAAAGCATGCCCTAAATGCGGCGCAGGAATATTTTTAGCTGAACACAAGGACAGAGTTCACTGCGGGAACTGCGGCTTCATGGAAAAATTAAAGGTGTAAAAATTTTTTCAAAAAGCCTTGAAATACTTAATTTAATTTTAATGGATTTCCTCTTAATAGCAGTTCCATTAAGCTATTTTGCATTAAAAAAAGAAACAAATTTCTTAAAGCTTCTCGGAATAAAAAAAATTCCAGTAAAAGAGCTGATAATAAAATCACTGCAAATCTTTGCAGTTTTATTCATTGCATCAATTGCGTTAAGCTATTTATTTAATTTAATTAATTTAAATGACTTAAACAAAGTAACAGAAAAAGTACTGCAGTTAAGGCAGGGAACGCAAGCGATTCTGATTTATCTTTTGATTGCAAGGGTTTTAACGGAAGAAATTTTCTTCAGAGGATTTTTGGCGCCAAGAATTGGCGCAATTTATTCCTCAATAATTTTTGCACTTTTTCATTTCGCTTACGGCTCAATAGCGGAAATGCTTGGGGCATTCATCCTTGGATTAATTCTTGCAGCAGCATTCCAGAAAAACAAAAACCTTCTCCCAAACATTGGAGCGCACTGGATTTATAATTTAGTTGCAGTAACTTTAATGTGATTCAAATGCCTTTAAGAATCAAACTGACAAAAAAAAACGAAAAAGAATTAATTGACTTAACTTCAGCAGTGCTTCACAGTGGAGGAATAATAATTTATCCAACCGATTCAAGCTACGGCTTAGGATGCATTCCAAAATTCAAGGAATCAGTTAAAAAAATCAAAAGAATAAAAAAAAGAACCAAAAAAAAATCAATGCTGGTATTGATTGATTCAATTAACTCAATGAAAAAATATGCAGAAATTAATTCAACGGCATTAAAGCTCAGCAGGAAATTCCATCCAGGTCAGCTGACAATAATTGCAGATAAAAAAAACAGCATTCCAAGAGAAGTGAATGAAAAAGAAATTGCTTTCAGGATTCCAAAAAACAATTTCTGCTTAAAACTTTTAAAGAAAATTAAAGAGCCATTAATTTCAACTTCACTGAATTTAAGCGGAAAAAAATCAGCATATAATTCAATTGATTTGAAAAAATTTGAAGGCAAAGCCGATTTAGTTATTGATGCAGGAAATTTAAGGAAAGCAAAGCCTTCAACTTTATTTGATTCAAGAAGCAATAAAATAATAAGGGAAGGAGCAATACAAGGAAATAAAATACTGAATTTTTTGAAGTGATTGAATTGATCTGCCTAGGAATAGAATCCACAGCGCATACTTTCGGAATAGGGGTAGTGGATGAAAAAGGAAAAGTTCTTGCCAATGAGAAAAGCTCTTTAAGCAAAAATGAAACAGGATTCATTCCAAGAGAACTTGTAGAGCACCATTCAGAGAATTCACGGAAAGTGATTGAAGCAGCACTGCAGAAAGCAAATGTTTCAATAAAAGAAATTGATTTGGTTTCATTCAGCCAGGGCCCGGGAATAGGGCAGGCGCTAAGAGTAGGGGCAGCAACCGCAAGAACACTTTCCCTTCTACATGGCATTCCTTTTATTGGAGTGAATCACAGCATCAGCCACATTGAAATAGGAAAAAAAATGGAGAAAACCCTTGACCCAATTTCATGCTATGCTTCGGGGGCAAATTCTCAAATAATTGGATTTGAATCCGGCTACTACAGAGTGCATGGAGAAACTCTTGACATGGGTTTAGGGAATTTGCTTGATTCTTTTGGAAGAGAAATTGGCTTAGGGTTTCCTGCAGGGCCGAAGCTCGATGAAATGTATTTAAAAGGAAAAAAACTAATAGAGCTTCCATATAATGTAAAGGGAATGGATTTAATTTTTTCAGGCCTGCTTACTTCTTGTTCAAAAAAAATTGGAAAGGAAAGCAATGAAGATTTAGCTTACTCTTTAATTCAGACATCTTTTTCAATGATTGTGGAAGTAACGGAAAGAGCTTTAGCCCACACTGGAAAAAATGAAGTACTGTTAGTTGGAGGAGTTGGAGCCTCAAAAATACTTCAAGGCATGCTTAAAGAAATGTGCAATGAAAGAGGAGCGAAATTCTTTGTTCCTGAAAGGCAATTCCTAGTAGATAACGGCGCAATGATTGCTTGGACAGGAATCCTTTCATTTAAATCAGGAAACAGAATGAAAATAAGCGAATCAATTGTCAAGCCGAAGCAAAGAGCTGATGCAGTGAAAGTCACCTGGAAAGAAAGAAATTAATTGCTGTGCAGGCTCCAATCAATCCAGCAATTAATTTGAAAACAAAAAAAAAAAGAGAATCAGAAACCAATCCTTTATTCATTCATTAACTTTTAATTCAAACTCAGCAGAAAACTTTTCCTGAACGAAGAATAAAAGAAGAAAGAATTTCTTCATTCAAACGCTACTTTTCTTTTCTTCTTCTTTTAATGAAATTTCTAATTTCGTTTTCAAGAGTCTTTATAGTGTCCTGGAAAACTAATCTGAATTTCCATCCAACCTGCTTTGCAGTGAACTCTTGGCCTGGAATAGATAAATGAGCGTTAATTGAATACTTTTTTCTTAAACCGGAATCGTTATGCGTCTTTAAATGAAAAGTTAAAAGCACAGTATTGTTAACTAATTTCTGGGCTTTATCGTATAGTTCTCCAAGCCTTTGGTCTGCATAAGCGTAATCCATTTCATCCAGTTCAGGGAAGCCGATAGCCTGAATGTTTCTTTTCTCTACTTTATTTTTAAGGAAAGCTTCAATAATGTCCCTTGGAGTAATTATTCCAACAGGCCTGTTTTTATCCAAAATAACTGTCTGGCTTCCATGGGCAGAATTCAGTGCCTTAACAATGTTTTTAACCGATTCATCAGGAGAAATTGTTTTAACATCCGTAATCATTACTTCCTTTAAAGGAATTTTATTCAATGAACTCATCGCTGAAGGATTTCCGGATTTCTTTTTTCCTTTTCTTGAAAAGCCTTTCTCCTTGCTTCGAGGAGGAAGAAGCATGAAGTTCTTTAAAATGCTTCTGAAAGAAATAATTCCAGTTAAATTTCCATTATCATCAATTACAGGAATCCTGTTAAAATTATGATAATTCATTAAATTAACTGCTTTGCCTAAAACATCTGATTCCTTCAAAGAAACAATGGTTTTAGTTCCAATATCTTTCGCTTTAAGATCCTTTAATTCAGGCATGTTTTTCAAAAAATTAATTAAGTCTTTTGCGTAAACAACTCCCAGAATTTTTTTTCCTTCAGTTACAGCAAGCATTCTTGTGTCAGAAACATACATTGACCTTGCAAGATCCTCTAAAGAAGACTCAATCGAAGCAGTCGGAGCATTAATTGAAATCCGGTTCAGCCTCAAATCTTCAAGCCTTGTGTTAAGTTTATGCATATATCTCTTGCTTGTCACACCCAAATAATTTCCTTTATCATCAACTACGACAGCAGTTCTCTGATGAGTAGTTTTAAGTTTTCCCACGAACTGGCTTACAGTATCAGCGCCATTTAATTTTAAAAAATCTGTTGAAATTAATTCGCTTGCATTCATAGACATCAATATAGAGTAGTATAAAACATTTATAAATCTTTAAATTTCCTTTCTGTAGCCGGAAGTTAAATTATAAGCATACAAAATAAAGACAAAAATCACTAAAACAATCAATGGCTTGGCATAAAAAGGCGCTCCTTCTTTAATTATTTCAAATCTGTCCTCAAGCAAAACAAAAAGAATTAAAGTAATCAAAACTGCAAAAATCAATTCAATAAGCATAAGCATTAAAGTCCTTGAACCCTGAATAAATACAAATAAATTTCCCTGCACTTTTTCTTTTTTCTTCCTGCTTTCCTCCCTCAATTTACTGTACTTTTTTGATTTTCCAGTTAAAAAAAACATTAAATTAAAGTAAATATGAATAAGAGATTTAAGGAATAAACTTAATCCAAAGAAAAATGAATATAAAAGGCCTTTGAAGGACATTTTTGCAATATCCTTTTTCTCTCCCGCTTTATACTTAAATAAATTGTAAAGCCAGTCATTTATTTCCTTTAAATGCTTGTCCTTTTTCTTTAAAGAAAATTCAATAACAAGCAATACTGCCAGAAAAGAAGCAGCTGCAAAGAAATGAAAGCCGTCATCTGAAAAAGAAAAAGTCATTGAATTAAAGTCAATTAAAGCAATTCTTCCAAAAAAAATCAATATGAATAAAACAGCTGAAACAAACTGAACAAAAAGCAAAGCCAAAGGAAAAGCTTCAGATTTTTTTTTCATATAAATAAAAAGAAAAAGAAGTATAAAAGGCTTTAGCCGTTTTCGTCCGGCTCGCCGAAAAGATTCGGCGGTGATCTGCACGATCTTCGCTTGCGCTCGATCCTGCAATATCAGTCCTGTCCGCCGTTCAGCCGCCGTCCCGTCGGCGAGACGGGAGTGCCATTCTTTGAATGGCACGGATCTCCGCTGGATCCCTCCAGCGCGGCTGGTCTGAGTACACGTGTCTTCGACACGTGGAAGTCAGGGTTTTCGCCAACCTTTTCTTAAAAGATTGATTGCCAGCGAATCTGTTCGCTGGAGTACACATATTTCGCTTTCGCTCAATGCCTCAATCAGTGAAAATAAAATCAAAAAAATAAGTGCAATAAAAAAATCCAATAAATAAAAAAAAGGAAAAAAGCAAATCAATGCTTTTTCTTGTATTTGCAGCCTTTACGAAACATCATTCAAGCAAGCTGATTTCTTTGATGCATCAGCAATGTTTTCGCACTGGCTTTCTTTATTTAACTGCCTTGCGTATGCGTCGTAGCAGTCATCTTTTGTTGCGCCAGCTGAAAGGCCGGTGCAGACATCTTTAAAGCATCTATCAGCTTTTCCGCCGTCAACAATTAATTCACATATAGTGTAGTCGTCCTTGCTTTTACCGTATCTTTCATTGCAAGTGTCTTTGCTTGAAGCTGAAAGCCTTGAATCAACGCAGACATCTTCATAGCAGTCATTTCTTGCAGCAGCCGTTGAAATATCTTCGCATTTATCGGATTTAGCTAAAGCTTTTCCGTAGGCACTCAAGCAATTATCCTTGTTTGTTGCTCCAGAAGACAAAGCACATGTGTCTTTGAAGCAGCTGTCCTTTCCTGAAGTTCCTAAAATATTGTTGCATTGAGTGAATTGAAGAGTTGCTTTAGAGAACTCTTTGAAGCAGTTGTCTTTATCTGAAGCACTTGAAATCAAGCTGCACACCCTTGTAAAGCAGTTTCTTTGCTCTGCATCGCTTAAAACAGTTTTGCATGCATCAACTGAAACAGCTCTTTGAGCGACAGCGCTGATGCATCTGTCTCTTACCGGAAGAGTTGCAATTTCACTGCATAAATCATCGTTTCCTGAAACAGCTGAAAGCTCAGTCCAGCAGTTGTCTTTAGCTGTCGCATTATCAAGAGAAGAGCAGACAGTTTTAATGTTTGGAAGCTTTTCCCTTAAATAATTCTCGTATCCCACTTTTCCCTGGCATACTCCGAGAGTTGCTTTATCTGAAATGCTTTTACAGAAGCTTGTAGTGCCTGTTTCTTCTGCAATCCTCATATAGCAGTTGTCTCTTGCAATTAATGGAGTGTCAGTCTGCACTGTAAGAGCAGGTATTGCGGCACAGCTGTCAGCGGTTCCTGCCACTAAATCATATTCTTTATTGAATGCAGCAATTCCTCCAATGCATTCTCCCTGCAATTCTTTGTCAGTAATTTCATTGCAGAATAACACGTCATGCTTTTTGTCGCCGAAATGCAGATAGCACTGGTTTCTTAAAGCTAAATGAGTTCTTGAACTGATTTGAGTGCATAAAGCAGAGTCATCAGTTCCTTTAGCTACATTTAAGACGCAGTTATTCATTTTAGATGCATCTTTGATTTTATTGCATGCATCAATTGAAGGATCCTCTAAAACAACTTCTGAATAACAGTTATCTCTGTTCAAGTCAACTGAGATTGGATCGCAGTAAGATGTTTTCTCAAATTCAACTGCAATTGATTTAATGCAGTTAATTCTGTTGAATTCAATTGCTTGTCCTTTTTCTTTATCCTCTAATTGAAGATTTAAGCAGATCTGAGGATTCTCTAAAGTGAATGCAGCCTGCCAGAAGCAGTTTCTTTTTCTTCCAATGTCATCAATCTTTGAACAAACTTCCGAGTTCCCTCTTTTAGGCTGAAGGTCAACAAAGCAGTCAGCTTCCTTGTTCTTGTCGTTGATTAAATCGCATACAGCGTAGTCCTCAATCTTTAATCCTAAATCAAACAAACAGGAATCCCTTTCAGTTAACTGAGCAGTTCCAGTTGTAAGAAATTCACATACATTTGCATTGCTTGTCTTTAATGCAACGCCTTTAAGGCAATTGTCTCTCAAGCTTGCCCTGTCGATCTGGCTGCAGATAATGAATTCATTTCTTTCGCCTGCAACTTTATTATAGCATTCATCTCTCTTGTCAAGCGAAGAAACTTCATCGCAGATAAAATTGTTTAACTGCTTTTCTGCAACGAATGCATAGCAGCCGTCCTTCAATGCAGTGCCGTCAATTTCAGAGCAAATCGAGTCAGAAAGATTTTTTCTTGCAAGCTCATCAACACATTTATCCTTTAAAGCAGCGTCTCCAATTACTTCGCATGCACTTAAATCAGATTTAACTTTAGCCAAGTCAGTCAGGCACTGTCCTTTAGTTGATTCCTTTGAAATTTTTTCGCAGGTAGCATTGCTCTGAGTTTTCTTTGCAACATTTCTGTAGCAGTCATCCCTGTCAGTAGCTGATTCAACTGAATCGCATACAGAGTCATCAAGCTGCTTAACTGCAACATCTTCAAGGCAGCTGTCCCTTTCCTTTGCATCTGCAATGCTTTCACAGAATTCAGAGAACAACTTCTTTTTAGCAATGGATTCAAAGCATGAATCCCTTTCGCTTTGAATTTCAAGAGAACTGCACACCTGCTCGTCTTCCTTTAATTCTGCAACCGAAGTCAGGCAGTCATCCCTTGTTTTAGGAGATGAAATGTTTGAGCAATGGCTTTCTTCCCTTAAAGCAGAAGCAACATTGCTTATGCATTTGTCTTTTGTTGAAGTTGCAGTAATGCTGCTGCATAAATTGATCTGCTTCTCGTCCTTAGAAGTAGCCAACGAATAATAGCAGCCGTCTTTTTCTCCAGCCACTGAAATTAAAGCGCAGGTCCCGGCATTCTTGGTTTTAACAGCCAATGACTTAAGGCACTTGTCTGCCTCTGTCTGAACATCAATTGAATTACAGATTGAAGCAGTAAGAGTTGCTTCGGCTAATTTCTTGTAGCAGGAATCTCTTTCCTTGTTGTCTTCAATTAAACCGCAGACAGTTGAGTCTTCCTTGCTTCTTGCAACTGATGAAAGGCAGCCGTTCTTCACTTTATTGTCTGAAATTTTAGAGCAAGCTGATTCCCTTAAAGAATCCAATGCAACTTTGCTTACGCATGAATCCCTGTTCTTTGCATCAGCAACGTTTTCGCATAAATCTTCATTTTCTGTTTGAAGAGCAAGAGTTGAATAGCATGATTCCTTTGTTTTACTTGAAGTGATTTCCCCGCATAACTCTGCATCATTAGAAGTGGCTGCCTGATCTGAAAAGCACTGATCCTTTTCATCTCCAGTCAATTGATTGCAGTCAATTGCCCCAAAATCAGCTCCAGGAAGAACGCATCCAGAAACAATTAAAAGAAAAAACAAACCAAAACTTAAAATCAGAATATTCCTCAAATTCATGCTTAAATCCCCCACTCCCATTAAAACTCAGTAAAACGCTATATAGTATAAATAATTACATTTTATTATTATAAATTGTCTATAAAAACCTTTCCGTTTTTCTAAAACCTTTGCGTTTTTCTGAAAAATTAGGCGAGCCTTCTAGGCCTTGTCTTCAGCTGAAAATCAATAAGAGAAGCAGTTTTCTTCATAGTATTAAAAATTCTTTCAATGTCTTCCTCTAATTCCTCAATTGTTCTAAGAACAGACTTCGATCTAGCAAAATAACGAGTTCCATGCTTCTCAATTAATCCGGACCTCATTAAATTATTCAAGTGATTAATTGCTGCCCCCCTGCTCAAGTCAAGCCTCTCAGCAACATCAGTGCTGGACAAAGATTCCCCTAATTCAGTGGCAGAAACAAGCTCCTTGAAAACAAGAGAAGCACTTTTATCCCTGTCAATGTTTTCAAAAAACCCAAGGCTCTTGCAGATCCAGTCAAACTCAGCTTCCAAGTCATTGTAAATTGGTTTATCCAGTTTTCTGATAATGACCTGAAAAGAAGGTTTTCTTTGAACCATAATAATATCACTTCTATATACCCAAAAGAAAGAAAACATTTAAATACATTTTGATTAAACAAATCAGTAATTGTCTAAAACTTATTGACAATTTCAGGAGGGTTTGAACATGAGAGATTTGGATTTGTGGCGACCATTTAAAAGAAATTTTTTCAGGGATTTTTTTGATGATTTTCCCTTAAGCCTGAGCGAATCAAAATTCGGCAGCCTTGTAAGAGAGCCTTTAATTGATGTAGTTGATGAAGGAAAGCAGGTTAAAGTAATGGCTGAAATTCCTGGAGTAGAGAAAAAAGACATTTCAATTGATGTGACAGAGGACAGCATTGCGATTTCAGCTGAACAGAAAAAAGAGAGGGAAGAAAAATCAAAGGGCTATTACTATCACGAAAGAGGCTTTCAGAAATTTTTCAGGAAAATTGCATTGCCTTCAGAAGTAATTCCCAATAAAAGCAAAGCAGAATTCAAGGACGGAATATTAACAGTGGTTCTTGACAAGAAGCATCCGGCAGAGAAAGAAGCGAAATCTTTCAAAGTAGGCATTAAGTAAAGCAAAAGCAAAGCAAAAAAAATTCAATGGGATCAAATGAAGGAAGAAAAACAGGAAACACTGAAGCACAAAGAAAGCCAGCTGAAAGAAAAAACAACAGCAGGCAATCAGCAACAAGAAGGAAAAGAAGAAAGAAAAGAGAAGCAAGAAAAAAAAGAAAAAGAAAGCAGTGAATCAAAAGCAGAAAAAGAATTAATTGAAGCGAGAAAGAAATTAGAGGAATACACTGATATGCTGAAAAGGCTTCAGGCAGAATTCGAAAACTACAAGAAAAGAGTCGACAAAGAGCAGTTGATTTTCAATGAATTCATCAACGCAAAAATAATCACTGACTTTCTTCCTTTGCTTGACTCATTTGAGCAGGCATTGACGCAGATAGAGAAAGCAGAAAAATTTTCAAAAGAAGATGCATTGAATGGAACAAAATTATTGTTCAAGCAGTTAATCAAAACAATGAAAGAACATGGACTGCAGGAAATCAAATCAACTGAAGAAAAATTCAATCCAGAAAAGCATGAAGCTTTAATGCAGGCAAACGAAAAAGAAAAGCCTGATCAGTTAATCCTTGAAGAATTCCAGAAAGGATATTTATTGAAAGGAAAAGTGCTGAGGCACGCAAAAGTTAAAGTAAATAAAGCAGAAGAAAAAGGAGTTGAAGAAAAATGAATTGGGCGGAGCAGGCGCAGCAGAACATACTGAAATCAGAAATAAAGCAGTTTTTTGCGGATGAAGTTTTAATCAACGGAACAATTAAAGAAAAAACAAGGAATTCAAAGAAAATGAAGGAAGCTTTCGTGAAATTCAATTTCATTGACATGGATGGATTAAAGCCGATAACAAAAATTGTTGTAAGCCATTCAACTGCAGAAGGAATTTTCACTGCGCTGAAAGGAACATTAGAGCAATTAGAAAAAGAATTAAGCAGAAAGCCTTCAAAGAAAGAAAAAAAAACTGAAGCAAAAAAAGAAGAAAAAAAGGAAGAAAAAAACGAAGAGAAAGAGGAAAGAAGCTACGTGAGATGAAAAATGGGGCAAAATTTCATTAAATTTTTACTGCGTTAATTGCGGAAAAAAATTCATTGAGCAAAAAATTTTTTAGGAGGAAAACCAATGGCAAAAAGTGATTTTAAAAATTTTGAATTGAATGAAAAAAAATTATTTTCAGGTGGAAATTATTATCCGGCGTTAAGTGAAGTTGTGATTGCATCATATGAAAATCAAGAAATTAGGGCACAGCAAGCAGGCGGTCAGCCGCTTTTTTGAAATGAATGAATGAGTGAGTGGAGGAAGAAAAAATGTCAAAAATCATAGGAATAGATTTAGGAACAAGCAATTCCGCAGCATCTTTTTTAGAGGGAGGCAAGCCAAAAATAATTCCTTCAGCTGAAGGAGTTTCACTGTACGGAAAAGCGTTTCCCTCAATTGTGGCTTTCACTAAAGAAGGCCAGATGCTTGTAGGAGAGCCCGCGAAAAGACAGGCAATAACCAACCCTGAGAGAACCATCAGCGGAGCAAAAAGAAAAATGGGAACTGATTTCAAATACAAAATAGGCGGCAAAGATTACACTCCGCAGCAGATTTCCGCTTTCATTCTGCAGAAAATAAAAAAAGACGCTGAAGAATTTTTAGGAGAAAAAGTTGAAAGAGCAGTCATCACTGTTCCGGCTTACTTTGATGACAATCAAAGGCAGGCAACAAAGGATGCAGGAGAAATTGCAGGCCTGAAAGTTGAAAGAATAATTAACGAGCCCACTGCAGCAAGCCTTGCCTACGGCCTTGACAAAAAAACCAAAGAACAGAAAATTCTTGTATTTGACTTGGGGGGAGGAACTCTTGATGTAACTATAATGGAGTTCGGCGACGGAGTCTTTCAAGTAAAGTCAACTTCCGGTGACACTCAATTAGGCGGAAGAGACATGGATGACGCAATAGTTGCATTTCTTTTAAATGAATTCAAGAAAATTGAAGGAATTGATTTAAGCAAGGACGCAATAGCAATGCAGAGAGTCAAAGGAGCAGCAGAAAAAGCAAAAATAGAGCTGTCAACAACAATTGAAACCCAGATTAACGAGCCTTACATTACAGCTGATTCTTCCGGACCCAAGCATTTAACTTTAACAATTAACAGAGCAAAATTAGAGGAATTAATCAGGCCAATAATCAAGAGATGCGAAAAGCCTGTTCAGCAGGCAATGGCTGACGCTAAATTAACTCCAGCGGAAATAAATAAAATAATTTTAATTGGAGGACCTACAAGAATGCCAATAGTGCAGCAGTTCGTGGAAAAAGTTGTCGGAAGCAAGGTAGAGAGAGGAGTAGACCCAATGGAAGCAGTTGCAATGGGGGCGGCAATTCAGGGAGGAGTGCTTGCAGGAGAAGTAAAAGATGTATTGTTATTGGATGTAACTCCTTTAAGCCTGGGAATTGAAACCCTTGGAGGAATTGCAACAAAATTAATTGAAAGAAACACCACAATTCCTTCAAAGAAAAGCCAGACATTTTCGACTGCAGCAGACAACCAGCCAGCAGTTGACATAAATGTAGTGCAAGGAGAAAGAGAATTTGCAAGAGACAATCACTCTCTTGGAAGATTCCAGTTAGTTGGCTTGCCTCCAGCTCCAAGAGGCGTGCCTCAAATAGAAGTAACATTCGACATTGACGCAAACGGAATAGTGAATGTTAAAGCAAAAGATTTAGGGACAGGAAAAGAGCAAAGCATTGCAATCACTGCATCGCAGAAATTAAGCGATGAAGAAATAGAAAAAATGAAGAAAGATGCAGACATGCATGCAGCCGAAGACAAAAAAAGAAGAGAAGAAATTGATGCATTAAATCAGGCTGATTCAACTGTTTACTCAACAGAAAAAATGCTGAAAGACCTGGGAGACAAAATTTCTGAAGACAAGAAAAAAGAAATTCAAGGCAAGACAGATGAATTAAAGAAGCTTCTTGAATCAAAGGAAAGAAATGTCTCAGCAATCAAAAGCAAGCTGGAAGAATTAAATTCAGTTGTACAGAAATACAGCACTGAACTTTACCAGAAGGCACAGCAAGAACAGCAAGCAGAGCGCGCAGAACAGGCAATGAAAGGACAAGCACAAGAACAGCAAGGAAAACAAGCAAAGCAAAAAGAAAGCAAGGCAGGGAAAGGAAAGCCAAAAAATGAAAATGTTGTTGACGCGGAATTCAAAGTAGAGGATGAAAAGAAAGAAGATTAAATTCTTCTTTTCTAATTTTTTTTAGCTGATGCCATGGCAGAAAAAGATTATTACAGGATTCTTGGAGTGGAAAAGAATGCAAGCCAGGAAGACATTAAAAGAGCCTACAAAAATTTAGCTAAAAAGTTTCACCCAGATGTTTCTAAAGAAAATAATGCAGAAGAAAAATTCAAGGAAGTGCAGGAAGCATTCACTGTTCTTGGAGACAATGAAAAAAAACAGCAGTACGACCAATACGGAACAGGGTTTGAAGGCTTTAAAGGCTTTTCAGGCTTCGGCCCGGGCTTTGGAGGCTTTGATTTCAGAAGCGGAGACTTCGGCTTTGAAGACATTTTCTCTAATTTAGATGAAATTTTTGGAGGAGCGTTCACTGGAGCAAAAAGAAAAAGCAGGAGCCCTAGAAGAGGCTTTGACTTGGAATACCAAATTAATTTGGCTTTTGAAGACGCAGTTTTCGGAGCAGAAAAAGAAATTTCAATCAACAGAATAGAGAAATGCAGTGAATGCAGCGGCTCAGGCTCAAAGGATTCAAAGAAAGAAACCTGCAGAACATGCAGTGGAAGAGGAGTAATTCAGAACATTAAAAGAACAATGTTCGGGGTTTTCTCAACTCAGACTACGTGCAGTAAATGCAGGGGAGAAGGAGCAATTACTTCAAATCCCTGCAGTGAATGCAAAGGAGAGGGAAGAAAAAAAGTCAAGGCAAAAATTAAAGTAAAAATTCCTGAAGGAATTGATTCAGGAAACACTATAAGGCTTTCAGGGCAAGGCAATGCAGGAGACACTGGAGCAGAACCAGGAGACTTATTCATTACAGTGAATGCAGAGCAATCAGAAATATTCAAAAGAGACGGAACAGATGTTTATTCAGAAATTCCTTTAACGTTCAGCGAAGCAGCGATAGGAACAGAAATCGAGCTTCCCACTTTAAGAGGAAAAGGAACATTAAAAATCCCTGAAGGCACGCAAACAGAAACAATCTTTAAATTAAAAAACCAAGGAATAAAGGATTTAAGGTTTAATTCCTATGGAGACCATTTCGTTAAAGCAGTTCTGCAAACACCTAAAGATTTAAGCAGGCACCAAAAAGAACTATTTGAAGAA
>DATDZZ010000025.1:0-13679 GCA_035288565.1 archaeon
CATAGTTAACACAATTGAAGAATTCAGTGTAAATGATTTGATTCAGGAAAATAATTTTGTTGTGGGAGTAAAAGGAAAGCACAAAGACGGAAGGGAACAGGAATTCAGAGGCAAGGTAGTTGTTGGAGCTGACGGAGCAGCATCAGTTGTTGCAAGAAAACTTGGAGTGGAACAGAAGGACCCAGACCATATAATCATGGCTGTAAGGGCTTATTACAGGGGAATTACAGGAATGACTCCAAACATTGAACTTCATTTCCTTGAATCAATTATTCCTGGATATTTCTGGATCTTTCCTTTAGAGGATGGAACAGCAAATGTAGGAATTGGAATGGTTAAAAGCGATATGCAGAAAACTAAAATGAATTTAACTGAAGCAATGTTTAAGGCAATAGAAGAAGACCCTTTGTTCAAGAACAGGTTCAAGAATGCAGAAATTGAAGGACCTGTTAGGGGGTGGACTCTGCCTTCAGGAAGCAGGAGAACAAAAAACCACGGAAATGGCTGGCTCTTGATTGGAGACGCAGCTTCACTAATTGATCCTTTTTCAGGGGAAGGAATAGGCAATGCAATGACTTCAGGGAAATATGCATCAGAAGTAATTTCGGAAGCATTAAGGGCAAATGACTTCAGTGAAAAATTCTTTTATAAATACGAGAAAATGATTCAGGAAAACCTTGATCCTGAATTAAAAAATTCATACAGTTTGCAGAAATGGGGAAAACACAAATGGCTGTTAAACTTCTTAATAGGCAAAGCATCCAAAAACAAGCAGGTTCAGGAATTACTTTCCGGAATGCTTGTAAACGAAGAAGCAAAAAAAAAGCTTTACTCTCCTTTATTCTACTTAAAACTATTATTTTCTTAGAAAAAAATTTTTTTTTAATTTTTATTTTAGTTTATTAAGGCTGGGCAAAATCCAGTCGTCCAGGTTTTTGTGCTTTTTTTTGACTTCAATAATATAAATAAGTTAGGCACCAGGCGCCGTTCAGCCGGCGAGGCTGAGTACACGTATTTCGCTTTTTGCTCAATACGTGGCCAAGAATATTGAAGTAGTGTCGAGCCTGAAAGGCTAAGACAGCACAGATCACCGCCGAATCTTTTCGGCGAACAGATATTTTCCGCAAAAAAGTCATCGAGGCTCAAAGCCGAAGATGGCTTAGATCAACGCCGGATCTCTCCGGCGAGTTAGGCACCAGGATTTGCTTTTTTCACTGAATAAATTTTCCCGGTGAAATCATCTGAAATGTACATGTAATTTTCTGAAAAAATTATGTCTACTGGTCTGCCCCATCTTTCTCCGTTTACCAGCCAGCCTTCAATAAAATCTTCAACTACAGGTAATTCGTTTTCAAATCTTATTCTTACTATTTTGTATCCTGTTGGATTTCTTCTGTTCCAGCTTCCATGAAATGCAACAAACAAGTTTTCATTGAATTCTTTTCCTAAAGAGTTTCCTTCATAAAACCTTAAACCTAATGGAGCTGAGTGAGCCTGCATTGAAACTGTTGGCGCAATTGTTTTGCCGCAGAAATTTTCTTTAAAGAAACTTTTGTCTTCTATTTGGTTTCCGTAGCAGTAAGGCCACCCGTAATGCTGTCCTTCTCTGATTATGTTTACTTCTTCTGGAGGAAGGTCATCTCCTAAAAAGTCTCTTCCATTGTCTGTTCCCCATATTTCCCCGGTTATTGGATGAAAAACTATTCCGACTGAATTCCTTAATCCTTCAGCAAAAACTTTTTCATTAGAGCCGCCTAAATCATATTGAATAATCATTGCTCTTTTCTCTGTTTCCACGCAGGCATTGCATGAAGAGCCGATTGATAAATACATTTTGTCATCTTTAATAATTAATGTTCTTGTTGCGTGGTTTCCTCCTGTTGGAAGGTTTGAAACAAGAATTATTTGCTGGTCCATTTTCAAATCGTTATCTGAATCAATTAATTTGCTTATCTTGTTTTCTTCAGCTAAAAATAATTCGTTTTTATAAAAATAAATTCCGTGAGGCTTGTTTAATCCTTCAGCGAAAACTTTTTTTTCATCTGCAACTCCGTCATTGTTTTTGTCTGTTAATACAAAAATTTTTCCTCCGCTTAAATCTGTTACAAATAAATCATTTTTTTCATTTAATGCCATGAATCTGGCTCTTCCCAAGCCTTCAGCAAATTCTTTTATTTCTAGTTCAATTGCTGTGTTCAATTCTCTTCCAGATACAAATGCTTTTCCGTTTATTTTTTTGCTTTCTTTTGTTTCTTTTATTTCTTTTAATTCCTGGATTGATTTTGCTTCACTTAAAACAGGTTTTTCTTCTGTTGCAGGATTTAAGAAATTTAATGCTTCAAGGTAAGTAAAGTTTGCATTCAATAAAATAAAGCCAAGAATTAATGCAATTAAAACAGTTAATGCCGGAATTATTTTTGGATTTTTTTTGACTCCCTTCATTGTTTCTTTTTTCTTTTTTGTTTTCATTTAATCACTTTTAATAAATTGAGTTAATTCATTGTAAGTAAAATCCATTAATGGCTGCATATTAATTACATCTTCTTTATTGTATTGAATTAATTTTTCCAGCGCATGATTGCTTCCTTTTTCGTATTTCTGCCAAAGCTTTACGGCTTCAAAGCCATCCATTCCTTGGGTTTCTTCGCTTCTGTTTATTCCCAGCTGTTTTTCAATTGATTTTAATCCTCCTCCAAAACCTAATTGTTTTAATGCGAACCTTAAATCAATGTGCGGTACATTAATTGAAATTCTGAATTCTCTTTCAAGGAAAGGTTTATCAAAAAGCGATCCATTGAATGTTACAATTAATTTTGCTTTATTAAATTCTTTGATTAAATTTTCTCTGCTTAAATTTTTTCCTCTGATGAATGCATTGAATTCTTCTTGAAAAAATGTTCCTACAACTGTTGTTTTATTCCATTGCCCCAGCCCTGTTGATTCAATGTCAAAAAACATTGCATCTTTTTTAAACCGGTTGAATAATCTCCAGTTCTGGTTTCTTGGAAGCAATGAATTAAAGTAAACCGGGTCTTTTTTTTCCAGAAATTCCTGTGCTTTCTCTAAATCTTTTTCAAGCTCTTTTTTTCTGTTTAAAGAAATTCCCTGAATTTCTTTTGATTTATTGAATTCAAACCAGTCAACAATTCCCTGCCTCCAAAGACTTTTTTCCTTATTTAAACCAATTCCTTTCAAAAAGCAAAAACTTTGTTCAATCAATAAAATCACTTCAATTCAATTAAATTTAAAAGCTTTAAAAGAAAAAGTACTTAATCTTTAAATAAGAATTGACTCCTTGTTATGTATGCATAAAGATTTTGTTGTAATGTGCATTCACTGCGGATGGAATGGAAAGCATAAAGGAAAGAAATTCCCCTGCCCTGAATGCAGTAAAGAAATTAATGCTGAAGAAGCGTGGGACTGGCATCACAAAATGTCAAATGATATAAATAATGTAAAAGACGATTATAAGTGGTATTAAAAAATAAAAGCACAAAAACCTGGACACAGCATTTTTGCCCGCCCCTAATTATACAAGAATAAAAAAAAAGAAAAAAAAACTTATAAGTTTTTTTTGTATTCTTCTAAAACGAAATCCCAGTTCAGTACATTGTAGAAGTTTTCAATGTATTCTGGTCTTCTGTTTTGATATTTTAAGTAGTATGCATGTTCCCATACATCTATTGTCAGCAGTGGCTTCACTCCCTGCGTTAAAGGGGATTCCTGATTAGCTGTTTGAATTATTTCAAGTTTTCCTTTGTTTGAAACAAGCCATGCCCATCCGCTTCCAAATAATGTTGCAGCTGCATTTGAAAATTTTTCTTTAAATGAACTGAATGACTTGAATGAAGAATTAATTGCCTTGCTCAGCTCTCCTTGAGGTTCTCCTCCTTTTCCCGGGCCAATGCATTGCCAGAAAAAGTTATGGTTAACGTATCCTCCGCCGTTATTTTTTACTGCTGTTCTTTTTTCTTCTGGAATTGAATTCAATTCAGCAATTATTTCTTCTGCTGTCTTTCCTTCCAATCCAAGCCCTTGAAGAGCTGAATTAAATTTATCTGTGTAACCCTGATGATGCTTTGAATGATGAGTCATCATTGTTTTTTCATCAATAAAGGGTTCTAAAGCATTGTATTCATAGCCTAATTTAGGTAATTCAAAAACCATTTAATCCCTCCAGTTTTTTATGAAAAATAGTTTGAAATCATTAAATAACTATCTTAAAAGGCATTAATTTTCTTTTGTTCTTTTTGCTCCGCAAACCTTTTATATAAAGAATTTCTATTATTTTTTTGGTGATTTAATGCCTGAAAAAAAAGGAAAGAAAAAAAAAGAAGTGAAGAAGAAATCTGCAGCTAAAAAAATTGAAGCAAAAAAAGAAAAAAAAGAGCCTTTAATTTGCGAGTTTTGCTGACCAAAATTTAATTGAAAGCTTTAAATAAGTTATTTAATGGATTATAATTAATGGTTACTGAAAAGAATTTAATTATTAAAATTAAAAAACATTTCAAAAAAAATGGCTTCAATAAAGCTGTTATTGGCTTAAGCGGAGGAATTGATTCAAGCCTTGCATGCACTCTTCTTGTTCTTGCTTTAGGAAAAAAAAATGTTTTCGGCTACTACCTTCCTTATTCAAATGAATCAGACTTAAATGACGTCAAAATTCTTGCAGAGAATCTTGGCATTTCGTGGAAGAAAATTGCTTTAAAAAAAATTGCTGAGCTTGTTTTAAAAACTTTAAATCCTTCAAATAAAGTTCTTAAAGGAAACATTGCAGCCAGATTAAGAATGATTGCCTTATACAATGAAGCAGGAAAAAAGAAAGCTTTAGTTGCAGGCACTGGAAACAAATCTGAATTAATGCTTGGCTATTTCACTAAATTTGGAGACGGTGGAGCGGATTTCCTTCCATTAGGAAATCTTTTCAAATCAGATGTAATTAATCTTTCAAAGAAATTGAAAGTTCCGAAATCTATTGTTGAAAAAATTCCTTCCGCCGGTCTTTGGCCTGGCCAAGAAGATGAAAAAGAATTAGGAATCACTTATAAAAAAATTGATTTAATTTTAAAATTTCTTGAAAAAAAAATAACCAAAAAAACTTTAAGTGAAAATAAAGTTACTGAAAAAGACATTTTTAAAGTTAAAAAAAGGATTCAATTGAATAAACATAAAATTGAGCTTCCATTAATTCTTTAATAAAATCAAATAAATGATTTCATATGCTTTCAGAAAAAATGAAGAAAAGTTTAATTAATTTTTTAGAAGAAGACAACCCATTCATTGACTTAACTTCAGAATTAATTGATGAAAAAAAAGTTAAGGCAAAAATTCTCTGCCAGGAAGACTGCCTTCTTTCAGGTTTGGATGAAGCTGTTTATTTATTTGAAAGCCAGGGCTTAAAAGTAAAAAAATTTTCAGAGCAGGGAAGAGAAGTCAAGAAAAACAGGGAAATCCTTGAAGTTACTGGCTCAAACAAAAAAATTTTTTTAATTGAAAGAACTGCTTTGAATATTCTTTCAAGGATGAGCGGAATCTCAACTAACTGTTTTAATGCCGTTAAAAAAGCTGAAAAGCATGGAGTGAGAATTGCTTTAACCAGAAAAACTGCTCCCGGATTGAATTTGTTTGACAAAAAAGCAGCAATGCTTGCAGGAGCAGACACTCACAGATTAAATTTAAGCGACATGGTTTTAATCAAAGACAATCACTTAACCCAGACTTCAATTAAGCAAATTTTATTGAAAGCAAGAAAGCAGGCAAGTTTCTCTAAAAAAATAGAAATTGAAGTTGATTCAAAAAAGCAGGCAATGGAAGCAGTCAAATATCACCCTGATATTATTATGCTTGACAATTTTTCTCCGGAGAGAGCAGAAGAAGCCATTTTATTTATAAGAAAGAACAGCAAATGCCTTATTGAGTTATCCGGCGGAATCAATGAAAGCAATTTAGAGAGCTTTTTAAAACTAAAGCCGGATATTATTTCAATGGGTTCGCTTACAGGAAATGTTAAGTCAATTAATTTTTCTTTGGTGGTTGAATGAATAGAGCTTTATTTATTGGAAGATTCCAGCCTTATCATTTAGGGCACCATGAAGCAGTGAAAAAAATCCTTAAAGAAAATGATGAATTAATTATTGCTGTGGGCTCAGCACAGGATTCTTTGCTTCCTTCAAGTCCTTTCACTTGCGGGGAAAGAATTGAAATGATTCATCTTGCATTAAAAGAAGAAAAATGCCATGATAAATGCTTTTTGATTGGAGTGCCTGACGTGAATGAGCATCCAATCTGGGCTGCAAGAGTAATTGAATACATCCCAAAATTTGAAACTCTTTACACTAACAATCCTTTAACCAAGTTTTTGTTTGAAGTTCAGGGAATTAAGGTAAAAGAAATTAAAGTTGGCTTCTCTGATTACAGTTCAACTAAAATCAGAAAGCTTTTGTCTGAAGAAAAGAACTGGAAAAACTTTCTGCATCCAAGCACTGCAGGTTTTTTGAAAAAAATTAATGCAGTAAAGAGATTGAAAGCCATTTCTGAAAAAGAAAAAAAATAATTCAATCCTTTAATCCATGGCCTGAAACAATTATTGCGGTTTTTCCTTTTAATTTTAGTTTTTTTGCTCCGGCAAATGCGGCTGCTCCGCTTAACTCAGCATAAATTCCCTGCAAAGCAAGGTTTTTCTTCGCTTTAATTATTTCTTCATCTGAAACACTTACAGCAGAACCATTTGATTCATTAATTGCGTGCAATGCTTCCAATCCGTCAATAGGATCATCGCAAAGAATTGCGGTTGCAATTGTTTTTGCATTTTTTTCAGGAATTATTTCTTTCATTCCTTTCTCCCAAGCCTTCACTACAGGAGAGCATCCTTGCGCCTGCACTCCATGAATTTTTGGAATTTTTTTAATGAAACCCGTTTTCTTTAATTCACTGCAGGCTTTAAATGTTGCATAAATCAGTGAACCGTTTCCTATAGGGCAGACAATGTTCTCCGGAGCATTAAATTTCAGCTGTTCAAGTATTTCAAATGCAACTGATTTCTGTCCTTCCACTCTGAAAGGATAATCTCCAGTTAAAAATGCTTTTTCCTTTAAGCTTTTTTCTTTTGCTAACTGCATTGCTTTTGAATAGCTTCCTTTAATTTTTGTTATTTTTGCTCCGTAAAACTTCATTTGCTTTATTTTATTTTTTGGAGTAAAGCTTGGAATAATCACTTCAGCTTTAATTCCTGCTCTTGCAGCGTAAGCTGCAATGCTTGCCCCCATGTTTCCAGTTGAAGCCACAATAACTTTTTTATGATTCAATTCAATTGCTTTAGTTAACTCAATTGAGCTTCCTCTGTCTTTGAATGCTCCTGTTGGATTCACTCCTTCATATTTAAAGAAATAGTTTTCTTTTTCCTTTGACTGAATTAATGGAGTGCCTCCTTCCTGCATTGAAACAATTTTCTTAAAATCTTTTACAGGGTAGAAAGGATAATACTTTAAGTGATTTATTTCTCCTTTAAGTTTTTCTTTTCTTAAAAATTTTTTAATTTTTGAATAATCATATTCAATATCCAAAGAGTAACCGCAGTTGCTGCATTCATAAACTGTTTTGCTTAAAGGAAATTTTTTTCCGCACTTAAAGCATTTAAAGTTTTTTTGAAACACAATGAGAAAAAGCTTTTCAGATTATTAAATTTTTCTAATTATCATTGCTTAAAACTTAAATTAATTGCTTTTCTTTAACTGAATTGCTTTTTTAATTAATTCAATGAATTCTTCTTCTCTTTCTTTGTCTCCCTTTAAATCCTTTACTGCTTTTTCCGCTAACGGAAGCACATCCTCTAATTTGCTTTCCTCTGCCCAGTAGCTTTTCTTTAAAATTTCTGCGTACTCTGCAACTCCTGCAGTGAACCTGAATCTTGCAGAAGATTGCTCAAAGGTTTCGCTGAAATCGCTTAATTTAATTTGTTTTCTTAACTCTTTCACTTCGCTTTCGTTTTCTGGATTCTTGAATCTGATTCTCACTTCTCCAAGCTCTTGTTTTGGGTTATCAGAAAACTTTAATTCATATAATGCTGTGACTGAATGCTCTGCTCCGATTTCTCCTGCATCAACTTTGTCGTTCCTGAAGTCTTCTTCTTTTAATCTCCTGTTTTCAAATCCAATTAACCTGTATCTTTCAATTGATTCAGGATTGAACTCTACCTGAATTTTTGCATCCTTTGCAATTACCTGCAGTGTTCCTGTTAATTCTTCTTTAAATATTTTTTCTGCTTCATTAATTGTGTCAACATAGGCATAGCTTCCATTTCCTTTATCTGCTAATTGCTCCATTAAAATGTCATTAAAGTTCGCCATTCCAAATCCAACTGTCGTGAGATAAATTCCTTTGTCTTTTTTTTCTTCAATTAATTTCAAAATGCTTTCAGGCCCTGTGTTTCCGACATTTGCGACTCCGTCGCTTAACAAAATAACTCTGTTTATTGAATCTTTTTCAAAAGCTTTTTCAGCCATTGAATAACCTGTTAAAATTCCTTCTTCTGCATTTGTTGCTCCCTCTGTTTCAAGAGAATTAATTGCATTCAATATTTTCTGCTTTTCATCCAAAGAGCTGTGCTCCAATAAAGTTCTTCCATTTGTTCCATAAACAGCTATTCCTATTTTGTCTTCCGGATTTAATTCCCCCACTAGCAGTTCAAGGCTTCTCTTCACTAAGCCGAGCCTGTTCTCCAAGTCCATTGAACCGCTTACATCTACCACAAAAGTTAAAATTGCTTTTTTTCTGTCCTTTACCTGAATTGTTTTTCCCTGCAAATCAATCTTTAAAAGTTTTTTATTTTCTCCGAATTTGCTTTCGCTTCCCTCCAAGTAAATCTTGAATTCTTCATCTTCATGCTTTGAATAATCCTGCTTAAAGTAATTCAAATATTCTTCTACTCTAATTGAATCTTCGGGAGGAAGTAATCCTTGATTTAAATAAGCCCTCATTACACTGTAAGAAGCCGTGTCAACATCAGCTGCGAAAGTTGAAATCGTGTTATCTTCTGTGTCAATGAATGGATTTACTCCATAATTTTTAAAAAAAGTGTCAAAGAAAGCATCGTCATTGGGAGGGTTTAATGGAATGAAGCCTGGCTCCATTGAATATGAACTTAATTGACTGTAATAGCTCTGGCCTCCTGTTTGCGTTGCCCCTAAAGAAACCAAGGAACTTAAAAAAATCATTCCAATAAAGCCAATGAAAACCAGTAAAATTATTGCTCCGAAAATGTTTTTGAAATTCATAAAGCATTTATGAACTTCAATTGCCTTAAATAAATCGAAATTGAAAGGTTTTTTCCTAACAAAAAAATTTTAATAAAGTTAAATATCTATTAAAACATCTTCGCCTTCAACTTTCACTTTATATGAAACAGCGTCAATTGTTGCAGGCTTTCCTGAAACCTTTCCTGTTTTGATTTCGAACTGCGATGCATGCAATGGACAGGTAATTTTGTCTCCGTCAACTGTTCCCTCGCTTAAAGGAGCATTCTGGTGGGTGCATGCATTGTCTAAAGCAAAAAACTTTCCATTCAAGTTAAATAAAGCAATTTCTTTTCCCTTAATTTTAAGGCATTTAGCTGCTCCTTGCTTTACATCAGCTTTTTTGCATGCTTTTTCAAACATTCAGTCACTTTTTTACTGCTCAAATAAATTCAATCAACTATTCTTGTTTCCAGTTTCCTTAAATTGCAGAAATCCGATGAAAAATTATATGCCCCTGCATTTAAAAAAGTTATTTCCTCTCCAATTTTTGGATTCTCCAGCTTTACATTGTACCTGAAAATATCTAAAGAGCAAGGAGTGCTTCCCTTAATTGTGTAATCCTTTCCTTTTTCTTTTTCCTGCTCCACAAGCAGCCTGATTGAAACCAGCATTGAATCCATTGCAGTATTATAAATAGAGCAATTCACAATGACATTATTGTCGTAAATGCTGATTATTTTTGTTTTAAGCTTCACAGATTGAGCTGCAAGAAATCTTCCGGGCTCAAGCCATAACTCAATGTTTTTTTCATTCAAAAAATTCTTTAACTCATTAATTTTTTTAAAAATACTTTCTAAAACTTTATCAGAAGTGTTTTTGTACTTTACTGGAAGGCCTCCGCCAATATTAATTAAATCAATTTGCTGAAAAGTTTCTTGGCTTAAAGCATCGTTTAATTCTCTCACTAAATTCCATTCGCTTACATTCTGCGTTTTCCTGTGAAAATGCACTCCGAGCTTTTCAATATTTTTATTCTTTCTTAATTCCTTTATCTGCTCGTTTACTATTTTTGCATTCATTCCGAAAACAAAATACTTTCCAGTGAAAATAGTGTTTTCCTTTAGCTTCATTCTCAGAAGAAGATCAATCCTTGCATTATTTTTTTTCAGAAATTCCTTTAAAATATTTAAGTCAGCTGAATTATCTACAATGAATTTAGTTATTCCTTTATCGATTAAAGATTTTATTTCATCCTGATTCCATGCCTGCGCAATAAGCCAGACTCTTTCAAATGATTTCACATCCTCTAATCCTTCAACTGTATGCACTGAAAAAAATGAATCGGTTTCCTTTTCAAGAATTTTTCCTACTTCAGGATTTGTTTTCAAAGAATAAGTAATCTTTAGATCCATTTCCTTTAACTGATTGAATAATTCAATTACCTTTGATTTGCTTAACTCAAAAAAAGCTTTCTCCATTTAAATTGCCTCGCTTAAATTTCTTTAATTAAATTACTCCGTCTTCGCTTAATTTCTCTAAAGCCTTAATCATTGTAATTGGAAAGAAAACACTCACATCCCCTATTACTGTGGCTGCATCTGAATTATCTTTAATTTTTCCCCAGCTTTTTGCTTCCTCTGTTGTTGCTCCGCTCATGCTTCCGCTTCTCTGGCTTGCAGTAGTCATGTAAACAGCGTAATCCAATCCACCGTTAATAAGTGCTGCCAGAATTGCATGATGCTTTGAAATTCCTCCTCCAAGAGAAATCAATCCTTTCTTGTCATCCTGATTGATGTAAAAAATCACGTTCTTGAAATCCTCTACTACGTCTACAATGAAATCCGGATGGTCCTGCTGAAACATAAATAAATGAAACCCTAAAGAGCCGTCAGTTATTCCAGGGCAGAAAATCGGGACATTGTTTTTTGCTGCCTGAAACAAAATAGAGTTTTCGTCTTCCAGCATTAAGCCAATTTCTTTAAGCATTTCTGAAACCGGCCATCTCTTTTTTTTCTCATACAATTTTTGAAGCATTGGATGAATTTCGTTTTCAAACCTTGCATAGCTTTCATTCGGAATCAATAAATTTCCTACCCTGTTCATTCCTTTTTCATGCAATGCAACATCGTCAATGAAAAAATTGGTTATTAAAAAATCTTCCCCTAAAGCCCTCATAATGTCTTCTTCAATTCCGCCGACAGTTGTAATTATTGCATCGCACATTTTCAATTCAATTACTTGGGCAAAAAATCCTCTCAAGCCTGAAGTAACCATGTTTGAAGTGAAAGTAAAGAAAATCTTTGCTCCGTCTTTCTTCATCTTTACAATCGTGTTCGCTGCTTTCCCTATTTCAATGCTTTGAAAGCCTATAAAGCTTAACTGCTCTGAAAAGTCTTTCAAAGACATTCCTTTGCTCCACTTAAAGTCTCTTATCTTCTCCATAAAATCACCAAAAAAAATCGTTCAGCTTTCGCTGTAAAAAAAATCAATTATTTACGTTGAAATTACTCCAAAAACAAGCAACATATAGCATAATCTGCTTAGGAAAGGTTTATTAAATTATTAAATAATTCGATGATTTAATTTTTCTGGAATAATTGCTGGAATAAATATATGTGCTTGCCTGAATAAAATAGTTTGAATTGTCTTCTGCTTATTCGCCTTCTTCTTTATCATATTCTTTTAAAATTGATTCAATGACTTGCTCAAAGGCTTTATAATCAGGATAAAATTCTTGAGCCCATTCTAATGCTTTTTTACGAGGCAATTCTGCCTTGAAATACTTATTATAATGTACTTGAACAATTGTTGCTAATCTTTCCTCTGATTCAAACCCAGCTTGCAAATCTTTTGGGTTTTCAAACTCGTTAAGTAATCTTTCCAATAGTTCATTTTCATATAAAATTTTTTTTTGAGAATATTCAATAACAGTTTCAGCTGCCAGAATTGGACTTCGTTCATGCTCATTGAATTCAATAGTTTTTTGAATTAATTGATGAAATGCCCCTCTTACAGATTCATCGTATTCAAAACCATGTTCGCCTTTATCAAAGAGATCAATTATTTTTTCCTTAAAAATTGCTCTTTCTTTTTGATTATAACCCATTCCTTCAAGAGTGTCCCTCCATGTTTTTCTGAATTCCCCTGAAGGCTCTCCTCTTGGGCCCGCTCCAAATCCCTTTCCTGAGCCTCTTCCTCTGCCTCCTCTTCCTGAACCGCTTCCTGCATTTCCCTCAGACCTTCCTCTGCCATTATCACGGCGACTTCCCCCTGAACCTGGACCCGTGTGATGTCTTCCTGTAGGCATAATAAGTTTAAGTTTTTAAGGAAATATAATTGTTTTCATTTTCATCTGTTGATGCAGTAAGGCTTCACGGCTTAACATGCATAGAAAAAGAAAACTGGAATAGAGCTGGAAAAGCATTTAATGAAAAATTTATCTGAAACAAATATTGAAAAATAAATGAATTCTTTCACGGATTTGCAATGATTTCAGCATGAATAATTATAAACATTATTCTTTACTTGTTTGAATTAATTAAAATAATTTAATTTATTTTTACTGTAAAGTCCCTTCTTCTCTCAGAATGGCTTCCACTACTTGAACAAATGATTGTAATTCAAAAAAAAATTCTCCTGCTAACTCTCCAGCTTCTTCGTTATTTAAAACTTTATTTTTTACAGCACTTTGAAAAATTGTATCAATCATTTCTCCTAATTCCTTTTCTACTTCATATTTTACTGTGTGATCTTTTGGATTTTTAATTTCAATTTTAATAAATTCATGAACTAAATCCATAAAAGTGTTTCTTTGAGTAAAAAACGGGACAAAAGAATCCAAGACTTCTTTTTCACTTAAGTTTTTCTTCTTAATAATTTTCTTTACAAGTTCCTGAAGAGTTAATTGCAAAGCTTTTTCTCGAATGAAAAAATAAGGTGATTCAAATTCATTTATTTTTCCTTGAACAGTTCTTTTAAAATTTTCAGTTTCTGTTTCATTAAAATCAAAGCTTCTTAAAGTTCTTTTCCATCCAGGCTCTTTTTTTCTTCCCCTGCCTTCATCTCCTTTTCCTTTTCTTCCGCCTCTAGAACCATTGCTTCCTCTTCCCCTATTTCTCCCAGACCCGTCTCCGCCTTTATCCCAGCGGCCTCTCCCGGGTCCTTGATTCATATGGTGTCTTCCAGTTGGCATAAAAACCATTAAGATTATTCAATCCATTATTAAAAAAAACTTTGGATTAATGATTCTTTAACAAAAAAAAGCATGCCATGCATTAAGGGCTTATTAATATTCAAATGCATTTCAAGGCATCGAGGCTGAAAGCCGAAGATGGCTTAGATTGCCAGCGAATCTTTTCGCTGCAGGGGTGCCGGAGAGGTCAAACGGGTCCGTCTCGAAAACGGAAGCTTTACAGCTGCAAGGGTTCGAATCCCTTTCCCTGCGCT
>DATDZZ010000026.1:0-2056 GCA_035288565.1 archaeon
ACTTTGCTTCACTTGGCTTCAGGGACTCTTTACATCGCATTAATTACTCCATTCCTTGACAAGCATGTAATTGCTTCAAAGAATTTAGAGGACTCAAAAGCTTTATTTTATTTAAAGAATTTATTTAAAGCAAAATGAAAAAGACTTGAAAGGTAATTAAATGAAAATTTATACAAAGAAAGGCGATTTAGGGGAAACTGAAATGCTTTCAGGAGAAAGGCTTCCAAAAAGCTGCCCGAGAGTAAAAGCATTCAGTTCAATTGATGAATTAAATTCACTGATAGGAATCGCAATTCTTTATGTAAAGGATTCAAGGCTTCCAGAAATATTAAAAGACTTGCAGAATGACTTATTTGTCTTCGGAGCTCATTTGTCTTCAAAAGGAACAAGCAAGCACAAAATTCAGGAAGAAGATGTAACCAAATTAGAGAAATTAATTGACCAGTTTACTGAAAAACTTGCTCCATTAAATAAATTCATTCTTCCGGGAGGCTCGCTTGGAGGAAGCCATTTGCATTTAGCGAGAGCTGTATGCAGAAGAGCTGAAACAGATTTAAGTGAAACAAAAAAAGAAGAACAATTAGACGAAATTTTAATGAAATACTTAAACAGATTAAGCGACTTTTTATTCACAATTGCAAGGCTGGAAAACCAGTTCAATAAAGTGAAAGAAATTAATCCAAAATATTAGTGAAAATCGCTATCCCTGTCTTTGCTTCCTTTAATGAATTTTTTATAATCCTCCCAATTATAAATTCCTATTAATGGATCGTGGGCATCAAGGCCTTCAGCATAGCCATAATCACTTTCAGCTAATCTCACTAAATCCACCCATTCAGCATCCACAGCTCTAACAGTTTTTTTATCCCTGTCAAGGGGATCTAAAATATATTTTTTGCCTTCCAAATCTATTTCAACAACAGAGTGATCGTAAAGCCTGATAAACTTGGCTGGAATATTCAGGACTCGCATTAAAGCTGTGATAGCAGTGGCATAATCAATGCAGCCATGAATTAAATGAGTTCCAAAATTAGGGTCATTTTTGTTCAAATTAATAATTAAACCTGAAGAAATAATATCATCAGCTGTTCTTTTAGAATAAAGTTCTTGAACTTCCTTAAAATTTGAATTAGTTCTAAGAAATCGAGAAGGATCTAAAAAAGAATTTACAATGTCTTTAACCACTTCGATAATTGCTTTTTTTTCTTTTAAGAAGCTTTGCGCATATTTTATGACTTTTGGAGTGTATAAAGTCATTGCCCCTGTTTCAAGTCTTCCTTTTTTAAGTTTTTCATGAAGTTTTAATTCATACTGTTTTGTAGTGCTGCGCCTTTCGCCTTTTCTTCTTTCTCCAACACTGCCGGTTGTTTTTCTTCTATTTGGATTTCTTGAATTCATTGCAATTGCCTTCATTTAATTATTCTTTATTGAATTATTAAAATTTAACTAAATTTAAGCCGTTTTTAAACCAAAAAAGCTTGAACTAAAGCTTTAAAAGTATTATTTTATTACTTAAATTAGATTTTTATTTATTTTATTGAAAAGGTGTATGAATGGAACTGGTTTATGATGTAATTGTTGTTGGAGCTGGCCCTGGAGGATCAGCCTGCGCTGCTTTATGCTATGAAAAAGGTTTAAGAGTTTTGTTATTAGAGAAAGGAAAGTACCCTAAAGACAAGATCTGCGGCGACGCTATTTCAGGAAAAAGTGCAGCTGTTTTAAATGACTTAAATTTAGTGGATGAAGTTGCAGTTAATCCTAATGCCAGGGTTTACGGAGTATTATTTTCCAGCCCTAAAAAAGATGAAATAGTAATTCCTTTTCCTCAAAAAGACCTTAATGCACCGGAGCCAAAGCCAGGATATGTTCAGAGAAGAATGGTTTTTGACAACATTGTTTTCCAGCACGCTAAAAGCATAGTTAACACAATTGAAGAATTCAGTGTAAATGATTTGATTCAGGAAAATAATTTTGTTGTGGGAGTAAAAGGAAAGCACAAAGACGGAAGGGAACAGGAATTCAGAGGCAAGGTAGTTGTTGGAGCTGACGGAGCAGC
>DATDZZ010000027.1:0-28112 GCA_035288565.1 archaeon
ATATTTAAAGGTTACCATTTTTAATTTATTCAAAAAATATTTTTTTTGCACAAAAATTTGGATAAAAAAATTTAGTTAAAAATATTTTTTAAAAAAAAGACAATAAAAAAATTTAATGGAATGCAATTTAAAAAAATAAAAAATTATTAGAAATTCTAAAAATTTTTGAAATTAAAAACAAAAAAGAATAATAAAATAATTAAAAAATAAAATAAAATTTGAAAGAAATTGAAAAATAAATTAAGAATCAGGTCTGCGTTTTAGCTCATCACTTTAAGTAGCTCTCTTCTTTAAGTATCTTTTCTTTCTTGCCTTTCTTTTCATTTTCTTTTTTTTCCATTTCCATCTTTGTCTGGACCTGGTTTTTTTGAATCTGCTTGAGTCTTTAGATTTTGTTCCCAATAAATCACCGTATTGCAAGAGGCAATTAAAAAGATTTTAAGAATGATTCAATTTAAAAAGCTTAGAGTTCATGCAATAAAATTGAAAAAAAGCCATAAAATTCCAAAGAGAAATACAGCGTAATGACTGTAAAGATAGTTATACATTTTTTTTAAGTCAGCTTTCTCTGGATCTTTAAGCATATTCCAATACAATGGAAGGGGAAGGACATTAATTGCTCCCCAGTAAAAGAATTCAATTGGCAGGCTTCCCAGATAAACAAGAGAAGGAAAAAAAGCGGAGTTAAGAGTAATGAATAAATATGAAAGCAATCCAACTGCGATTGAAATATATGAAATTATTCTGATTGATTTTTTTCCGAACACTGTTACGCTTGACTTGTAATTTAATTTTTTTTCAACTTTCTTTGAATGAAGCCTGTAAAGAGTGTAGCCCCCGAACTGCAATCCCAGAATGAATATCAGGAAAAGAATGGGTGCATTAAAGCTTTGCACAAACAAAAGCCAGCCGCAGTAAAACCTGAAAATCGGGTTAATTAATGAACCGGAAATTAAGTCTAATACTGGTTTTTCTTTCAGCTTGATTGGAGGAAGAGTGTAAAGCAATTGGTTTACGAGCATTGCAAGAACTGCTGAGAAGAAAAGAAAATTAATTGAGTAAGAAATAATTAATGAAAAAAAAATGAACAGCAAAGCAATTGCTAATCCTGTGTTCGCTGAAATAATTTTTGAGGGCAGAGGCCTGTTTTTTTTTACTGGGTGAATTTTGTCTTTCTCTATATCAGTCCAGTCATTTAATGCATATAAGCCCCCCCATAAAAGAGGCCCTACCGCAATGAATCCGTAAAAGAAAAATAAAATGTTTTCAGTTGAAAAAACTGGAATTGAGTAAATCAGGCCTGCAGTCAGTGAAGCGAAAGCCATGTTGCCGAAGCTTTTAGTCCATTCAGCTGGACGAATTAATTTAAAAAAAGCTTCAATCTTTTTTAAGTTTACAGCGTTGCGTGAAACCATTAAACCATTAGTAATGGATTTAGCAGTAAGATTTTTAAATACTAGATGTCCGTATATATAGGCAAATGTCTTATGTTATTTGCCTAGAATTTACTTCTAATACAACTATTTATCAGCGCCGTTTCTCAATGTAGAGGCTTTTAATGCGCTCCACGCGCGTGCCTAGCTGTGAGCATCAAAGTTTTTTTTGATGTGATGTTGGTTTTTGTTTAAGGCAATTTGCAGGTAAAAAAATTGCTTTGAATTTTTTGTGCAATCCCAATTCTATAAGTTTAAGTTCTTCTAAAGGATGTAAGTTTAATTCCAGCTGATCCTGCTGGGGAGCACTGCTATCGAATTTCGATTTAGCCATGCAAGTCTGAAAGGTGCAACCATGAGTGCCTTTGGCGAACGGCTCAGTAACACGTAGTTAATCTACCTTACAGAGGAGTTAATCCTGGGAAACTGGGGCTAAAGCTCCATAGGTAATTGGTACTGGAATGTTCTTTTACTGAAATAAACTGCTTTCATGTTAGTAGTTTGCTGTAAGATGAGACTGCGGCGGATTAGGTTGTTGGCGGGGTAAAGGCCCACCAAGCCAAAGATCCGTGCGGGCCCTGAAAGGGGGAGCCCGGAGAAGGGAACTGAGATAAGATCCCTAGCCCTACGGGGTGCAGCAGGCGCGAAACCTTTACAATGCACGAAAGTGTGATAGGGGGAATTCGAGTGCCAGCTTTGCTGGCTTTTCTAAAGCCCGAAACAGCTTTAGGAATAAATGGAGGGCAAGATGCGTGCCAGCCGCCGCGGTAATACGTACTCCATGAGTGGTGTTCACTTATATTGGGCCTAAAGCGTTCGTAGCCCGTTTAAAAAGTCTTTTGTGAAATCAATTGGCTTAACTAATTGAATTGCAAAAGATACTGTTGAACTCGAGACCGGAAGACGTGAAGGGAATTTCTGAGGTAGGAGTGAAATCTTGTGATCTCAGAAGGACCACCAGTAGCGAAGGCGCTTCACGAGAACGGGTCTGACGGTGAGGAACGAAAGCTGGGGGAGCAACCCGGATTAGATACCCGGTTAGTCCCAGCCGTAAACGATGTGGACTAGGTGTCCTAGCAGCTACATGCTGCGGGGGCGCCGAAGCGAAGGCGTTAAGTCTACCGCCTGGGAAGTACACTCGCAAGAGTGAAACTTAATGGAATTGGCGGGGGCGCACTACAAGGGGTGGAGGCTGCGGTTTAATTGGATACAACGCCAGACAACTCACCAGGGGCGACAGCGAAATGATGGTCAGACTGAAGGTCTTACCTGATATGCTGAGAGGTGTTGTATGGTCATCGTCAGCTCGTACTATGAAGCGTCCTGTTAACTCAGGCAACGGGCGAGACCCCTACCATTAGTTGCAATTTCTTTCTACGGAAAGGGAGCACTCTAATGGAACTGCAGAGGTAACTTTGAGGAAGGAGGGGGCGACGGTAGATCTGTATGGCCCGAATCTCCTGGGCTACACGCGGCCTACAATGGTTAAGACAATGGGCTCCTACTCCGAAAGGATCAGGTAATCTCCTAAACTTAGCCTTAGTTCGGATCGAGGGTTGGAACTCACCCTCGTGAACGATTGGAATCCCTAGTAATCGTGTGTCACTATCGCACGGTGAATAAGTCCCTGCGCCTTGCACACACCGCCCATCAAGCCAGTTGAGTGAAGTATTGATGAGCCTCATTCGTAAGAGTGGGTCGATTCTGTGCTTTGCGAGACGGGCTAAGTTGTAACAAGGTGTCCGTAGGGGAACCTGCGGACGGATCACCTCCTACAAAAGTTCCTTTATAGGAACTGCGGGAGCTTCAATGAAGCTCCCCTTAATTTTTTTACCTGCAAACCTTTGAAAACAAAAATCAAAAAAAAGCATTGAGAAAAAAGGCATTTAGCTCTTCCAGAAAAGAGCAAACCAAATGGGGTTATAGCTCAGTCTGGTAGAGCGCCTCGTTTGCACCGAGGAGGCCAGGGGTTCGAATCCCCTTGACTCCATCAACGAAAAGATTCGTTGGCAATCTGCACGGTCTTCACTTCGTTCGACCCTCTGCATCTTTTAATAAAAAGGTTTGCAAAAAACGCGTGATTTCCATGCCCAAAAATAAAAAAATTAAAACAAATATTGCACTTACAAATAATTTAATGTAAGCGTTTTCCTCTAATGGTAAAAGAGGTGAGCATTCGGAGTTTTTTTTGAATGCAATAGAATTTTGCACTTACTTTTAGTAAGGCAGTTCATGCATAGGTAGATCAATCAAGTTAAGAGTTCATTAAGCCGTTTAGTGGATAACTAGGCTCGAGAACCGATGAAGGACGCGGCAAGCTGCGATAAGCTTAGGCGAGACGCATGCAGTCTTTGAACCTAAGATTTCTGAATTATTCCTTAAAGGAAGGGTAACGCAGGGAATTGAAATATCTTAGTACCTGTAGGAAAAGAAAGCAATTGCGATGCTCTTATTATGGTCGACAGAAAAGAGCACAGAACAAACCGAATCCCTGCCAGCAATGATAGGGAAATGTGGTGCGACTTGGTTAAATCCTTAGAGTTAAAGAGAAGTTTTCTGGAATGAAACGCCTTAGAGAGTTACAGCCTCGTATTTGAAAGCTTAAGGGATTATTTCCGAGTATCAAGAGTAGTAAGCGTTGAGTATCGCTTACGAATACGGGGGCCATCATCCCCTAATTCTAAATATTCCTCGAGTCCGATAGCACACTAGTACTGTGAAGGAAAGTTGAAAAGTACCCTTAATAGGGAGTGAAAAGCACTTGAAACTAAACGGTGATAGGCGGATATGGCTTGAAAGAAGCGAAGCTTGAAGAAGAGAGCTCGAGAAATTAAGCAATCGATTTAAGCTGATCGAAGTCATATCGTTCGTCCGGAAACACGACCGAGGGAGTATATAGCAATGGCGAGATTAACCTTGTTAAGAGGGAAGTCGAAGGGAAACCAAATGCGCGCAGCTTCGGTGAGGCGCATAGTGTGAAAGCGCTTTAGTCATTGCTTTATGACCTGAAGCCAAGTGATCTATGCCTGGGCAAGGCGAAGTCTCTCTACCGAGCGATGGAGGCCTGAACTAGTGTTAGTCCTACTGCTTGGATGACCTGGGTATAGGGGTAATATGTCATTCGAACTTGGTGATAGCAGGCTCCTTTCTAAGTAACCCTCAGGTTAGCCGTATCAGAGACTATTAAGAGTGTAGAGATACTGATTAGAAAGTACTGGTTGGAAACTTCCAGCTTTCTTTTCAAACTCCGAAGTTCTTAATGTCGTAGAAGATATGAGTAGGAGTACAGGCGTAAGGTTTGTACTTTGTAAGGGAATAACCTGGACTTGGGTTAAGGCCCAGAAATGCTAGTTAAGTGTAAAGGTACAAGGGAGTCCTTGTTCTAAGACAGTAGGGAGGTTGGCTTAGAAGCAGCCATCCTTTAAAGAATGCGTAACAGCTCACCTACCTAGATCAAGGGCCCCGAAAATAATCAGGACTAAACTAGCTGCCGATACCCAAGAACACTTTAAGTTAAAGTGATTTGATAGAAAGGTGACCGGGTAGAGCAGAAGCAAGGGAGAAATTTCTTGTGGATCTGCCTGGTTTATGGATCCTCGGACTAGTAGTAATAAAGAAAGGTGAGAATCCTTTCCGCCGAAAGGGCTAGGGTTCCTTAGCGCTCATGATGAGCTAAGGGTTAGTCGGTCCTAACTCTTACCGTAACACGGTAAAGAGGAAAGGGAAACAGGTTCATATTCCTGTACCACGTGAATAGATGCGGCAACGCTAGTTTAACTTTTGACATTTTGGGCTAGGCTGAGTTGGCTTGTCTGCCAATTTAACTATCATAAATCTCTGGAGAAACATAATGTTGAGAAAGAGATTAAAGGTAGGAATAGGAGAGATCTTCAGCTGATGCCTGGAGTCCCTGAAAAGAAAGTTAATCCGATTTCATGTGTCCGTACCGAGAACCGAGAAAGGTGCCCCTGGCTGAGAAAGCCAAGGCGTTGCGGAGTAATGCGTTTAAGGGAACTCGGCAGAAATAGCCCTGTATCTTCGGTATAAGGGGTGCCTATGGTTGAATAAACTGTAGGTTGCAATAACAAAGGGAGTCCGACTGTTTATCAAAAACACAGGTGACTGCTAGCCAGCAATGGTGAGTATAGTTGCTGACTCGTGCTCACTGCCAGTACGTGAAATTCCTTTTCAAGGGAACTAAGCGCTGGTGAAGAGCGGGCCTAACTCTGAGGCTCTCACGGTAGCGTAATACCTTGTCGGTTGATTGCCGACTTGCACCAATCGAGTAACGAGATTCCCACTGTCCCTAAATGCAGTCCGATGAACTTGTTGCCCGGTGAATATACCGGGGAACTCCAATGGGATGAGAAGACCCCACAGAGGTTTACTATAGTCTGATGTTGCGGTATGGTTTTTGATGTCCAGCGTAGATGGGAGACTTCGAAGCAATTTCGTCAGGAATTGTGGAGTCGCCAATGAAACACCATCCTTTAGAAACCGTACTGCTTACCTGAAAGGGAACAGCATTTGATGGATAGTTAGTCTGGGGTGGAACGCCCCTGAAAAAGTATCAGGGGCGCCCAAAGGTCTGCTCAGGAGAGTCAGAAATTCTCCGTAGAGTGCAAGAGCAAAAGCAGGCTTGACTGTATTCTGCACAGCAAGGAATGCAGAAAAGAAATTTGGGTCTAGCGAACGTCAGTAGCCCTATGATGGGGCTCTGGTCTAACAGTGAACTTACCTTGGGGGTAACTGAGTGGTTGCGGGTTAGAGTCCAAATCGACCCCGCAGTTTGCGACCTCGCCGTCGGCTCTTGGCATCCTGGGTGTGCATAAGCACCCAAGGGTAGAGGTGTTAACTCATTAAAGCCGAACGTTAGTTGGGTTAAGAACGGTGCGAGCCAGTTTGGTTACTATCTATTGGAGTTGTTGATTGTCTGAGCGGAAGGTCCCCTTAGTACGAGAGGAACGTGGGATCGTCGCCTCTAGTTAACCAGTTGTCTGACAAGGCATCGCTGGGTTGCCACGCGGCAATTGATAAGAGCTGAATGCATCTAAGCTCGAAGCAATCCGTAAAAAGAGACAATCAATCCTGAATTCTGAGGAGACACGTCAAATCAGAATAGGGACAAGAGTGCCAGTATAACACTGGTTTGATAGGCAAGAAGTGTACGCATGAAGCTTCGGCGACATGTTAAGCTGACTTGTACTAAAAACTTAAGTGAACTCTTAACTTGGATCTTATTCCTATGCATGAAATTATTTATTTTCAATTAAATTTTTATTTTTAAATAAATTTTTCTTTTTCTTTAATTCAAAGCTTAACTTTTTTGATTCTTCCACGTTTGGCTGGTCAAACGGATTGACATTTAACAGCATTGAGCAATATACTGCAAGGTATTGCAGAAAAGCTGAGAAGAAACCAATATTGAATTCATTAATTTTTTCTAATTCAATTACTGTGAATGGAATTTCTTTTTTTAAAGATGTTTCTTTCACTGCAATGAATTCAGCTTCAATTGCTTTACTTAACTTTAATCCATTCAAGAAATTTAATTCTGCTTTGATTAAACTAATTTTTTTTAATTTTTCAGGCACTTGAATTGCTTCGTCTGAATTGAATTCCTTTAATTTAACAAATAATCCAATAAAATTCTTTGGCCCACCGAAAAATAATTGATTGGAGTGATGCTGGCTTTGCGGAGCTTCAAAGCACATAAAGCTTAATCCCTTGCCATTTTTTCCCGTTGATTCATGCATTAACTGCATAATTAATTCAGAGAACGAATTCAAATGAGGAGAATAAATTGAAGTAAAAACCTGCGAATAGTTTGAATTCAATTTACTTAAATTATTTAATTTATTTAATTCAGTTAAAGCAACAGCAAGCCTTAAAGCTGAGTTTTGATTTAATTTTTTTCTTGAAGAAAATTCTTTCCAGCCAGCTTTCAGTCCTTTAAATATTTTTTTTATTTTTAGTCCTGAAAGAAAAGCAGGAGCTAAAGCACAGCTTGTTCCAATTGAATATCTTCCGCCAATTTCTGGGTGCTCAATTACGGGAATTTTTTCAGCTTCAGCAATTTCATTCAAAGGATTTGCTTTCTTTTCTGTGATAATTAATTTCTTTGGATAATTCCAGAAACTTAAAAGGTTTTCAATTACATCAACCGTGGAACCGCTTTTGCTTATTGCAATGAATAAAGTTTTTTCAGGCTTTGCTTTAAATTTGATTTCTTTAATTAAATCCGGGTTGCTTGACTTCAATAAAAAAATTTTCTTTGAATCAGATTTTTTCAAGGAATTGTAAAGCGATTCAAAACAGGTTACTGATCCTCCTCTTCCTGCGATAACAATGTTTTTGAATTTCTTGAACGGCTTTAATTCATTAATTAATTTGTTTAAATCAGGTTCATGCAAGGCAAATGCAGGCAAAGGCATTTTTTTAATTTCATTCAATTTATTCAGCGTTTCCCGTGAAAGATTTTCTAAATCAATTCTGGAATTAATTGTTTCAATTGAAATGCTTGAATTAATTGAATTGCCTGAATTCATTAAAAATGCTTTGCTCAGATAGCTTTTTAAACATAAAAAAAGAAATATAATTAAGAGTAGTAGATGACTAGCTGTCGGGACAAAGCCTTAAGGAATAGTTCTGAGGAAGGTCTGCCCACTCACCAAAAAAATATAGCTTGAGAAAGCTTTCCCTGAATACAGAAACGATACATTTCAAGCCTTACAATGAATGAATATGAGGTGGCTTGAAAAAAGCTGAAACGAGTCGGGGTTGAAATCCTTTAATGGATTGAGTGCAAGTCTTTTATGGCGCTTAGGTGAATGCTAGTTCAAAACAAAAGGCAGCCTACTTTCTACTGCTCTTATTATTTTCTTTCTAATAATTCTTTAACTCTTCTTTTTTCAAATGAAAGAGAGTAAACTTGAATTGCGCTTTGCAGATAACCTGGTGCGCCGTACTTTGACTCATAAACTCTTTTAAAGTACCTTTCAAGCAAAGGCTTTACATTTTCTTCCATTAATTTTATTGAAGATTTATTTTCTCCTTCTTTAGGCCTTATTTTGCTTACAAGAAGTTCATACTCTAAACCATATCCAATATCCATTAAGTTTCTAGCTTGTCTAATGAATTCTCTTAAAAGAAATTCTTGAGCGCGAAAGCCTAATGATTCAATTATTTCATTTTCCGGAACATGAAGAATTCCGTCTCTTTGAATTTTGCTTACAATAATTTTTTTTCTATCTTTATCTACGTGAAACCCTAAAGTGAAAACTGGCTTTCCCCCTAAATAAAGAACAAAATTTTTTCTTGAGTCAAGCGTTCCATCAAAATGATTCCAGCCATTATGTACTTTTAATTCAAAATTTCTCCCTCTTTCTGGATGAAAAGAATAATAATTTCGCAATTCTCTTGGAGGCATTTCCCTGAAGGCATTGAATTGAGGATGAAACAAATAAAAGTCAGCTACTTCTGGGTTGAATCTGTCTTTAACCATTTCAACAAAAAGATCAACATTTGTTAGGGAAAAAACTTTGCTTGAAATGCAGTGATTTACAAGAATTTTAACTGCGTTATTTGAATAACCTTCTTCCTGCAGTCTTCTCACTAACTCATTAATTTGTTTTCTTTTTTCCCTAACCATTTTTTTTATGACTCTTTTTTCCCTTCCTTTCATACTAAAAAGAAAAGCAAAAGATTTTAATAAATCTATTTGATTATTAATACAGTCAAATTTGCCTTTTTTTAGCGAAGATGATTTTATGGTTGACAAGAAAGAGTTAAAGAAAAAGTTTGAAGCTGAGTGGAAGAAGCATTACAATTTGGATTTCTTTAAAGAGCATGGCTTTCAAAGAAAGAAATGCAAAGAAACAGGAATAATGTTCTGGACTTTAGACAGTGAAAGAGAGGTTTGCGCTGATTCAACTGCTGTCGGCTATCAGTTTCTTGGAAAAAAAACAAAAAACCTTGACTACATTGAGGCATGGAAGCAGGTTGAAAAGTTTTTTGAAAAAAAAGGGCATACAAGCATTCCAAGATATCCAACTGTGTGCAGGTGGAGGGATGATTTATACTTCACTAATGCTTCAATTATTGACTTCCAGCCCTACGTTGTTACCGGAGAAATAAGGCCTCCTGCAAATCCGCTTGTAGTGCCGCAGGCATGCATCAGATTCGGAGATGTTTCAAATGTAGGGGTTACTGGAAGGCATAACACTTCATTCATCATGGTTGGACAGCATGCATTTAATACTCCTGAAACTGGATTATTTTACTGGAAAGATAAAGCAATTGAACTGGATTTTGAATTAGTTACAAAAGTTTTAGGTGCAAATGAAAAAGATATTACGTTTCAGGAAGATGTATGGGCGGGAGGAGGAACTTTCGGGCCAAGCATTGAATATCACGTTAATGGATTAGAGCTTGGAAACTGTGTTTTCATGCAGTTCAAAGAATTAGGGAACGGGAAATCAGAGGAACTGAAAACAAAAGTAATTGACATGGGTGCAGGCTTGGAGAGATTTGCTTGGTTTACTCAAGGCAAGGCAACTGTTTATGATTCTGTTTACGGACCTGTTCTTGATGAATTAAAGAAAGACTTGAATGTAAAAGTAGAGGAAAAAATTTATTTAGAGTATGCAAGGAATTCAGGAATGCTTGATGTAGAAGAGCATGACTTTAAAAAAGAGAAAGAAAAATTATTGAAAAAGCTTGGAGCAAATGAAGATTTCCTTGAATCATTGAAGCCGCTGCAGGCTTTGTATGCTGTTGCTGATCACTTGAAGACAATTCTTTACACTACAACTGATGGAATGCTTCCAAGCAATTCAGGCGGAGGATATAATTTAAGAATGCTTTTAAGAAGAGTTTTCGGATTCAAAGAAGAATTTAATCTCAATTTTGATTATCATAAAATTCTTGAAGGCCATGCAAAGTATTTGAAGGCATTGGATCCAACTTTAATTGAAATGACTTCAGTTACGGCTGATTTAATCCATGAAGAAGAAAAGAAGTTCACTCAAAGCAAGGTTCAGGGAAGAAAAAAAATCGAAGCAGTTGTAAGCAGGCTGAAAAAGGAAAATAAGCCATTGAATGTAAAAGAAATTGTAAAACTTTATGAAAGCGACGGAATTCCTTTGGAAATTGCCGAGGATTATGCAAAAAAGAACGGAATTAAAGTTGAAGGAATTGAAAACTTTTATGGCCAGCTGGCTAAGAACAATGAAATCCAGAAAGAAAAAGAAAAAAAATCATTGGATGCAAGCAAATTCAAGAAAACAAAATTATTGTTTTATGAAGACCAGGATTTAAATGAATTCACTGCTGAAGTGCAGGGATTAATTGGAAACTATGTTGTTTTAGATAAAACTGCTTTCTATCCTGTTTCTGGCGGACAGAACCATGACACAGGAATTTTGAATGAAGAAGAAGTTACTGAGGTCCTGAAGGAAGAAGGAGTTGTTCTTCACAAAGTAAAGAACCCAGGAAAATTCAAGATTGGAGCAAAGGTTTTCGGTAAAATTGATTTGGAGAGAAGAGGAATTTTAATGAGGCAGCATTCAGGCGCGCATATTTTGAATGCTGCTGCAAGGCATTTGCTTGGAAAGCATATTTGGCAGGGCGGAACATTTAAGGACATTGATAAAGCTCACATGGATTTAACTCATTACAGGAAACTAAGTGAAGAAGAGTTAAAAAAAATTGAATTAGAGGCAAACAAATTAATTCAGTTAAATGTTCCTGTTTCAAGCAAGTTTTATGCAAGAGATGAAGCAGAAAAATTATTTGGATTCAGAATTTATCAAGGGGGATATGTTCCTGGAAAAGAAATAAGAATAATTAACATGGAAGGAATTGAAGTTGAAGCCTGCGGAGGAACTCATGTAAAGAGAAGCGGCGACATTGGAGTGTTCAAAATAATTAAAAGGGAAGGAGTTAAGGATGGAATTGAAAGAATCACTTACACTACAGGAATTCCCGCAATGAAATTAATTCAGGAAAAAGAAAATCAAATAAAGAAAGCTACTGAAATAATGAATGTTCCTGAACAGGAACTTGTATCAAGCACAAACAGGATTTTCAGTGAATGGAAGGATTTAAGAAAAAAATTAAGCAAGGCGAATGAAGAAAAAGTGAAGGAAAAAATAAAGGAAATTCTTAAAGGAAAACAGGAACAGGTAAAGGAATTTTTTGAGGAAGCCGATGCTGATTTTTTAATGAAGCTCGGAAACGAAATTGTTTCAAATAATGATAAAAGCCATGCAATTTTTGCTTCAGGAAAAGGAGATATTTTAATAATTAAAGGAATTAAAAGCAAGGTAAATGCAGTTGATTTGTTTAATGAATTTAAAAAGCAGGTTGATGCTCAAGGAGGAGGATCTGAAAAGCTTGCAAGAGGAAGAACTCAGAGTATTGATAAATTAAAAAATTATTTCAATTAAATCAATTAAATTACTTGAAGTGAAAAAATGTCTAATCAATTGCCAAAGCATCATAAGGAAAATTATCTGAAAATGATTGGAATAATTGAGGGAACAATTAATGATTTAATTAAAAGATCTGCAAATAGAACTACAAAGGATATGCTTGAAACTGTTTTAGATGGATTAGAGGTTCCTGTTTTGTTTTATAAAAGGGATAAAAATTATTTGTATGCTTCTGGTGGAGGAGTTGTTTTGGGAAGGCATGTTACCCCTGCTTATATTCTTGAAACCCCTAGAGGGAAAATCATTCAATATGGAAAGTCTTACATTGAAATGCCTTTTGATTTGCTTTTTACTTCTCATGGAAAATTAAAGCCCAGAGGAATCTTTACATGGATGCATGAAAAAGCCCACAGAGTTAAAACAGGAGTGACTGATTGGGATGAAGTGATTGCTGATGTGCTTGCTTCAGTTATTTTAATTAATGCCGGCTATAAAGTTGAAAGAGTTGAAAGGTCTACTTTAGGAAGCGGAAGGCATCAGGTTGTTGGTGAATTCAGGGAAATTTACTTGAATTACATGAATAAAATATTGTCTTCAGGGTCAATTGATTTCACTCCTGATAAAGCTTTAATTAGTGGAAGACATTTTGACAGGAAAAAAGAAGCAGGCTGGTTCGGAAAAGCAAAGGATTTGCTTGGTTTTTGAATTCAGAAGATTTAAATTATTTTTTGCTTAAAAATTTTTTAAAGAAAAATAAAACAAATAATTATGCATAACTGGTTTTTATGGCTTTAAATTTAAAGGAAATCTCCAAAAAATGGCAATCCAGATGGGAAAAGGATAAAGTATTTGAAACAAAGGAAGATTCAAAGAAAAAAAAATACTATGTTCTTGAAATGTTTCCTTATCCTTCAGGCAACCTTCACATGGGGCATGTAAGGAATTACTCTATTGGAGATGCTTTTGCTAGATTCAAGAGAATGAATGGATTTAATGTTCTTTATCCAATGGGCTTTGATGCTTTGGGTTTGCCTGCAGAGCAGGCCGCAATCAAAACCGGCTCTGACCCAAAGCAATGGACTCTTGAAAGAATTGATAAAATGATTAATCAAGAGAAAGAGCTTGGCTTAAGCTATGACTGGAGCAGGTTAATCAAAACATGTCTTCCGGAATACTATAAATGGAATCAATGGATTTTTTTAAAATTCATGGAAAAAGGACTTGCTTACAAAAAGAAAGCTCCAGTGAACTGGTGCAATGAATGCAGCAGCGTACTTGCAAACGAACAAGTAATTAACGGAAAGTGCTGGAGGCACGGAAATTGCGAGGTAGTGGAGAAGGAATTAGAGCAGTGGTTCTTTAAAATAACTGCTTATGCAGATGAATTGCTTGCTTCTCTGGAGGATCTTCCTTCCTGGCCTGAAAAAGTTAAAGTAATGCAGAAGAACTGGATTGGAAAAAGCCACGGAATTGAAATCTTTTTCAAAGAAAAAAAAAGAGGAGAAACAATTTCTGCTTACACTACAAGGGCTGACACAATTTTTTCAGCTACCTTTTTGGTTATTGCACCAGAACATGCGCTTGCAATGAAATTAATTAAGGGAACTGAATATGAAGAGGAAGGAAAAAAATTTATTGAAGAAATAAAAAAGCAGTCAATGATTGACAGGACTTCAGATGAAAAAGGAAAAGAAGGCTTCTTTACTGGAAGATATGTAATTAATCCTGCAAACAATGAAGAGATTCAAGTTTGGCTTGCAAATTTTGCTTTGGGTGATTATGGAACAGGGGTTGTAATGGCCAATGCGCATGACCAAAGAGATTTTGAGTTTGCAAAAAAATATTCAATTCCTTTGAAAGCCGTTATTCAGCCTCCTGAAATTAAAGAAAAATTGAATGCAGATAAAATGACTGAAGCATATACTGGCGATGGAATACTTTTTGATTCAAAAGAGTTTTCCGGAATGCATAACAGGGAGGCTCTTCCAAAAATAATTGATTGGCTTGAATTAAAAGGAAAAGGAAAAAAAACTGTTAATTATAAATTAAGAGACTGGCTTATTTCAAGGCAGAGATTTTGGGGCACGCCAATTCCGGTTATTTACTGCAAATCATGCGGAATTGTTCCGGTTCCTGAACAAGACCTGCCAGTTGTGCTTCCTGAAAAACCAAAAATTACTGGTGAAGGAAACCCTTTAAGCGGCATAAAGAAATTTGTTGAAGTTTCGTGCCCTAAATGCAGTGAACCTGCAAGAAGAGAAACAGATACAATGGATACTTTTGTGGATTCTTCATGGTATTTTTTAAGATACTGTTCTCCTAATGAAAAAGCCGCTCCATTCGATAAAGAAAAAGTGAAGCATTGGATGGCGGTGGATCAATACATTGGGGGAATAGAGCACGCAATTCTTCACCTGCTTTATGCAAGATTTTTCACTAAGGCTTTAAGGGATTTAAAATTAATTGAAGTGAACGAGCCTTTCATCAGACTGTTGACTCAGGGAATGGTTATTAAAGACGGAGCTAAGATGAGCAAAAGCCTTGGAAATGTTGTGGAGCCAAAAGAAATTATTGAAGAGTTTGGAGCAGACACTGCAAGACTTTTCATTCTTTTCACGGCGCTTCCTGAAAAAGAACTTGAGTGGAGCAGTTCAGGGGTGAGTGCAAGCCATAAATTTCTTCAAAGAGTCTGGACTTTAATTGAAGAAAATAAAGAACGAATTAATTTCGGGTCAATTAACAGCACTGCATTGAGTGAAGCAGATAAATTTGTTTTAAGCAAAACAAGTAAAGCTGTTCAAAAAATTTCAAATGAAATCGAATTATTTAAGCTTAGCTTTGCCATCAGCACTTTAATGGATTTAGTGAATGTGCTTTACAAATTCAAGGAAAGAATTAACAGCAATGTTTTTGGTTATTCAATTAAATGCCTTGTGCTGATGCTTAATCCTTTTGCGCCTCATTTAAGCGAAGAAATGTGGAAGGAATTAAAGCTAAATGAAAAAGTGAAATATTCCTCGCTTGCTGAATGGCCTGAACCTGACAATAAATTATTTTTTGAAGAAATTGAGGAAAAAGAGGAATTTATTTCAAATGTTCTAGCAGATGTCAAAGAAATTCAAAGAATAGCAAAAATTGATTCTTTAAAAAAAGTGATTCTTTATGTTTCTCCTGAATGGAAATGGAAAGCCTTAACAAAAATAATTGAATCCGGAAAAGACAAACCTGATTTTGGAAAAATAATGCGGGAATTAAATTCAGATTCTGAATTGAAAAAGCATTCAAAAGACATGCCTGTATTTGCTAAAAATGTGTTGAAGAAAATAAATGAATTCACATCAATAAAGAAATTGAATGAAATTAATGCATTAAATTCAGGAAAAGATTTCATGAAAAAAGAATTAAATGCTGAAATAATAATCGAGAATGCAGAGAAAACGTTGAATGACCCTGCAAATAAAGCCAAAAATGCTTTTCCTTTAAAGCCCGCAATCTACATTGAATAATTAATCCAGTATTTCAGTTAAATTATAATTAACTTCAATTACTTCATCCATGTTATTGAAAGAAGAAATTAAGTTGTCTAATTTTCTTGAATCATTTATTGTAATAGTTAAATGGCAGTGCACAAAAGGCTTTTCATCATAAGATGAAATAGCATTGATGTTAAGCCCCTGTTTTGTGATTAGTTTTGCCAGTTCATGAAGCACTCCAATTTTGTTTGCAAGCTTGCAGTGAATGTTAACTGCATACCTTTCCTCTGACTTGTTTTCATTTTTTTTTAATGACTGGCTTATTAATGAAATTACTTTCTGAGATTTAGCGTAATTCAGCCAAGAGCTTTTCACCTGAGGCTTGCTTGAAAATTTTAATTCAATTTTGTCTTCAGGCTTTAATTCAACCCAAAGAGGAACAGCTTTTCCGTTCACCTTAGCCTTAAATAAGTTTGAGGCTTTCTTTTTTCTGAACAAAAAAGCGAAATCAATTGGAGTGCCGTTAACAGGAATGTCAAAGGATTTTCCGTCTTTTCCATGAACAGCAATTGAACCTGAAAGAAAGTCTTTTTTTAATGCCTTCAAAAAATCAGCTGAAGATTCATTTGAAGAAATTAATTTTTTAATTAAATTAACTTTTTTGTCAACTAATTTAACGTTTTTGTTTAAAATTAATGGAATAATTCCGTTTTTTCTTATTTCCTCCATTTGATGTGTTTTAATGTAAACCTTTACAGGGTCCCCTTTTGGCCCGATAACAGTGGTGTGAATTGCCTGATAAAGGTCCTCTAAAGGGCTTGCAATAAAATCCTTCAGCTTCAAGGGCTTTGGCTTAAAATTATTATGAACTACTCCAAGTGCTCTGTAGCAGTCATCAACGGAATTAACTATAACTGAAAGATATAGGAAGTCTTCAATTTCGTCAATGGATTTTGCACCGTTCTGGATTTTTCTGAATGTTACATAAATGGGTTTAACGGTAATCAGCAGAGTTGCTTCAATATTCATTTTCTGCAATTCTTTTTTAAGTGTCTTAATAATTTCATTTAATTCAGGGTTTTTTTCCTTTTCCTTCATTGAAAGAGTTCTTTTAAGTTTTTTATATTCATTTGGGTAAATGTACTGTAAAGCAATGGATTCAAGCTCATTTTTTATTTCATACATTCCGAGCCTGTGCGCAATTTTTGAGTAAATATCCATTGACATTAATGAATAATTTTTTCTTTTATTCTTTGGAATGAAGTGAACGGTTCTCATGTTATGCAGATTGTCTGCAAGCTTTATTATCAGCACCCTGACATCTTTCACTGTTGCAAGAAAAATTTTTTGAAGATTGCCGCTTATTTCAAGTTCTCTTGATTTGTGGGCAATTTCTGCAACCTTTGTAACGCCTTCAACCAATCTGGAAATTCTTTCGCCGAATTGTTCATTTAATTCAGATAAAGAAACAGAAGTATCCTCCAATAAATCGTGAAGTAAAGCCGCGCAAATCACTTCCTCATCAAAGCCTTTTTCTGCAAGGTACTGCGAAATAGCTGCAGGGTGAATGAAATAAGGTTCGCCTGAATATCTTTTCTGGCCCTCATGTGCATTAATTGAATAAAAAAAAGCTTTCTTTACAAGATCTTTATTGAATTTTGGATTGAAACTCTCCATGGTGCTGAGCAGATAATCAAGTTCTTTTTGAAATGGATTAAAATTTGAAACTGAAGGCATAAGAAAATATGCAGATAAAAGTAATTAAAAAGGTTTTATTGAATGCAGTCACATTTCTTCCAGCACTTTTATTGCAAGAAGCTTTAATCCGTTCTTTAAAACTATTGAAACTGATTCAACTAAAGCAAGCCTTGAAATCTGAAGCTTTTCGTTTTCAGAAATTACAGGAAAATCATGGTAATAAGAATTAAATTTATGGGCTAAGGCAATCAAGTAATGGCATATCCTGTGAGTGGATTTAATTCTAAGGGAATCTGCAACTGTTTGAGGAAATTCACTCATTAAGGAAATTAACTCTGCTTCAGGCTTTTCTTTAAGCATTGAATAATCAATAATGGTTTTTGATTTTCCTGCTTTCCTTAAAATGCTTTTGGCTCTGGCGTAAGTGTAAAGAAGATACGGCCCTGTTTCCCCATCAAATGAAATTGATTCTTTTGGATTAAAATGAATGTCTTTATGGGTTTCAATTTTAAGCATATAAAACTTTATGGCAGCCAATGCAATCTTTGCCTTTCTTTCAATTAAATCTTCTTCCTTTATTTCAGGATTTCTTTTCTTTATTTCTTCTTCAGCCATTTCCTTTAATTCAATTAAAATGTCATCTGCATTAACAACAGTTCCTTCTCTTGACTTCATTTTTCCTTCAGGGAGATAAACCATTCCATATGATAAGTGAAATAAATTATTGGCCCAAGGAAAACCTAAAAGTTTTAGCACTGCAAATAATTGCTGCATGTAAAGATTTTGCTCAGATCCAATAATGTAAATTAATTCATCAAAATTTTGTTCTTCAAATCTTTTCTTTGCAAGGTACATGTCCTGAGTAATATAAATAGCGGTTCCATCGCTTCTTAAAAGAAATTTATCAGGCAAATTAAATTTTTTCAAGGGAGCGACAACCGCTCCATCTCTTTCTTCAAAAACTTTTTCAGCCAGGCCTGAGTCAACCAATCCTTTTCCTTTTTCATAAATTTCTGATTCAAATTCAAATGAATCAAATTCAACTTCATAATTTCTGTAAGTTTCCTCAAATCCCTTGTAAACCCACAAATTCATTTTCTTCCATAACTCAATTGTTTCATTGTCTCCTTGCTCCCATTTAACCAGCATATTCTGTGCTTCGGCTTCCAGTGCCTGATTCTCGGAAACTTTTTGATTAAATAAAGTGTAATATTTTCCAACAAAATGATCAGGCTTAATTTTTTCCTCTTCAGGAGAGGAATTCATCCCCCATTTCCTGTAAGCAAGCATTGATTTCATTATATGAATTCCTCTATCATTAATTATTGTAGTTTTAAATACATCAAAGGAATTCGCTTCATAAATTTTTGAAAAAGATTCTCCAAGCGAATTGTTTCTTACATGCCCTAAATGCAGCGGCTTATTTGTGTTAGGCGAAGAAAACTCAATAATTACTTTTTTTTCTTTTCCTTCAGCGCTGTTTCCATAAACCTCTTTTTTAATTAAAATTTCTTCAATTACTTCCCTGCTTAAGGCCTTCCTGTTAACGAAAAAATTAACGTAAGGTCCAATGACTTCAATTTTTTCAAAAAATTTTTCCGGAACACTTATTTGGTCTCTGACAAGCAAAGCAATATCTTTTGCGTCCCGATTAATAAATTTGCTTAACCTAAAGCACGGAAAACTGAAGTCTCCCTGCCCCTCCCCTTTAGGCTTCTCAATCCATGATTCTAATTCAGAGTCTTCAATTTCTTCAGGAATTACATCTCTAAGAATGTAAATTAATTCTTTTTTGTAATCAGTCATTCTTTCACTTCAATTTTAATTTCTCTCCGTATTATTAAAGCGAGCCGGGTGGGATTTGAACCCACGACCCCCTGCTTAGAAGGCAGGTGCTCTGTCCAGACTAAGCTACCGGCCCAGAAGAATCTGCAATAAAATAAGGACCTAGTAACATTTAAAAAAGATATTCAGCTAAGTTAGGAATATGAATAGAACTTATTCTGGGGCAGTCAAAGAATTAAGTGAATTGAATTCATTTAATCCTGAATTAAGTGACGTTATTGAATTAACTTCAAGGCAGATAAAGCTTGGAACAAGTTTTATGGAAATAAAATCAAACCTGAATTTTCTTGGCTTCACTCACAGAAAAGCAGATGAAATAATTTCCTTGGCGCAGAACAAAAACAGAAACAAAAGCAATGAAGGTTATTTTAAGCTGAAAAAAAGAAAAATTCCATTGCTTAAACTCTTTTCACTGATTGCAGTTTTCGGGCTGATTTATATTCATTTTTTTGTAATGCCGCTGCCAAAGATAATAAGCAATCCAAGCGCATTAATTTTGCTTAAATGAATCAACATACTCAAACAATACTTCTGATTTGGTTTTCTTTGCAATTTTTTTCTCAATTCTTTCAAGCAAATCTTTAGGGCCAACTATAAGCAAAGAATTATTGAATGCATCCATTAAATCAAAAAACAAATTACCTGCCTCAATTTTAGTGCTGGTGAAAAAAATATCGAAAAGCATGTTATAGTCTTTAAATAACTGGGATAATTTATTTGAATTGATTTTTGCTTCCAAAGAAATCTTTTTTTTGCTTCCAGTTAACCCCTTAACTTCCTTTAAGTGATGGGCTTTAGCAAACCCATCCAATTCATTTTTAATGTCCCCTTCACTTGTTTCAAGATTAGTGTAAATCGGATCTAAAGGTTCTAATCTGTCAAGCAAAACCTTAACATTATCAATTTTTAATTCAATTAAAAGCTTTTGAAGATAAGAAAACAAAAAATCATAAATTTCAGGGGAATTGTCTTTATCTAACCCAAAAGTTACCCGCAAGTAATGTTTATCGGATTTTGAATGCATTATAGTAATCAGACTAAGTTAAATAAAAACTTTGAGGTGCAGAAAAAAAGAAAACAAAATGTAAAAATAAAAAGTAAAATTGACCGGATTTTAATCCAGCCAATTATTGTAAATTAGTGCTCCGATTATTGCTCCAACTATCGGGCCAACAAAGTAAATCCATAATTGCTGCAGAGCTGCTCCGCCCACAAATAATGCTGGGCCAAGGGATCTTGCAGGATTTAAGGATCCTCCTGAAAAAGGAATGGCGAAAATGTAAGCCGCCAAAAAGAAGAAGCCGACAGCCAGAGGAGCGTGCTGTGATCCCCCCTTCCCTGCATTTTTATGAACTGCAAGAAAGATAATCATTAAAACAGCTGTTGCAACTGTTTCAACTCCAAGAGCTGCATTCTGGCCAAAGGATCCAATAAATGTTGCCCCCAAGTCCCCTCCTAAAACCATCTGCCACAACACAAAGCTGGCTGCAATTCCTCCAACCATTTGAGCTGCCATGAAAGGCATTAATTTTTCCTGAGGAAATTTTTTAGCAAAATACAATCCAAGAGTTAAAGCCGGATTGAAATGCCCTCCAGTCTGAGAACCAAATGCATACATTAAAGTTGCAAGCACAAGACCCGCAGTTAAAGCAGTTCCAATCACATTAACCGCCAAAGAATCCCCTGTAAATGCCAGCAAACCAACCGAAGCAGCTGTAATTGCAAAAACAAGAGTAAAAGTTCCTACTAATTCCAGAATATAATCTTTCAAATTTTTCCCCTCCACCAGGTTAAATAATTCAATATTAAGGAATAAATAATCTTATTTAATATTTTAACGCTGACAAAAACTAAAAACCAAATAATTTACGTCAAAAAACGAAAATTAATGCTTAATTTTGGGTCTCTTTAACAAACCTTTAAATAAAAATTGCATTAAATTTTAATTAGGACAGTGTATCAATATGGATTTACTTGAAAAGATGTCTAGAAACACTAAACAAAAAAAAGCGGTTCTGAAATTTTTAAACAGCGATGAAATTCATCCAACTGCTCAGGAAATTTTTAAAAAAATTAAAATAGAAATTCCTAATGTAAGCAGGGGAACAGTTTACAGGAATCTTGAATCGCTTAAAAAAGAAAAAAAAATCAGGGAACTATGCATTAACGGAATTAAAAAATTTGAATCAATCATGGATAAAAAAAACCACGGGCATTTTGTAAGCAAAGAAAATATAATTGTTGATCTTCACCCTGAAATTAATTTCAGGGTAATGGAATTCATGGAAAAAAATTTTCCTGAAATAAAAATTGATTCAATAACATTGAGTGTTTCTAATTCATTTAATGAATTGAAAAAACTTTAGGAGGAAATTGAATGAAGATAAATGAAAAAATTGAAGACTTTAAAGCACAGGCTTTTCACGATGGAGAAGTGAAAGATGTAAAGCTTTCAGATTATAAAGGAAAATGGGTTGTCCTTTTATTTTACCCAGCGGACTTTACTTTCATTTGCCCTACAGAATTAGGCGCAGTGGCTGATGATTATGCAAAGCTGCAAAAAATGAATGTAGAAGTTTTAAGCATCAGCACTGACACTGTTTTTGTTCATAAAGCATGGCATGACAATTCTCCTACAATAAAGAAAATTAAATTTCCAATGCTTGCAGATCCAACAAGAAAAATCTGCTCTCAGTTCGGAACTTTAATTGAAACCGAAGGCCTTTCATTGAGAGGAACTTTCATTGTTGACCCGGAAGGAATCCTTAAAGCCTATGAACTGCATGACAACAGCATTGGAAGAAGCAGCAAGGAATTAATCAGAAAAATCCAGGCAGCGCAGTATGTAAAAGAACATAAAGGGTTAGTGTGCCCAATGGACTGGGAGCCAGGAAAAGAAACCTTAAAGCCCGGAATGGATTTAGTTGGAAAAATTTAATTTTTCCTTTCTCTTTATTTATTTTAATTTTTTTTTATTTTTTCAAAATTAAAAGAAAACAAAACTGATGGCATTTTCTTATTGCATTTAAGACTTCACCGGAATTTCTATGACAGTTCCCCTGCTTACTTTCAATATTCTTTGCGCGATTTTTTTAATAAAATATCGGTCGTGAGATACAGCTAAAATAGCGCCGTCATAATTTAAGAATGCATTTTCAATGATTTCCATTGCATCAATGTCTAGATGGTTTGTTGGCTCGTCAAGAAGAAGCAGGTTTGGCTTGCCAATTAAAATTTTCAGTAAATTTAGCCTGGATTTCTCTCCCATCGATAATTTGCATATCTGCTTAAACACTTCCTGATCGGAAACAAATCCAACCATTGACAGGTGTGCCCGCGTTTCAGACATGTCTTTCAGGAGAGCATGGATTTCGTCATATAATGTTGCATCGCTTGCCAGGCCGCTGAGTTCCTGATCGGCATAGCCAAGCCTGGCCTGTTCATCTAAAATGACGCTGCCTGAAAGCACAGGAATTCGGCCTTCAATTGTCTTGAAAAGAGTGCTTTTCCCGATTCCGTTTTCTCCAATTAAAATAATGCGCTGCTGTGAACCTACATTTAAATTGATTTCAGAAATGAGTGCTTGATTGTATCCAACTGAAAGGTCTTTCAGCTCTAATACTGTATTTGAGCGAATAGGCGATGCATTAAAATGTGTTTTAAAGCTTGATTTATCCATATCGGGCTTTTCAATGACTGCACGTTTTTCAAGCAGCTTTTCGCGGTATTTTCCTTGCGCGACTTTCAATGGACTTTTGCCTATGCGGGCAATCTTATCCTTTTGAATTGCAAGATATTCATTTTCATTTTCATACGCAGTTTTTTGTGCTTCAAATAAAGCGTTTCGAGTTTTCACGTAATCAGAGTAATTGCCGTTGTACTTAACCCATTTTCCTTTCTCTATTTTTAGAATTGAATTGCATACACTATCCAAAATATATCTGTCATGCGTAACCATCAGCACACTGCCCTTAAAGCTGGATAAATATTTTTCCAGGATATCAAGCCGCTTAAAATCCAAGTGATTTGTTGGTTCATCTAAAAGCAAAAAATCAGCTTCAGACAATAAAATCTGGGCAAGAGATACAATTGCACGCTGTCCTGTTGAAAGCAGTCCAACTTTTTGGTCAAGCCAGTGATCTTCAATTTCAAGAGTAGATAAAACTGATTTAATTTTGTTTTCAGAAATCTGGCTGCTGCCTTTATTTTTTTCAATCTTTGACTGCAATTCAATATAGCGCTCAGTTAGTCTAGTTATTAAGGAAATATTTTCGTGAACGGAAGGATCCGCCATTTGTTTTTCAATTGCATTCAGGTCTTCCTGAAAATTACTGTGAAAATAAACAGCTGCATTTTCTGAAATTGTTTGCCTCACAGTTTTATCTTTATTCAAAATAATTTGCTGTGAAAAATAAGCTGCTTTCCCGTCATATTTTATTTCACCTGTGTAATCTACCTGGCCCAAAATTGCTTTAAGAAACGTTGTTTTTCCCACTCCGTTTCTGCCAATCAAGCCTATTTTTGAGCCGTCAGCAAATCCAGCACTTTCATCAAGCAGGATTTCTCTTTTGCCAATCGAAATAGTGATATTTTTAATTAAAAGCGCCATATAAATCAAGCCATGCAATTCATTTAAAAGCCATTAATCAAATCAAATTAACTTAATTAACAGTTCACATCAGAACCCGCGGTTCCAATGCCTCCCTTACTTTTGATTTAAAAATTTTTTTTGATTTAAAAAATTTTCTTACAGTAATCCATTTTTTAAAAAATTTGCAAAGCCCGCCTTGATTTAATGAATTTCTTTCAACCCATGTTTCGCCAAGATCAGTAAACTACTTTCTATATTTCTCCTCAGCTATGAAAAATCTGCCAAGAAAAAATTTTTATATTAGAATTCACATTAATTGTTTTGATGAAAAACAACAACAAAATGCAAAGAAATCATGTTAAATCTCTTGAAAGCCATAAATCGCTCGCCCAGGAAAGAACCATTCTTGCAAATGAACGAAACAGCCTTGCATACATTAGAACAGGTTTTTCTGCTTTTGTTTTTGGATTAGCTTTAATTAAATTATTTGAAGACTCAACAATTTCAGTTTATGGCGGATGGGCTTCTCTTTTGCTTGGATTTCTGCTAATAATTCTTGGACTAATATACTATCCATTACGAAAAAAGAAAATTAAATCACTTTAACGCAACTTCAATGACTTTCATTTACTTTTAATTTTAAAATTATCCACGAGTCAAGCAAAGCGCAGATATGCGTATCCGTTGCAGCCGGACGTGACCGGCGAATGCAGGAGGCAGGATTCGAACCTGCGAAGGCACTAAGCCACAAGGTCCTTAGCCTTGCCTCTTTGGCCGCTTGAGTACTCCTGCAACCTTTTAAGAAAAGGTTGGCGAAAACACACCATCTTCGCTTTTGCTTGATGCTGCAACCTTTTAAGAAAAGGTTGGCGAAAACACACCATCTTCGCTTTTGCTCGATGCTGCAACCTTTTAAGAAAAGGTTGGCGAAAACACACCATCTTCGGTGCTGCAACTTTATTTATTTAATTTTATGAAAGTTTCATCGAGTCTAAAAGACGAAGATGAAACAGATCGCCAACGGATCTGTCCGTTGACGCGGAGAAAGGGATTCGAACCCTTGCAGCCCGAAGGCTCCAGCTTTCCAGGCTGGCGCGTTTGACCACTCCGCCATCTCCGCTTTAAGTAATTTACTTAAAAGAAAGTATAAAAAAGTAGAGTTATTTGATTTCTTTTTTAATTAATTCAGTTATGTGCCCTAAATTGAATTCCTTTGATTTATTTCTTTCCCAGTGAGTAAAGCCGTCTCCATGAAATCTGGGAATTATGTGAAAATGTGAATGAAAAACTATCTGCCCTGCAGCTTTGCCTGAATTCACTCCTACATTTATTGCATCCGCATTAACTGCTTTTTGAATTGCTTTTCCAATTAATTGAACTGTTTTAATTACTGCACATAAATCTTCTTCACTCATTTCAAAAATATTTTCACTGTGAGTTTTTGGAATTACTAATGAATGGCCTTCACTTATTGGATTAATGTCAAGGAAAGCCATTGTTTTTTTGTCTTCAAACAAAATACTTGAATTCATTTCCTTTACAGCAATTCTGCAGAAGACGCATTCACTTGATTTATTCATTTTGGTTTCCCTGGCGTGCTTCATTCATCATTCACTGTTTGAATCTGAATTCTCTTTCTCTATTTTCACTACTTTAATCCAAAAATTAAGGTTTTGCCCTGCAAGAGGAGGATTCAAGTCAACTTTGACCTTGTCAGCTGTAACTTCAATTACTTCCACCGGCCTGCCGTTTGCATTTAACTTCATTCCAACTTTTGGGTTGATTCCGCTGTCCCTTAACTGCTTGATTGGAACTTCTTGAATTAATGCTTCATTTCTTTCTCCATAAGCTTTATCCGGAGTTAAATGAATGTCTTTTTCTTCATCCAGTTTCATTCCTATTACTGCTTCATCAAATCCTTTAATCATCTGCCCCACTCCAGCAGTGAATGATAAGGGCTCTCTTTTCTCTGACTTGTTTTCATCCACTGACCCGTCAAAAACTGTTCCATCATCCAGTGCTCCAAGATAATGAACAAAAACCTTGTCTCCTTGCTCTACTTCATTCATTTTATAGCCCTCCAAATTAAATGTGCTTTCAGGCTTTGCCTTGCTTAAATCAGGCCTGTTAGTAGGCGTGTACTCCACAAAAATGCAGCCGCTCAAAAAAACCATTAAAGCAATCAAAACAAACAATGAAATAAATTCCCTCAAAAAAAATCACCTTTGAAAAATCATCTTTAATTGAATTTAAATTCATTAAATTTTTAAAACAAACATTTATTAGCATAAAAGCTTAGAAAAGCTTTATAACTTACTTTGAATTTAATTATTTTATGAGTGGCAGACTTTTAAGAAGACATCAGGAAAGAATAAATGAACTTAAAAGAAGAAGGCAAAAGGTTTTAGAAATTGCTTTAGGAGAATCTAAAAGCCCTGAAGAAAGAAGATTTTTAGAAATTTTTTCTGGTTTGTCTGAAAAAGGTTTGAGGGCCATTAAACTGCATGACAGGATTGCAGAAAAAATAGCTGAAGAAGAAAGATTCCTGGAAAGTTTTCTGGCAAGGCAAAGAAATTTAGGAAATCACCTTGAAGTGCTGGATAAATTTAATACTGGGTTTGCTGAAATAGAAGGAATTTTTGATGAAACAAGGGATGGAAAAAAGGAGCTTGCTAACCTGACTTTAACTGATTTGAATAATTTTTTGCTTAACCACCCTTTATTTCGTAATGCAAAATTGGGGCAAAACATTTCAAGTTATTTGGATTCAGAAAATTTTAATAAATTATTAGGAATTGTTTCCAGCGCAATTGAAGGAAGAAAAGAACCTGACGTAATTAAAATGTCTTTTAGAGGAGAATCCAAAACAAATTTTTATTTCTCTGTTACTGCAGCTCCAACAGCAGAAATAGCAGGAAAATTTAATAGAATTGTTTTGCATATGCATGATGTCAGCAGATTAGTCAAATCAATTAATCGATTGGAGGAAGCGAATACAAGGCTTGAATATGCAGAAATTCTCGCCAAAAGCCTTGGAGTAATAGTTCATGACTTGAAAAGTCCTATGAGCAATATTATACAATATGTTGAATTACTTAAAGATGATGCAGCAAAACTGCTGAATGATGAAGCACTTGCAGAAGTCATGGGAACAGCTGAAACAATTGAAAGGCTTGCAACAGAAGAACTAAAAGAAATTGATAGATTATTGAGCCTAAGAACAGGTTCAGATGTTTTTAAGCTTGAAGAAAGAAATCTTCCAGTTTTTTTGGAGGGAGCAATTAACACTGTTAAAAGCCAAATGTTTACTGCAGGCATTGGATGGAAATACGATTTTTCAGGCACTATTGAAACCCTTAAAAAAATTGGAGCTGAACAAGAAATCACAGTGATTGCAAGAATTGACAACCCTACCTTTGTTGTTGCCTTAAACAACATTGTAAAAAACGCTGTTGAAGCAATTCAGGCAAAAAAAGAAGAATTAAAGCTTTTACGAAGAGAATTCAGAAATCCTTTAATTCAATTTTACCTTAATTATAACCCTCAAAAAAAATTTCCGTTTGAATTCAGAATAATAGACAATGGTATTGGAATTAGCGCGAGAGACGAAAAAAGAATAAATGAAAGGCTTTCAGGAAAATCAAGTGAAAGGTTCACATCAAAAGAGCACGGCACAGGATGGGGTTTGAAGGATATAGGCGATGCAATACGAAAAAACAACGGAGATGTTGAAATGAGGGGAATAAGGTCATCTGATGTAACGGAAAACCTCGGAACAGAGGTAATACTTCATTTGCATGCATTTGAAGAAAGAATTGAAAGAAGAATGCCAAGAAGAAGGAAGCAATGATTTTCAGTTAATGATTTTAAATGATTAAAGGAATAATTTTTGACTTCGGAAACGTAATAAAAAATTTTGATAATAAAATTTTCGCAAAAAAAATTTCGGAATATTCAGATAAGCCGGCTGAAGAGATTTACAATTTAATTTACAATAAATCAAATCTTACTGAATTATTTGAAGCAGGAAAAATTAATTCAAAAGAATTTATTGAAAAAGTTTCTCATTTATGCAGTTTAAATATTTCAGAAAAAGAATTCATTGAAGCTTATTCAAATATTTTCACTGCAAATAAATCAGTAATTGATTTAATTAAAAAATTAAAGAAAAAATACAAGCTTGGATTGCTTTCAAATACAAATGAAATTCATTTCAATAAAGTCATTAAAAAAATTGAAGTGTTTGATTTGCTTGATGCTGTTTCTTTGTCATTTAAGATTGGTTCAATGAAGCCTGATGAAGAAATCTTTAAAGATTGTTTAAAAAAATTAAATTTGAAAGCAATTGAATGCATTTACATTGATGACATTAAAAAATATTCAGAGAAAGCAGCAGAAATGGGTGTAATTGGGGTTCACTTTACATCTTTCAGTGAATTAAAAAAAGCATTAAATGAATTGGAAATTGAATTCTGAACTTATTTCAGCCACGTATTGGCTGAAAGGAAATACGTGTCTCCAGACTTTTTGAGTCATCGAGGCTTAAAGCTGAAGATGGCTCAGATCTCGCTCGGATCTGTCCATTGACGCGGAGAAAGGGATTCGAACCCTTGCAGCCCGAAGGCTCCAGCTCTCAAGG
>DATDZZ010000028.1:0-2810 GCA_035288565.1 archaeon
TTTTTCAGAAATGGAAATTAAAAAATGCTTTCCTAAAAAAAAATTCTCCAGATTCTGCTTCAATATCCCTTTAGTGTAAATCATATTTATTAAAGTTAAATTAATTCCTTTTCCGGATTCAGATATTTTGGAAATCTCTTCTTTTTCTTTCAACTTTTTTTCATCAATTGAAAGCTTAAACTTTTTATTAAGAAAAGCCAAATCATTTTTGTTTGCCTCAGCATAGTGGAGCCAGACAAATCTTTTCTTCTTCAGGTAATAGCTAAAATCCTTTTCAAGGATTTTTCTTGCTTTGCCTTTTTCTATTCCAAATGCAAATTCAAACATTTTTTCCCTTAAAAAACAAAAAGGAAAAAGAAATATTTAAAGGTATTTATAGCTGAACTCACAAAATAAAGCCTTCAATTATCAAGGCAATGAAATAATTCTGAAATTAACAGGAATACCAAAAACAACAATCCAAGAATTTACTCTTTTTTTGACTGAATAATTTATTATGTAGCAGTGATAATGTTTTAATTTTTACTTCTTTTCTTTTCTTTATGGAAGCAGAAAATTTTTCTGAACAGGATAAAGAGCTCCTCTTAAATCACGTAACAAACCTTGATTCAAACATTTACTGTTTGTTTAATCTGCCTCCTGAAGTTGTCGCTGTTTTGTTCGCTTACGTTTCCAGAAGCAATTTGACTTTCAGAGCAAATTTATTGAAATTAATTAAAGATGAAGAGCTTGACATGGCTCTTGCTTCAAAAAGCACTGCTCCTGATTACTCTTCAGCAAAAGAAAAAGCAATGAAGTTTCACGACAAATGGGTTGTTGGCTATGGCCATTCAAGTGTCGCGGAGCATGCAGTTGCTTCAATTGCCTTGGAAGACATTTCGATGATGGCTTCAAAATTCATTGCAGACAACAGACTGGCTTCCTATACCGGAAAATCTTCTCGGTATCAAATTTATGACAAGAATCATTACTATAAGCCAAAGAATTTAATGAATTCAAGGCATGGAAAAATGTATGAGGAAACATGCAACGAATTATTTAGCTTGTATTCTAAAATGGAGGAGCCGATGAAAGCATTTGTCAGGGAAAATTTTGAAAAGCCTCCTGAAATGACTGAAAAACTTTATGAAAGCAAAGTTTTCGCTAAAACCTGTGACATAATTAGGTACTTGCTTCCTGCTTCAACTCATACAAGCAAGGCAATGACTTGCAATGCAAGAGTGCTAGAGCACGCAATTTCAAAGCTTTGCTCTCATGAATTGCATGAATATCAGGAAATAGGAAAAAAAATGAAGGAAGAAGTGCAGAAAATTATTCCTACCCTTGTAAAGTATGCCGGAGACAAGCCTTATTTTCGTGAAACAAATAAAGAATTGAATTCTTTCATTAAAGAAAGAAATCCTGAAAAAATTAAAGATCAAAATAAGCCGGTTGAAATTGTTCATTATGACAAGGAAGCTGAAGACAAGTTAGTTGCGGCAATCCTTTACAGGTACACTCATGCTCCTTATTCCCAGGCTTGGAGCAAGGTAAAGAAAATGAGCGAAGAAGAAAAAAATGAAATTTACGATAAATACTTGAATAAAATGAATAAACATGACTGGCCCATGAGAGAATTAGAGCACATCTATTACACTTTTGATATTCTAATGGATTATGGAGGGTGGAGGGATGTGCAAAGGCATAGAATGGCAACCCAAACAAACCAAGACATTACAGTAAAGCATGGCTATGAAATGCTTCCGGAAATAGAGCTGGCTGGCTTCAAGCAGGAATATGAAAATGCAATGAATAAAGCAAAAGAAACTTTTTTAGAAATAGAAAAAGAATTTCCTTTAGAGGCTCAATACGTTGTTCCAATTGCTTTCAAAAAAAGAGATTTGTTTACATGGAATTTAAGGGAACTGCATCACTTCATTAAACTTAGAAGCACCAAGCACGGCCATGTCTCTTACAGAAAAATTGCCCAGGAATGCTGGAAAGAATTAAATAAAATTCATCCAAAGCTGGCAGGATACATTAAAGTTGATTTAGAGGAAACAGGCTGGCATTAATCATTTTTCTTTTTTCGCTTATTCTTTTTTTACTTAACCTGATTCTAGAGGCTTCCCTTAACCCTCAAATTAATTTGCTGTGTTCAATAAGGCGCAAACTTTTTTGAAAACCAAAAAAATAATTAAATTAAAAAAATATAAATTCTCTTTATTTATTTTGAATTTCTTAGTAAATTATATATACTTTTATCAATTTTTTATATATTTTTGATTAAATTATTTATACTCTTTAATTAGGCTTTTAATTGTTTTTTTCCTCTTCGAATAGGGGAATGCATTGAATGGGAAAATAGAACTATTTGACTCAACTCTCAGAGACGGAGAGCAGATGGCTGGAGTGGTTTTTTCCAAAGAGGAAAAAATAGAAATGTTCCTGGACTTTGTCGACTTTGGGGTAAAATACATTGATTTAATGCCTTCTGTTTCTGTAGAAGAGCAGTCACTTGTAAAGGATTTAATCAATGCAGGATTTGCAGAAAATATTGTTGCTTCAACAATGTCAAGAAAAGAGCATGTCGATCTTGCGGTAAAATTGGGAGTTGAAAATATTGCTTTATTCAATTCCCTTTCAGATATTCATTTGCAAAGCAAATTAAGGATTTCAAGGGAAGAAAACATTGCCCGCTCTTCCGGAATAATTGATTACGCTGCCTCTCATGGGCTGAAAATTTTTTTTGCAGGAGAAGACACTTCAAGAGCGGACTTAAACTATGTTTTAGAATTTGTTAAAGAAATTGAAAACAAAATTGAATGCTT
>DATDZZ010000029.1:0-20876 GCA_035288565.1 archaeon
ATTGGCGAAGCAGAAACAATAAAGCCGGAAAAAGAATTTGATTTCACTTTTTATGGAATCGCAGTTGCGGTAATTGCAGTAATTGCGTTAATTGCGGGAATTATTTTTTTGATTAAAAGAAAGCCGAACGAAGGCCAAAAAGAAATTGAAGCAAAAATTTCTTCAATGAGTGATGACTTTGATAAAACAGAAAAAGTAATTGAAGAAGAACTGAAAAAAGCAATTGAAGCAAGAAATGAAACAAAAAATGAATTAAAGCAAGAGGAAAAAAAGGAAACAAAAAATGAATTGCATTTAGATAAATATGCAAAGGAAGTAATTCAAATCCTTAAGAGAAACGGAAACAGGCTTACTCAGCTGGAGCTGAGAGATAAAATAAATTTAGGAGAAGCAAAAGTTTCACTGATTGTTTCTGAGCTGGAGAGCCTTGGATTGGTTAAGAAAATAAAAAAGGGAAGAGGAAACATAATAATTTTAAAACCGCAACCCAAAACTGAGTAGAATAACATTTATAAGTACTTGTTCGCCTGTTTTTGCTATGGAAGAACTTTTAATTTTCATTGCAGGGAAAAGCAATTTCTATAATTTCTTTGAATCCTCTACAAAGGAAATTTCAAGAGAATTGAATTGCTCTCAGCAGACAGTTTCAAGAAAATTAATTGATTTAGAGAAAGAAAAACTGATTGAAAGAAGAATTTCAAGCAAAGGAGTTTCTTTAAGGCTCACAAAAAAAGGAAAAGAATTGCTGGAGAAGAAGTACAGGAATTTAATGTCCTTGTTTGAGGAAAGAAAAAAAATAATTTCAGGAAAAGTTTTCACTGGATTGGGAGAAGGAGCTTATTACATTAAGCATTACAGCAAAATTCTGAAAGAAATCATTGGATTCACCCCTTTTGAAGGAACATTGAACATTAAAGTGAATGAAACTGAAGCAGCAAATTTTCTGGATTCATTGAAGAGCATTAAAATAAATGAATTCAAAAAAGGAAACAGAACATTCGGGGGAGTGAACTGCTTTAAGGTTAAAATCAATTCAGTGGAGGGAGCACTGCTGATTCCTGAAAGAACAAATCACGCAAGAGACACTCTTGAATTAATTGCCCCGGTTTTTTTAAGAAAAAAATTTAATTTAAAGGATGAAAGCGAAGTGAAAGTTTATGGTTAAAGGAAAAATAGGAATAGCTGACACAATGTTTTCAAGAATAAACACTGCTGAGTTCTGCTTAAAGGAAATTGAAAAAGAAAACAAAAAAGGAAGCAGATTAGAAATTGAGAGATACACTGTTCCGGGCTTTAAAGACCTGCCAGTTGCATGCAAGAAATTATTCAATGAATTTAACTGCGATATAGTGATTGCCCTTGGCTGGGCTGGAAAAGCAGAAATTGACCAGCAGTGCGCTCATGAAGCAAACCTTGGATTAATGCAGGTGCAGATAGAAGCAGGAAAACACATAATGGGTGTTTTCATTCATGAAAATGAATCAGAAGATGAAAAAGTTTTATTTAAAGTTGCAGGGAACAGGGCAAGCGATCATGCAAGGAACGCAATTGCTTTATTGAAAGGAAAAACTGAATTGACTTCTTTTGCTGGAAAAGGAATAAGGCAGGGATTTGAAAACGAAGGGGAAATAAAAGAAAAATAATTTTTGAATGTGAAATAAATGAATGAAAGAATTGCAGTAATTGTTTCAATGTATTATGAAGAGCTTGCAGAAGAAATGCTTGAAGCAGCTGAAAAAAAAATTAAGGAAGAAAAAGCAAAAGTGGCTTTTGTTTTCAGAGTAAGAGGAAGCTTTGATGCTGCTTTGCCTGCAAAAAAACTGCTTCAAAGAAAAGACGTTGATGCATTAATTGCTTTAGGGTCTGTTGTCACGGGTGAGACTGCTCATGACTTGATTGTTGCAGAGAATGCAGCAAGAAAATTAATTGATTTAAGCACTGAATTGGAGAAGCCTGTTGGCCTCGGAATTTCAGGGCCGAAAATGAATTACGAGCAGGCGAAAAACAGGGCAAAGGATTTTGCTGAAGGAGCAGTGGAAGCAGTTTTAATGAATTTAAGGGGATTAAAGGAATTAAACAAGAAATTGAAATGACAGGAAGATTGAAATGAGTTTTGATTCAATTAAAGAAGCCTTAAAGGATTTCAGGGAAGGCAGGATGCTTGTTGTAGTTGATTCTCCTGAAAGAGAAAACGAAGGCGACTTGGTTATCGCTGCAGAGAAATGCACTGCCAAAGAAATTAATTTCATGATTTCAGAAGGAAAAGGATTAGTTTGCGTTCCTTTAAGGAAAGAGAAAGCTGAAAAGCTTGGATTAAAGTTAATGGCAAACGAAAAAGAGGAACAGAAAACTAATTTCACTGTTTCAATTGATGCAGGGGAAGCAAGAACAGGAATTTCTGCTTTTGAAAGAGCTTTAACAATAAAAAAAATTGCTGGAGATTCAAACGAAAAAGATTTTGTGAAGCCCGGGCACATATTTCCTTTGATTGCAAAAAAAAATTTAATGGAGAGGAAAGGGCATACAGAGGCTTCATTAGAGCTGTGCAGGCTATCTGGATTAAAGGAAATTGCAGTGATATGCGAAATAATTAAAGAAAACGGTGAAATGGCCAGAGTCCCTGACTTAATTGAATTCAAAAAAAAATGGAATTTGAAAATGATTTCAATTGCTGATTTAATTGAATTCATTAATAAAAAAAGAATTGAAGGAAGAGAAAAAAAAATAAAGGCAGGAATTATTGAAAAGAAAACTCACTTAAGGCAGGAATCTCAGATTAGAATAGAAGCTGAAGCATTTCTTCCCACTAAGCACGGCGACTTTAAAATAATTGCTTTTAAGGATTCAAATGAAAAGGAATTAATTGCTTTAGTTAAAGGAGAACCAACGGGCAGGGAAGAAGTGCTGGTGAGAATTCACTCTCAATGCATTACAGGAGACACCTTCTCGTCTCTTAGATGCGACTGCCAGAATCAATTAATTGATTCAATGAAATTAATTCAGGAAAAAGGAGAAGGAGTAATTCTTTACCTGAACCAGGAGGGAAGAGGAATTGGCTTAGCAAATAAATTGAAAGCATATGGGCTGCAGGACAAAGGCTTTGATACCGTGGAAGCAAACAATGCTCTTGGATTTGAAGCCGATTTAAGGAACTATGAAAGCGCGGCTGAAATTTTAAAGGAATTGAAAGTTAAATCAATTGAATTATTGACAAATAACCCTGAAAAAATAAACGGATTAAGAAAGGAAGGAATAAAAGTAAAAAACAGGATTCCTTTGATTGCTGGTTTTTCTGAATTCAATGAAAGGTATCTGAAAACAAAAGAAGAAAAAATGGGTCATTTAATGAAAGGATAAAAATTAAAAGCACTTCAAACTAATTATTACAATGAAATATTCTGTTTACATTTCAACTGATGTGAAAAACATTCCTTCTGATACAGAAGAAGTGCATATTACAAGGCCGATTAAGGCAAAGACCTTGGATAAATTGCTGAAAAAATGCAGAAAGCTGAACAAAATTACAATGAATAAGTCTGCTTCTCAAAGGCTTTCAGGCAAAGTAAAAGAATTATTAAAGAAAAAGAAAATTGAATTAAAAATAAAGGAAAACAAGGGAAGGCCGATTTCAATTGACTTGGAGAAAATGCTCAGAATAATTGAATTAAAAAGAGACTACAGAAGCTACGGAGAAATCGAGCAGATAACGGGAGTGCCGAAATCAACTGCCCATTATTTGATTAAGTACGCAAACAGATCAAAAATAAGGAAAGGAAAGCAAGTTGTTCACTTAAAGTAAATCAAATCAATTAAATTAATTGTGGTTAAATGCCGGCAAGACCTGAAAGAAAGCCCTACAGAAAGCCAGAAATAAAAACTTATGAAGGCCAGCCTGTGGGAAGAAAAAGAAAAACAAAAAAATACGGCGAGTTCTTTTATTCGAGAGATATGGATCAAAAAAAATATTTATTATGCCAAGAATTGAAAGGAAAAGGAATTCCGGTTGAAGAAGCGGTTCAAATAGAAAAAATTAAAGGAGAAAAGAAAATTCATGTATTGTTTAAAGCCCATGGAATTGAAGTGGATTCATTGAGAGAAGAGCAGATTCTTGAACTGCTTCCAAGCATTGCAAGAATAATAGGGGACATTCACTCGCAGCAAATGTCTCATGGGCACCCTCACTTAGGAAACTTTTTTTTTCATGAAAAAAAAGGATTAAAAATCGGGGACTTTGCATTTATAAAGCAAGTAAAAGTAGACTGGAGGGATATTGACTCAATACTTGACTCATTTGAAACCGACTACGAATTTATTTTTTTTGAAGACTATAAAAAAAATATTTTTTTCAGAGAAGGAAAGCCAAGATTTGGAAGAGAAAACAAAAACTTTATTTCTCAGTTCATTGAAAACATGGTGGGCGCATACCCTCTCAGCAAAGAAGAAAAAGATAAATTAAGTTCAGTATTAAAAGAACTGTATTTGTAAAACTTTTTTAAAAAAACAGATTCTTAAAAGTTTTTTAATTAATTTAAAAAAATATCTTTTAATTTTCCTTTAATTGCATAAATAATTTGCCTAAACTATAACCTCTTGTTTTCCGGAACACCGTTTTTTGGACAGATTTTATTCAGAAGGCATTTAGAGCAGTAAGGCCTTGGAGCCCTGCAGACAGCTCTTCCATGCTCAATCAATAAATAAGTAATTTTGTTCCAGTTCTTTCTAGGAGTTAATAGCATTAAATCTTTTTCAATTTTTTCCGGATTAGTGTTTTTGCTTAAGCCGATTCTGTAGCTGAGCCTTTTAACGTGAGTGTCAACTGCAATGCCTTCATTTATTCCGTGAGCGTTGCTTAAAACAATGTTGGCGGTTTTTCTTGCAACTCCAGGCAATTCAAGAAGTTCATGCATTGTTTTAGGGATTTTTCCATTAAATTTTTCTTCAATTATTTTAGCTGAAGCAATAATGTTTTTTGCTTTGTTTCTGTAAAAGCCCGTAGACTTAATTTCCTGCTCAAAAGTTTTCAGATCAGCATTTGCAAAATCTTCAGCTGATTTATATTTCTTGAACAATTCAGCTGTGACAATATTCACTCTTTTATCAGTGCATTGAGCTGAAAGAATTACAGAAACAAGAAGCTGCATGTCATTTTTGTATTTTAAGGAGATTACTGCTTCAGGGTAAGTTTTCTTTAAAATTTTTTCAACTTGAATTAACTGCTTTTCTGCATTCATTGAAATCAATACAAGTCATCAATTACTTTCTTTAACTGCTCAATACTGTTTGATGGAGGAGAGCAAACTCTTTTAGCGCACACAAAAGCAGTGCTTTTATTATGCACTTTCTGCTTTCCTTTAAAAACTTCAAATGAATTTAAGTCTTTTTCTTGTTCAGCCACAAACAACACTTTTCTTGGAATGAACTGCGAATTCAGAAAAGAAACCATTTCCTGAGCCAATGGATCTTTTTTTTCTCCTATGATGACTATCTGGAAAGGCCTTTTAGCAAAGAATTCTAATGCCATTAAAATTGAACCTGCATGCATTGAAGTGCCAAGAGCATGGGCAAGAAACAAATTCAGTGCCTTCTCCGCTTCAATCAAATATTTTTCTTTTCCAGTGAAAACATTCAGCCTTATTAAATTCATTATTTCATAAGAGTTTCCGTTCGGCTGAGAAAAGTCAAGGAATGGCTTTTCGTTTGCAAGCAATTCCTCTTTCCTGTGGGAGCTGAAAAAAAATCCTCCCTGCTCTTTATCCAAAAATAATTCTAAAACTTTTTCATTTAACTCAATTGCTTTATCCAAATATTTTTTTTCAAAAGTAGCTTCAAATAAATCAATTAAAGCGGAAACAAGGAAAGAATAATCATCCAAAAATCCTTCAGTTAAAGGCCTGCCTGAATAATAATGAAATAAAATTCCTTTAGAGTAAGCATTTTCCAGTAAAAAATCAGCTGCTTTTCTTGCAGCATCAAGGTATTTTTGCCCGCTGAAAACTTTGAATGCCTCAATTAAAGAAGAAATCATTAAAGCGTTCCATGAAACAACAACATTTTCATCAATAAAGCTTTTTTTTCTTTCATTTCTCTTCAAAAGCAGTTTTTTTTTGCCTTCCTCTATTGCCTGAAAAATTTCTTCAGGATCTTTATTGAAATTTTTTGAAAGCCTGGCGATGCTTTGATTTACAAATAAAATATTTTTTCCGTGCACTTCAAAATTTCCTTTTTCTTTCACTCCAAAATGCTCTGTTAAGATCTCTGCATTCTTTCCAAGCTCTTTCTCTATCTCTTTTTTGCTCCATGTAAAGTATTTCCCTTCCTCTTTATCCAGGTCAGCGTCCTGGCTTGCATAAAAAGCTCCATCTTTTCCGGTAAATTCATTTAAAATGAAATCAAGCGACTGCTTTGCCTTTGATTCAAGCAATTTGTTTCCGGAAATCTGTGAAGCTTCAGTTAAGCATTTAATCATTAAAGCATTATCTGATAAAAGTTTCTCGAAATGCGGAACCATCCATTTCTCGTCAACAGAGTATCTGTGAAATCCTCCTTGAAGCTGATCATAAATTCCTCCTTCAGCCATTTTAGTTAAAGTTATTTCAATTATTTTCCAGACATTTTCATCTTCAGTGTTTCTGTAATGCCTTAAAAGCAAGAGAAGAATTTCTGCGTTAGGAAATTTTGGAAAGCTTCCAAAGCCTCCGTTCAATACATCAAAGTTTCTTGAAATTAATTTAATTGAGTTTTCGATTGCTTCATACTTTAAATCAGAAGAAACCGATGCAAGCGCAGCATTTTTTTTAATTCCTTCAAGCAAGGCATTTGCCTGCTCTTCTACCTTGCTTTTATTTTCCTTAAAAGTTTCAATTACTGTTAGAAGAACTTTTTTGAATGAAGGCATTCCGTATTTTTCTTCTTTAGGGAAATAAGTTCCGCCAAAAAAGGGCTCTAAATTTGGCGTAAGAAAAACAGTTAAGGGCCATCCTCCCTGCCCTGAAAGCATTTGCACGCTTAACTGGTATTGCTTGTCTAAATCAGGCCTTTCATCCCGGTCAACTTTAACTGCAATGAAATTTTCATTAATTATTTTTCCTATTTCTGGATCCTCATAGCTTTCTTCATCCATTACATGGCACCAATGGCACCAAACAGCTCCAATGTCAAGCAGAATGGGCTTGTCTTCTTTTTTAGCTTTATCAAAAGCAGCCCTGCTCCAGGGAAACCAGTTAACTGGGTGGTGCGCGGCTTCCCTTAAAAAAGGGCTTTTCTCTTTCTCCAGTTTATTCATCTAGAAATGAAGAACGCAACTCTTTTTAATAAAATTCAAGGAAGGCAATCCAATGGCGCCTAACTTTTAAAAATTCGCAGAAGTGTCATCGAGCGAAGCGAAGATGGCACGGATCGTCAACGGATCCCTCCGTTGTTGTATTCCTTTAATTGAATTTTCGGGTTTTTTTCTTTAAAGAATTCAAGGGTTAAATCAATGCATTTCTTTAAAACTTTTTGCTCATCTTTTTCTCTGCCATTAAAGCCTGCTGCTCCCGCATGGCCGCCGCCGTGTCCTTCAAAATAATTCGGAAGAATTTCAATAACATTTTTTGCTACATTGAATCCTTCTTTGTCCACTAAAAAAGTTTTTGCCCTCCCGGATAACGCAATGCTTTCTTTGTCCTGCGATGCACTGAATGCAATGTCTGCCCCTAATTTAATTAAGGCATTTGCTGCATCGCTTTCAAAGCTGCCTACATTGGTTGTAACTGCAATTAATTCTCCTATTTTGTAAATTTTTACTCTCTGAGCTGCCTTTAATTTGGCTATTTTTTCTCCTGGTGTTTCATCTCTTTGAAGCAATTCAAGAAGCTCTCCATAAGTTTTTTTTGTTTCTTTAAGCATTTCAGCCATTATTTGAAAGCTTCTGAAATCTGAAATATAGAATCCTGAAGAATCAGTTATAATTCCTAAAGCAATTAATGAAGCAGCTTTTGAATTTATTTTAAAGTCTTCCTGCTTGAATAACTGATACACTAATTCAGTAGTGGAAACAAACGACTCATTAATGTAATTGTATTTGCCTTCAGTTATTGAATGCTTCTGCTTTTGATGATGGTCAATTACAAATACTGGTTTTTTGAAATTCCTTAAATCTTTTTCTTTTGATCCAAACATTTTGAATGTGTTGGTGTCAACAACAATTATTCCGTCGAATTTGCTTAAATCAGGATTCAACTGAACTTCAATGCCTAGCTTCTTTATTACATTTAAAGCAGTCAAGTTAATGCGGTCAATTGCTCCAATAACTGAATTCATTTTTTTTGATTTAAGGAATTCATGCAGTGCAGCTGCAGAGCTTATTCCGTCTACATCCGCGCCTGCGTGGCTCAGAATCAGTATTTTTTTATTTTTTAATTCGCTTAAAAAAGAGGAGAAGCTCATTGCTTTCACTCTTCGTCTGCTTCTTCTACCTTTTGCCCTGTTGCTTTTTCAATGCCTGACTTTAATTTATTCAAGCTGTCCATTAACTGTTCTTCCTGCTTTTCAAGTGTTTTAACTCTTACTTCAATTGTTTCTTTCTGGTCCTTCAATTCTTTTTGAACTTCTTTAACAGGACTTAAAATTAATATATTTCCCACTGCCTTGTAAACTTTTTCTTCTTTTGTTTTGCTTAATTCCTCTATTGCTTTTTCAAGCGTCTTGTCCTGGAACTGAAACTGCTGCTTCTGCCCTGAAACATTCATTAACTGCGCTCTTTTTCTTTCAAAATCTAAAACCTGTGTCTGCAATTCTTTTTGATCCATTTAATTTCCTCCTAAAAAAATGCATTGCTTGAAGCCAGAATCAGCCTCAAATAAAGATTCATTGAGGCTCTTAAAGCTGTTTTGTCTTTCGCTTCAATAATTAATGATAATACATTCTTATTAACTTTTATGCTTGTCTTGCTTCTTGTTTCTTTAACTGAATTAAGTTCAGGTTCAATTGATTCCTGAATTATTTTTGCTTTCTTTTCATTTTCAAGGAAAAGATTCACTTTCAATGAAAATTCATTCAATGAGTTTTTCAATTTTAAACCTCGGACCGATTTCTTTTTCATTTAAGTAAAACGAAACCGCGTAATCTGATTCAATTAATTTATTGTCAGAATTTTTATTGAATTCAGCATTGATTTCATTCAAAAATTTTTTTGTTTTTTCTTTTGCTTCCACTAATTTCAGTGAACTGAATTTTCTTCTTTCATTCCCTAATTCTTTTCTCAGCTTCATTACTTTAATGAATGCTTTTAATGCATAGCTGAATTCGTTTTCCTTTAATTTCACTGCCTGAACTTCAACTGGGTTGCCGTGCTTTTCTCCTATAATCAATACAGTTTTTTTGCCTTCAAAAACTGCGTGATCAAATAAGTTTCCTAAAGAGCTTTTTCCTCTTGAAAAATAAACAGAATTCGGAAAGCTTTTAGCTAAGTCCCTTGCAAAAGCCCTTGTTTTCATTCCAGGCTTCCTGGAAGTGGTTATAAGCAATTCAACCACTATTCTGCTTTAATGGTTTTTGCAATTGGCTGCCTTATTTTAAAGAACATTTTGTTTGCACAGGAAGGGCATCTAATTACTCCCGCTGAAACTGTGTCGGAAATTGTTCCGCATTTAGTGCATTTATACATTCATTTCACCTTTTACTGAGTTTTCTCTTTTCCTGCAAGAAGCAGTTCAATTGAAGCAAAAGCTTTCTGGCTCACGGTTTTCTTTACAATGTTTCCGGTTAAAGTTTCAGGAAAATAAGCTCCTCCGGCAAACTCCAAGCCGCATTTCCTGCAGCTGAATATTCCTGCTGCTCTTCTAGAAACTTTTTTGAATCCACAGTCAGGGCAGGAATGCTTTCTTTTCTGCTTTTCTTCAACTTTAATTAGCCTTTTCCTTATTCCTACTCCGTATCTTGCTCCATATCTTCCTGTTGATTTTACTTTCTTTGTAGACATTAAAGTAACACCTTTATAGTTAATTCCCTTAAGAAAACCTTTTTATACCTTTATTCAGAGCTTTCCTCAATGATTTTAATCAAATGCTTTGAGTTTTTCAACCCAGTGTCAATTGCTTGATCTAATTCATTTGCAGTTAAAGAGCCTGGCCCTCCTTTCTGGAAAGCATTTAAGTTGCCATCAGAGTTAAAGGAAATATGAATCCTTGAAGTTAAAGCCTTTTCCTCTGCAATTGAAGGATCAGCAACAATTGAGTTCCCTATCTTTGCAAAAGAATTAAGCACTGCGTGATTCTTTAACTTTAATTTTCCTTTCCATTCCCCTCTCACAATAACTCCGTCCTCTAATTTAGGAATCTTGGCGTTAAGCAAAGCACTCATTCCAGCTATGGAGCAGGCATCGAAAAGGTTTCCGTCATAATTTATTGGATAAAAATCAATGAAGGCAATCCAAGACTTTCCCTCTTCAACAAATAAGTCCTTGAAATCCAGGCAGCCTCCTTCCCTAATGCTTCTGTCAACTACTCTTCCGATTTCAATTGCGTTTTCACTTGGAGGCCCTGACTCAAATTCAGGCGAAGCCAATGGAAGCAGTTCAACTGAAGTGCTCATTGATCCTTCTTCAGGGGAGTCCGGATAAGGCACTCCGATTTCCAATTTAATTCCGCAGATTACCTCAGTGTTTCCAAGCTTCACTTGAGTTGTTGCTTCAGCCAAATGGCTTATATCTTTTCTGATTTCAATTTTCCTGTATTCATCAAACTTTCTTGCATCCAGTCTTTTTCCTGCATTGATTGACTCTAAAACTTTGTCTCCCTGCAGTTTCCACAAAACATTTTCATACCCCATTACTTATCACCTGAATATTTTTTCTTTAAAGCTTCTTTCTGGAATTCATAAACTTTTTTTGATCCTTCAATTCCCATCTTCAATGCTTCCCTCCATTCCTTTGGAGAAATTATTCCATCCATTTGAAGCAAAACAATTTCCTCTGAATTGGGAAGAATTGCAAGAGCTGCATCAACTGCATCAGGAGCGTCTTCCTCTTCCTTCGTTAAATCAATCATTAGTTTTCCGCCTGCTCTTCCCACAGCTGTCCCTGAAACCAAGTCCTTCATTGGAATTCCTGCGTCAGCCATTGCAACCGAAGCAGCAGTCAAAGCAGCAATTCTTGTTCCTGCATTTGAATCCAGGACCTGAACAAAGACATCAATTGCAGTGTTAGGAAATTTTTCCAAAAAAGCCGCTTTCTCTAAAGCCTTTGCAGAAACCATTGAAATTTCAATGTCTCTTTTTCCAGGCTTGGGGTTTTTTCTTTCACTTACAGAAAAAGTAGCCATCCTGTAAGTGTATCTAATGATTGCCTTGTATGGATCAGCCATATGCCTGGGCAGAACTTCTCTTGGGCCCTGCACTGCAGCAATAACTTTATTGTAACCCCATTCAAGGTAGCATGAGCCTGCAGCTGAAGGAATTACTCCAACTTCGATTTTAATTGCCCTTAATTCATTAACTTTTCTTCCATCAAGCCTTTTTCCCTCTCTATTCACGTACTCTGCTTCTTTTTCCTTCATTTATTCACTTCCTTATTCTCAATCAAAAAATCATTAATCCTGTTAGTCAAGTTAGATAAATGAGCTTCCATTTCAATTTTCTTAATTGCTTTAACAGCCAAAGCAGCATTTCCGTCCTTAATCCAAACGTATCCGTTTCTTCCAACCATTATGTTTGAGTTTGTTCCGTTCCTTAAAACTTCAAGCATTGAATTGTTTTTTCCAATAATTCTTGGAACCTTTACAGGAGAAACCCTTAAAATTTCTCCCCCATAAAACTGCCTTACCTGGCCCAAATCAGCTTCATTTAACTCACTTACCTTAAACACTTTAGCTGAAACAACTGCATTGAGTTTAAGCACTGGGCCCCTGCTTGACTTTAAAATAAAGTTTGCGTAAAAAGAATTAATGTCAACCAAGTAGCCGTTGTGTTTTTCATCCGAAATAATTCCTACAACTACATCGCCTGCTCTTGGAGTGTAAACCCCCTGCAAAGGAACAACTGAAATGAATGCCTCTGACTCGCTTACAAACCCAAGAGAATCAGAAAAAATTTTTCCTTCCCTTAAATAAACATGCTCTCCAAGCCTTTTTTTCTTGTCAGTTAAAAGCTCTCCGGGAACAACAATTTTTTTCTCTTTTTCATTTAATTCGCTTTGACTGCTCTCCGCATTAAATTCTTCTTCTTTTTCAGCTTCTTTTCCAGCATGCACTGCATGCATTGACTTTACTTCAATTGCTTTATCCATTTTTTCTCTTCTCCATTAACTTTGACTGGAATTCTCCGTGAGTTAAATGATTTAATTCATTTAACAGCTCTTGAGTTATTCCTGCAGGAACTTCCATTACAGCCATAAGGCTTCCGTCATTTCCCCATTCCTGCTTCTTTAAATCATATTTTTTTAGTACTCCTAAAGCCTGCCCTGAAAACTGGGCGGGAATCTTTAAAGCCAATTCCTGTTTTTCAAAAGAAATCGGAATCAGCTTTCTTATTTCCTTTAAAATGTCGTTAACCTGGTCGGCTGCAGGCTTCACAGCATCAATATGAATTTTTGCTTCATTCATTGCATTTTCAATTCTCTGAGGAGGATGAGGAGCATTAGTCTGCGGATTCACTGCATTCCTTGCAATCAAATTAATTATTTCCTTTCTTTTTGCTTCAAGGAACCTTCTTCTCTGCTCAGTGGTGAGCTGCACTTCTCCTTCCAGAATAATTTTTTTTGCAGCTTTCTCTGTTTCAGTGAAACCGAAAGCCTTATTCAATGCCTCAGAAGAAACCTCTTCTCCTTTCCTTGCATCCTTGTAAATAATGTCAGAGGCAAGCAAAGAATTGAAGTCAACTTTTTCTCCTTTCTTAAACTTTAAAGCCAGCTCAGGGTCAACCAGAACTTCAAATTTTTCTCCGGCTTTTTCAAGCCTCGCTATAACAGCGTCCTCTAATTTAACCATATTTTCCCAGTTTTATTTCTTTTTGCTCAAAATAGCTTTCAATTTCTCTGGTTTAACATGGTTGAATTTTCTTTTTGAATCAATGAAAGCAACATCAATTTTTGAAATATCAATTTTTGCTTTTTCATCATAAGTTGCTTTGATTGTATCTACAAGCAATGAAGCTCCTTCTTCCAGACTTAAGTTGTCCCTGAATCCTTTTTCAAGAATTGCCATAGCCTCTTTTTTCTTGTTTCCAATTGCTATAGCAGAGTACTCTGCAAGGGCTCCGCTTGGCTCTGTTTCAAAAAGCCTGAAGCCGGTGTCATCCACTCCAGCTAAAATCAATGAAACACCGAAAGGCCTAGCGCCCCCATACTGAGTGAACTGATGCTTTATTGCAGCAATTTCCTTCACTAAAGTCTCTACATGAATTGCTTCATCATACACCATTACATTATTCTGCGAAGCCTGCCTTGCAATTGAAACCAACTGCCTTGCATCTCCCACTAAACCAGAAGAAACTGCGCCTATATGGCTGTCTATTTTGAATAATTTTTCAATTGAATCTGATTTCATTAACCTGGAAGCAACTCTTTTATCGGCTCCTAAAAGAACTCCGTCTTCAAAAACCAATCCGACTCCCAATGTTCCCTGTGCAACAATCTTTGAAGCGTATTCCACCTGATAAAGCCTTCCATCAGGAGAAAACATTGTTGCAACTTTATCATAAGCAACCGCCTTGTGAGCACCTGGATACATTTTCTTACCACCTTTTCAGAATTCAAGCAAAAAATTAATTTTTTTCTTCTTTTTCCTATCATATATAAAAGGAATAAATATTTAAAGGATTCTCTCGCTTTTATTCTTTCAAAGATTTGATTGTACCTGAAACCTTTAGAATTCGGGGAATTACTTTAACATCCTTTATTTTTGAAGCAAACAGAAGCCCTGCCTTAACTTTCTCTAATTCCTTTAAAGAGCATCTCAGAATTCCTGTATTTTTTTCTTCATTCCAGTAAGCAAGCCAAAGCCTCTGCTTTGCTGTGCCGATTTCTCCGAACAATGAAAGGAAATCCTTCCAAAGCTGAAAAGAAACATCTTTCTCTTCAAGTCTTTTTTCTGAAATTAATTCAAATTCAATGTATCTTTTTCTTTCCCTTAAAGAAAGAGGAATTGGATTCAGTTTTTTCATTTCTACCATTTAATGTTGTCAATCACTTTGTCAATAGGCTTTTTTGAAAGCACTTTCGCGCTAGTATAGGAAGGCTTAATTGCAAGCATGTAACTGCTTACATGAATTGAGTTTGCCTGCAAAGCCATAAACAAATTTTCTTTTTTAATTCTGATTTCCCCTAATTTAATGTCAGTGCAGTTAAAGTAATCAGGAGAATAGCCGTGAACAATCAAATACCTTCCTGAAGTTTTATTTCTGTTAGTTACTAAGCCGTCAATCACTGAAACAATTACAGGAATCTTTTCATCAATCAAGGCTTCAACTTCTTCAATGCCTGGAATTTTAATCTTAAATTCCCCTTCTCCTTGAAGAAGCAGAGCAATATTTTCAATTACTCTTTTCTTTCTTCCGCTGTGCACTCCATGCATTTCCTTTAAAAATTTTAAAAAATCCTGTCCCTTTAACTCGCTTTCCTTAGGAGTAAACAAACTCATATCCATTGAATAAACAATGCTCTTAAACCCAAAAGAATTTGCGGCAATTCCAAGCTCTAAAAGAAAAGCGGCTTCAGAGTCATTCTGCAGCCTTGTTCCTGTTTTTGTTTCATGAATTATTGCATCAAGTGAAACATCTCTTTCAAAAAACTCCATTAAATTCTGCAAAACATAAACTCCTTCAAATCCCTCAATTTTTTGCGCATGAAAAGGAATCTCTAAATTCATTTAATCACCTGAACTTCTCCTTTAATTTTTTTTCAGCAATTGAAGGAACAAACATTGAAACATTTCCTTTCAGGGAAGCTATTTCTTTTACGATGCTTGAACTCAAATAAAAAAACTTTTCATTAGTCATGACATAAAAGGATTCAATTTCTTTGTTCAAGTTCCTGTTAATTGATGACTGCTGGAACTCATACTCAAAGTCGCTCATTGCCCTCAGGCCTTTAATTATTATTTTTGCATTCTTTCTTTCCGCAAAATCTACAAGAAGATCTGAAAAGCCTTCCACTTTCACTTTCCTGCTTTTAACTGATTTTTCAATCATTTCAATTCTTTCATTTAAAGAAAACAAAGGAAATTTTTCTTTGTTCTCAGCCACTGCAACAATCAGTTCATCAAAAATTTTAGAGCTTCTTTCAATAATATCCAAGTGCCCTAAAGTAACCGGATCAAAAGTCCCTGCATACACTGCCCTCTTCATTTAACCCCTTTAATTAAGTCATTATATAGATTTTTAACGTTATTTTTTGCTTCCTTCAAAGAAAAGCTGTTATTGATGACATAATCAGCAAAGCCGATTTTTTCATGAATGCTTTTCTGGGCAAGAATCCTTTCCCTGATTTCTTTTTCAGTGAAGCCTTTTTTCTTTAATCTCTTTAACTGCTCTTCTTTTTCAGATAAAACAATTAAAACCTGGTCAGCTAACTGCCTGAAATTTGTTTCCAAAAGCAAAGGAACATCCAAAACAATTAATTTCGCTTTCCTTTTCTTGAACTCATTTATTTTTTTCTTCATTTCACTGAACACAATTGGGTGAATTATTTTCTCCAGCTTCTTTCTTTTCAATTCATTCGAGAAAACAATTTCCGCCAACTTTTTTCTTGAAATTTCTTTTCCCTCAAAAATCCCTGCACTGAATTCTTTTCTCAGTTTTTCTTTGATTTTTTTTTCGGTGAAAAGTTTTTGCGCAAGCTCATCCGCATTAATTTTTTTTGCTCCAAGTTTTTCAAAAATACCTGCCACCGTGGTCTTGCCCATTCCGAATTCTGAAGTGATTCCAAGAACTAAAGGCCTTGCCTTAATTAAATTCAGGTTAATTAAAACAATTCTCATTGCTGCATTCAATTTCAGTTTATTAATTTCCTTTAATGAATAAAATTTAATTTTTCTTGACTCAATTGTTTCTTTTGGCTTTCCTTTAACCAGGGCTTCAAAGACGGTCCAGTAATGCGCTGTTCCTCCAACACTGCAGTAATCCCATTCAAGCCTTAATTCTTTCAGTTTCTTTAATGAAACCACTTCAAGAGACGTTTCCTCATTGATTTCTTTTTTCACCGCTTCTTGTATTGAATCATTTCTTTCCGCATGCCCTGATGGAACTGTGAAACCGAAAGTCCAGAAAGTTCTGTCAAACATTAAAAGCTTTTTATTTCTCCAAATCAATGCAGCAACAGTGAAATGAATTTTTTTATGCCCTTTTATTAATTCAACATATTTCTTTTTCAGTGGGTTGTGAAGAAAACTAGTGTTTTTGCATGAACTGCATTTGAATGCATTCTTTCCCTTGAAATTAATCAGCTGAATTTTTTCTGAACCGCAAATGAAGCAGGAGGTGTGCATTACAAATTAATGCAAAATTAACTTTAAAAACAAACTCAAAAAGCTGTTCACTTGTAAGGAAACCAGTGCTTTCTGGAATTAGAATTGCTTTTATCAATTAAAATGTGCTTAACCTGGGTAAATTCCTTTAAGCCTTCTTCTCCAAGCAAAGAGCCTATTGCGCTGTTCTTTGTTCCGCTCCAAGGGCAGTCATGGAAAGGCAGATTAATTTCATTAACCCACACAGTGCCTGCCTTGATTTTTGACGCCATTTCCTCTGCCTTCTTTTTATTTTTTGTCCAGATGCTTGCGCTTAATCCATAAGCGGAATTGTTTGCTTTCTCTACTGCTTCTTTTTCTGTTTTAAAGAAATTAATGCACATTACTGGCCCGAATGTTTCTTCTCTCATTATCCTTGAATTTTCATTGGCGTTAACAATAATTGTGGGCTCAAAGAAAAAGCCTTTTCTTTTAATTTTTTTTCCGCCTGTTAAAATAATTGATTTAGCTTCAATTGCTTCATTCACTCTGTTCACTACTTTATTCAACTGAGCTTCATCAGCTAAAGGCCCTAAATCTGCTCCAATCCTTAATTTTTTTGTTTTATTGTAAACCATGTCAACAAAATTTTCAGCAATCTTTTCATCCACTAAAATTCTTTCAGCAGAACAGCAGTTCTGGCCGTTGTTGTTGAATGCGCCGTACACTGCTGCATTGCTTGCTTCCTCTAAATTCGCGTCCCTTAAAACAATGAATGCATCTTTTCCGCTCATCTCAATTACTGCCGGAATTCCTTGCTTTGCTGTTTCCTCAAAAACCTTTTTTCCATTTGCATTCGAGCCAACAAAAACAACTTTGCCTAAATCCTGCCTAATTAATTCCTGAGCAGCAGATGCTCTTCCAACAACAATGCTGAAAACATTTTCAGGCAAATTCCTTGAATAAATTTTAGCTAACTCAATTGAAGTCAAAGGAACTTTTTCACTTGGCTTGAAAATAACTGTGTTTCCAGCCATTAAAGCTGGAACCAAAGCCCAGCTTGGAGTGGAAACAGGGTAATTCCAGGGAGTAATAATTCCAATAACTCCTAAAGGCTCAAATTTAATTAAACTGGTTTGTTTGCTGTTCTGCTTGATTTTTTTCTCTTTCAATAATTTTTCTGAACTCTTTGAAAAAAATTTAATTAACTGAATTGTTTCATCAACTTCCAGCAGTGCTTCCTGCAAAGGCTTCCCCATTTCATTTGAAATTAAATCAGCCAGCTTCTTTTTCTTTTTCTGCAGCTCCTTTCCGATTTGCATTAATTTTTTTGCCCTGAAAGAAAAACTTGAATTGCTCCATTCAATGAAGGCACTTTTAGCGCGGCTGAAAACATTTTGAACTTCTTTTGCGGAATCTTCTTCCGCTTCGCCTAAAATTTTTTCATTTTTGGGGTTAACGGAATAAATCTTCATTTCAATTCCTCCAGCAATTTTTCAGGCAAAACATCAATAAACCTTTTCGACTGGCTTAACGAGAAGCCGAGAAGCTCGCTTAATGAAATGAAGTCCTTAACTGCCCTGAACTCATTCAGGCTTCTTGCACCGCTGAAAAACAATGCATTCAATTCATATTTTTTTAAAAGCTTTACAGTGAAAAAAGCATTTTTAAGCATCTGGCTTCTCTGAAAGCCCTGCACTGAATTAAATTCATTGAATAAAAAAGCAATTTTAATTTCATTATTTTTGGCTAGCTGAGCTGTTCCAGTATCAAAGGTTAATTTTTCTTTTGAAAAAGGGTGAAGCAAAAAATCCACTTTTTTTTGGCTTGCCGCGAATTTATTTAATTCAATTGATGAGCCTTTCACTGCAATAAAGTCAGCTGAATTTTTGAAATCATTTAATTCCCTTGCATCTGTTTTATCCAAAACATGGCAGGTATAAAAAGGAAATTTTTCCTGCTTGATTTTTTCATTTAATTTCTTTAATTCTTCTTTAGAAAAAGTTTTTGCAAGAATTAAAGCATTATTTCCAAGCCTTTCAGCCTTTTCTTTTAATTCATTTAAGTCACTGTACTTTTCAAGCAAAATTAAGTCAGCAAGCATGAATAAATTGCATAGAAAATTCTTTTAAATCAATAAAGCAATAAAAAAAGAATAAAAAGAATTAATTAATTTTTTACTTTGCTTTTCTTTGATGGGCTCTTAAGCTCGGCCTGTTCTTTGAAACATTTTTTCCTTTCTTATGCAGTCCTCTTGATTTCTTTTGCGCGCTTGTTAAGCCTCTTAAAGCCCTTTTCCTGTGCTGTTTTTCAATAATCCAATTCATTTCCTTGCTTGACTGAATTCCAGGATGGAAAGGGTCAATTAAAATTACTTCAAAATATTTATTCTGCCCGTCCTGAGCTACTTTATATGAATTCATTACTTCCATGTTAGCGTATTTTTTATGAACTCTTTGCTCTGCAATTCCCTGAATGGACATTCTTCTTGTAAGCTTAGTTACCCCCATTCTTTTAGGCCTTCTTCCCTTGTTTGGCCTTAAATGCAGCCCTGAACCCTTTCTGATCCTGATTCTTGCAACAACAATTCCTTGTTTTGCTCTGTAGCCAAGCTGTCTTGCTCTCCTTAAATTAGTAGGCCTGTTAACCTCAACAATTGATTCAGGTTCTCTCCTGTAAGAAATAAGCCTTTCATGGTTTATTTTCTTGTAATCATAATCCTTGTTTTCTACTTTCTTTCTCTCTAACTGCAATGTTCTGTCTAACTGCTTTAAAAAACTCATAAAACCACTAAAAATCGAAACTCATTAAACCCTTATAATATAAGTAAAATTCATTGAATTAAGTTAATAAAGCTTTGTTTTAAAACCATTTATTGCAAATTAATTATTAAAAAAATAAGTATTAATTGTTTTCAAAGAAAGAATGCGGATCAAGCATCATCTCTATTTCTCTCAATTCAGCTTCTATTTTTTCCGCTTCAAAGTCATTAGATTCCTTAACTTTTTTGGCAACATTAATAATTTTTTTTTCAATTTCTTTTTTAGAAGCTCCAATTGAACATAAATTAATTACAGCCCATTTAAATTGAAGATTTTTTACATTTAAATCTGCTTTTCCTTCCTTACCCTTAATTTCTTCTTCACTTATTTCTTTGGCAAGCAAACTTAATTGATTTTTTTTCCATTCATTAAAAAAATCAAAATAATATTTTTTTGAATTCCTTGGATTAAAGGAAACCCTTTTCAATTCCCTTTGTGAATCTCCCTTATTGCTTTTTGAACGAAAAAAATTTAAAATTCCTTCTGCAAGCCTTTTAGTTTTTCTTCTGAAACCCATAAAAAATTCCCATTTATTCTTTTCCTCCTGCTTTCCTTCTCTTCAATTCAAAATCGTTTTTGCTGCCTTCAAACATGGATTCAAATTCCTTTAAGTCAGGGTTTTCAAGCAAAGGAAAAACTTTCCGGGCTTCATCTTTGTTTGCAGCCATTGAATAAAACTGAAAAGATTTACTGAAATTCTCTTTTTGTTTTTCGCTTCCTTTCTCTTGATGTAAAGCAATTTCTTTAAAGGCAAGCGCTACCCTTTCAAGCACGGGATTCAGGAATTTTCTTTGAAGAGGCTTTCTTCCCGTAAAGGAACTGAAAAATTTTTCAATCGAAGTTGGAGGAGAAGCAAAAAGACTGCTCAATAATTTTTCTCCGCCGGCAATAATTGATTCAGCTCTTGAAATTTTTTCTTGATTCAATAAAAGCTTTCCAGCCTGAAAAAATTTTCTTTTCTTTAAAAGAGAATCAATCAATAAACCCTGTTCATTAATTTCACGGTTTTTTCTCTCCAAAGCCTCGGCCCTTAAAGACTCTGAAATTTTTTGAGAAGCCTCTTCGCTGAAAAACGCCTTAATGAAATGAATGTCTTTTTCAATTGCTTCCACGGTTTTTTCATTTAAAGGCCTTATTTTTAAGTCTTTAATTTTGTTCTGGGCTAAATCAACAACTCTATTTATTTCTCTTTCAGGAAAGCCGGCTATAGCCAAATTAATTGCAGCCCATAAAAAATTTAATTGATCTACATTACTTTTTGCTTTGCGGGCCTTGCTTAATATTTCATTGAAATTTATTCCGAGAAAGGCGTCTTTTCCTTCCAGGAATTTCTTTACCTGTTTGGGGTCTTCAGCTTTAAGGAAATCAAAGTTTTCAAAAACTTTTTCAGGAACTGCATTCTTCTTTTCCATCCAGGCTTTTCTCTGGCCTTCAAAAAAACCCTGAGAAAAATCACGTTCACTGGAAGAAATAATTCTAACAGGCCTTTCCTTTCCTTTTCTTCTTTTAAATAAATGCATAAATAGAATTCTTTTTCTTAATTTAAATATTTAATGATTCCATTATTTGTATGGCTTTCGTTGCATTAGAGGAAGTGGTTAAAGAAAAAACATTGAATGTAAGGAATTGCGAGAGATGC